>CANQMJ010000100.1 GCA_947624945.1 uncultured Clostridia bacterium | reverse complement strand
GTATACGGCGCACAGAAGAGACGCCGCCAACAGCGACGCGCCGCCTATCATCGAGAGCACGTCGCCGCCCTCCGTCACCGACGAGAGCAGCATCCACTTCGACACAAATCCGTTGAGCGGCGGTATGCCGCACAGCGCCAATGCCGACACGGTGAAGCACGCGAACGTGACCGGCATCTTGTATCCTATGCCGTCAAGGTCCTCCACGTTATGCTTTCCCGTCCGCTTCATGAACGCGCCGCACGCGAGGAACGCGTTCAGCTTTATCATCGCGTGATAAAGCATATGGCAGAGTCCCGCCGCAAGTCCCGCTTCCGTGAACGTCAGAACGCCGACGAGGATGTAAGAGAGATTCGACACAGTCGAATACGCGAGACGCCGTTTAAAGTGGCCATCGCGCACGGCCAACACCGAGGCGAACACAGCCGTGAAGCACGCGAGCAGAAAACCCGCGCCGCCGACTCTGCTGCCCCTCAGTATCGCGGGGTCGAACGTGAAATACGACAGTCTCATCACCGCGAATACGCCTGCTTTGACAACAGCCGCCGCGTGAAGGAGCGCCGTCACGGGCGTCGGCGCCACCGACGCCGTCGGCAGCCAACGGTAAAGGGGGAATATGCACGCCTTGACGCCGAAGCCGAGCAGCATCACGAGCCACACCGCCATAACGACCGTATCGGCAGTCTTGACGTAGCCGCCGAGCACGAAATCGCCCGCTCCCGCGACAGAGGTGAGATATATTATACCGACGAGGGCGAACGCGGCGCCGCCGAGTTGATACGCGGCGTAGACGCGTCCCGCATGCATATCGACTTTTTTGCAGCCGTGCATGACGAGCGGCAGCGTCGTCAGCGTCAGCATTTCGTAGAAAAAGTAAAGCGTGATTATGTTGCCCGCGAGCGCGACTCCGTCGACGGCGGCGAGCGACAGCGTGAAGAACGTGAAGAACATATGCCTGTGTTCCTCCGTCTTCATGTACGAAAACGCATATACCGCGACGAATATCCACAGCGTCGACGCCATGACGAGGAAGAACGTCCCGAGTCCGTCAAGGCGCAGCTTCAAAACGAGACGTTCGCTGAACGCGAACATATGAAGCTCATTCTGCGGGCGGAAAAACGCGAGCGTCCACGTACACGCAGCGTTCGCGAGCACGAAAATCTCCGTTATGATGTTGCGCGCCAAGTCTCCGGTTCGGAAAAACCACAACACCGCGCCGCCCGCTATCGGTATAAGTATCGGCAGAAGCAGAAAATATTCGCTCATAGCGCACCGCCTATGAAGTCCGCGAGCACGGGCGCGAATATGCCCGTTACGAGCGACAGCGCCGCAAATAAAACGGCGGCGAACACCATCGGCACGGGAGCTTCGTCAACGTCCGGCTTCGCGCTGCCTTTGCCTGGAAAATAGCCTTTTATCACAACGGGCAACAGATACCCCGCCGTCAGAAGCGCCGACACGATCAGCACCGCGGGAACGATCACGGCGAGCGCGCCGCCTTCTTCAACTCCCGCCATGCACAAATACCACTTCGACGTAAATCCGAGCAGCGGCGGTATGCCGATCAGCGACAGCGCGGCGACCGTGAACGCTCCCATCGTCACCGGCATCCTGCGTCCGATACCGGACAGCTCCGACACCTTCGTTTTGCCCGTTTTATATATCACCGAACCCGCCGACAGAAAGAGCGCGTTTTTCGCCAGCGCGTGCGCGATAAAGTGCATTATCGCGCCGAGCTCGCCCGTCGCGGACAGCATCGACAGTCCGAGCATCATATATGAGATGTTGGACACCGTCGAATACGCGAGGCGCTTTTTCAGTATGTCCTCGCGGTACGCCATCATCGACCCCATAACAACCGTTATCGATGCGAGCACCGTCCACGTCACAGCCGTCCATGTGCCGCGTATCGCGTCTATGCCGACTACGTAAAATACGACGCGTATCACGGCAAGGACGCCAGCCTTTGCTATAATGCCCGACAAAAGCGCCGACGCGGGAGCAGGCGCGACAGGGTGCGCGGACGGCAGCCAGCCGTGCATCGGGTACATGCCTGCCTTCGCGCCGAACCCGACAACGCACATAAACACCGCCGTGCACACCATCGCCGACGACGCAGTCGACGACAGCGAACCGCCGAGCGAGAACGCGCCCGCGTTCGTTATCGGGTGGAGCACCACGATGCCGAAAAGACCCATGAGCGCGCCCGCTATCGAGTAAAACAGGTATTTGAGCGCCGCCGCATTCGCCTCCTTCGTGCCCGAATGGAGCACGAGCGGCATCGAGAGCAGCGTCACGAGCTCGAACGAGAAATACATCGTCACGAGGTTCGACGAGAAAGACAGCGACATCATCGCGCCGAGCGAGAGAAGGAAAAATGCGAAGAATCTGTCGTCGCGCCCCTCGTGCTTTATGTAGCGGGGCGCATATATCGCGACGATGAAGAACGAGAACGCGAATACGGCGGCGAAGATGACCGCGATCCTGTCGACGCCGTACGAGATGGTGACCCCGTCAGCGAGCGTCAGAAGCAGAAACGACTCGCCGCGCAGAAACGACGTCACAGCCGCAGCGCACGTCGCTGCCGTCGCTGCGAGCACATATACGGCGCGTGCCGTCGTGCGGCTGCCGAATCTCCACACGGGCAACAGCGCGCCCGCAATGATCGGTATAACTATCGTAAGTATAATAAACGTCATCTTCCGTTTTTCCCCCTTATGCGAACATCGACAGTCCCGTCGTGATGAGCGACGAGAGCGAGCCCGGGAACACGCCGAGCGACACAATCGCAAGCGCAAATCCCACGGCCGCGACTGCGAGCCCCGGGTCGCTCTTTTTATCTATCACGACCTGCGACTCGTTTTTCTCAGCCGGACGTACCGACGGCGTGTATATCCTTATCGCCGTGCGTATAAAGTAAAGAGCGTTGAGCAGCGTGCTGACAGCCAGCGTCAGAAGCGTCACCGCGTCGACGAGTATGCCGTGCTGCACGGACGCAATCGCAAAATAGAGCTTGACGGGAAATCCCGCAAGAAGCGGTATTCCCACCATAGAAAGTGCCGCCACCGTAAACGCGGCTCCCGCCGCGCGGTTCCTGTGCGCGGCTCCCTGTAAGTCGGCGAAATACTGACTGTCGCCCGACGACTCCGCGAGCCTTGCGCCCGACAGAAACAGAAGCGGCTTCGTCAGTCCGTGCGCGATGAGCTGGAACAGCGCCGCCATAAATCCCGCCGTCCCGCCGAGCCCTATGCCGACGAAGATGTACCCTATCTGCGCCGCCGACGAAAACGCTATCATGCGGTTGAGGTACGCGGACCGCATCGCCCAGACGGAGCCGAGGATTATGCCGAGTATGCCGAAAACGTAAAGTATGTGGCGCGCCTCCGTCATTGCCTCCGTGTTCACGCCCGCGACGCGGTACATGATCTTGACGAGCAGGAAAATGTATCCCTTTGACACGATACCCGACAGCACCGCCGACGACGTAGGCGTCGCCGTGCCGTACGTGTCCGGCATCCATGTGTGGAACGGGAACAGTCCCGCCTTTATCGCAAGTCCCGCGCATACGAGCCCTATCGTCACCGTCAACGGCACCGCGTATTCGCCCGTCGCGTCGAGTTTTGCGACTCCCGCGCCTATGTACTCCATCAGAAGATGACCCGTGATGCCGTAGAAAAGGCAAGTCCCGAGCAGAAACAGACCCGAGCCGAGCAGATTTATCACCATGTAACGCGTCGCCGCGAGCGCCGTGCGTCCCGCGCGTCTTATCATAAGTATGCCGCAAGACGAAAGCGTCATTATCTCAAGGAACACGTAACCGGTGAACAGGTCGTTCGTGTACGCGAGCGCCATCAGCGCCGCGCCGATGAGATTCAGAAGCGTGCAGTACGCGGACTGCTTTTTGTGCTCGATGTCGGCGTTCACATATCGCATGCCGCCTATGTGCGACAAAAGCAGAATAAGCGAAAAGCCCGTCGCCGCGACGCCCTCGAGCACGCCCGCGCGGAGCTGATTGCTCCACGGCGCGTCGAAGTGCCCCATATTGTAGCGGAAAAACTCTCCCGTCGACCATGTGTAGTAGAGCACGCACGCAGAGAACGCGAGCACCGCCGTCTCGGCGGCGACAGTCCATATCCGCGCCGCCTTCGGTTTCAGTACCGAGCATATGACCGCGGAAAACAGAAATACCGCCACCGAAAAAAACGGAAAATTTCTGATAAATTCCATATATCTATTGATTATCCTTAAATAAATAAAAGTCAGGAAAAGTTCTAAAAGGTGTGGGGGTGTGGGGGAGAGGAAAACTCTTACAAGAGTTTTCCTCTCCCCCACGAAACCCAAAAATCACCGATGCTCGCGTCTCGTGCGGGCGGCGGCGTAGATCTCGTCGAGGTTGAGGGTGTGATACCGTTCGTAAAGCCTGACCGCAAGCGACAGCATGACCGCCGTCACCGAGACGGAGACGACGATGCCGGTCAGCACGAGCGAGGCGGGGACGGGGTTGACGTAATGCACAGCGCTCACGTCGCCGTTTTCGACGATAGGCGCGCGGCGCCCGTATATGTACCCCATCGACGCGAGGAAAAGGTAAACGCCCGAGTCCATTATGTTCATGCCTATCAGCTTGCGCAAGAGGTTCTTGTGGAACAAGAGCGTCATGAAGCCGATCGAAAACAGTATGAGCGCGACGGCTTCTTCGTAGTTGTATAAGAGATTGCCCATCGCCTAAAAGCTCCTTTTGTCAAACATTCTGTATATGCCGTATACGGTGCACGCCACGACCATGCCGACGGCGACGTTCAAAGGCAGGATCAGCCCCGCGCTCAAGATGTCGCCCGGCGTGCCGTTGCCGACGATGCTGTGAAGCCCGTTCGCACCCGTAAAGAACGTGTAGCTTTTGCCGAGACAGTAAAACGACAGCGCGCACGTCGTCACTATTTTGAATACGCGCTCCGAGACGATGCGCCCCGACACGTCGCCGCCGTACGCGGCCGACACCATCACGAGCCCCGCGCCGATCACGGCTCCGCCCGAGAATCCGCCTCCCGGCGACAGATGACCGTTTAAGAGCACGTATACGCCGAACATGAATACGAGCGGCACGATCGCACGCACAGTGCGCCGCAGTATCGCGTCGTGCGACAGGTCGCGGAACACGACGTCCTCAGGCTGCGAGTCCGCGCTGTCGGCGCGAAGCAGCACGAGCACGCACGTCACCGCGCAGAACAGCACGAACGACTCGCCGAGCGTGTCGAACGCGCGGTACTCGAGTATGATGCCCGCAACGATATTGACCGCGCCCGTGTATTCCATGCCGTGCGTGATGTACTCGTACGTCACCGTGTCCATGTAGTCCTGGTCCTCGCCGTAACGCGGCATTCCCTCGACGGTCAATATCAGCGTCGCCGTCAGCACTATCGAGCATATCGCGGCGAGCGCCGTATACACGAACCGCGGCGCGCTCTTCGGTATGCGCGAGAGCAGCGGCGTCTCGTCGCCGCCGTCGTCCTCCGCGCTCTCACGTGGCGGCGGCACCGGCAGCGAATCTATGTCAAGGTCGAAGTCGAGCCACTTTTTAATGCTGCTCGCCGCCGTCCCGCTTGACTTCGCCGTCTCCGGCTGCGTCTTTGGCTTTTTCATCGCCTGCGCCGCCCTCCTTATCTTCGAATTTTTCCTTCATCTGACCCATTCTGTGTATCGCCATGTAAAATAGCACTCCCGAAACTCCCGCGCCGACTGCCGCCTCAGTTATGGCGAGGTCAGGCGACTCGAGCAGTATCCACAAAAGCGCCATTATGAGCGAAAACGAGGTGAAAACTATGAGCGCCGGCACGAGCTTTTTCATCACGCTCGCCGCGACTGCGGCGATAATGAGCATTATAAGCAGCGCGATCCTTATGCCCTCGATGATATCTCCGCTCATTTCAGTCTCTCCCACTTCTTCCCGACTTTGAATTTGACGTGCTTATAAAGCTCGTCGCCCGTCCTGTACTCGAGCTCCGCGAGCATATGCGTCGACACCGGCGAGGTCAAAACCATCGCCGCCGCCGAAAATAAGAGCTTCAGCGTCACGAAGTCGACGCCCGCCGCGATCGCCGCCGATATCGCTATCGCGCCGATGCCGACAGTGTCGGCGAGCGCCGTCGCATGCATGCGCGACAGCACATAGTCGAGGCGGAACGCGCCGACGGCGGCGCTTATGAACGCGAATATCCCGACGGCGGCAAATAACGCGCTGATGCCGAATCTGACCCATTCTGCCATCACTTTTTCGCCTCCCCGCGCTTTTTTTCATTGGCCGCGACAAAGACGCGGTTGAGTATCACGACCGAGACGAAGTTGACGAGCACGTATAAAAGCGCCACGTCGGCGAGGTAGCTCTCCCCCATCATAACCGTCATGACTATTATCGCGGCGATGACGGCGCTGCCCGTCATGTTCACGCCGAGCACGCGGCATGCGGTGTTTTTCGTCGTTATCGCGCGGACGATGCCGCAGCACGCATACGCGGACAGCGCCGCGAGCACGGCGAGGAACATATATCTGTACGCTTCCGCGACAGTCATTTCTTTATCACCCCCGGTATTTTCTCCATTTTGGAAAGCCGCTTCGCGAACCTTGTCGATTCGATGCCGTCCGCGAACTCTGGCGAAAGACAGTGTACCGTCAGCCGTCCGCCGTCGGCGGATATCGTTATCGTGCCCGGCGTCATCGTGATGCTGTTCGCGAGCACCACGACCGCGGTCTCGCTTTGCAGCCCCGAATCGAACTCAACGATGCGCCCGTTCGGCTTTTTTATCCCCCACGCATACGGCAGAACGGCGATGTTGGACTTTATTATCTCGACAAGCAGCAGCGCGCCGTAAGCGGCGATGTGCGGCGTCAGCCTGTAAAACGCAAGCTCGCGTTTTATGTCCCAGCCGAGCGCGCGCGACGTTATTATGTATACGAGCGCAGTCGCAATCGCGCCGAAGACAGCTATTTCGAGCGTGACCTTGCCAGATAAAATTATCCAAAAAATAAAAAGTATCAGTATCATTCCGACGTCCCGCCGCATAATTCTTTCATATTTATTAGATTATATCCCCGCGCTAAAATCATGTCAATGTGTCAAATGTAAAATCTGTGCGCGGGAAATGCAAAAATTGTGGGAATTTTACAAACGGACCTGCGGCACATATGCAAACAAACCGCCTCACGGCGGTTTGTTTGTACATTAGATCATTACACAGCACGTTCTGCGAAGCAAAAAAGTCATCGTCCAAGTAATGGCAAAGAGCCGGAGGCTTCCCAGCTTCACCTACACGCACTTCGCTCGAGCGTTGACGGCGCGACACGGCTTGACGAAGACACGACGCTTTGGCGGCGATATCGACATGCCGCGAGGTAGCTGTTCGCTGATTGTGATAACGCGATATTCTTTTGGAGAGGGGGTTCGGGCGTAGGTTGGCGCGAAGCGACAAACTACCACTTTTCTTCTTATGAAGAAAAAGTCCTCATCAGGCAGCTTCCAATAAAACAGTATCGAAATAATACTGACACAGGGTAGCTGCCAAACGGGGATGCAACAAAAGAAAACAGCCATATTTGGAAATCCATCCGGGTATGGCTGTTCTCTTTTTTCTTGTTCAACGGCAACATCGCACACGCCATAACAACAGCACCGGCGGTAATCGGAAATCCAAAATATAAGGCCAAACGCCCGTTTCCGGCGGCTGGAACGTGTCAGCCGTATCGGAGACGGGCGCTTTATTTTGAGTGGCTTATACAGGAGCATTTGTCCTTGAAATTCTCTCCAAAGACACCAATATAGTTACATGAAGGATTCAACAGCAGTATAGAAACCTGAAACCATTAAATCTCAGACAAACCTATCTTTCAATCCCGCAAGCAGACGTTCCGCGATAGGCGTAAAAGCCTGATATTTTCTCCAAATCAAGTACATCTTTGCCTCCAATTTCGGTGAAAGCGGGCGGAACACAAGTCCGCTTATCGGACTTGTGTCTATGAGATGGTCAAATGTCAATAGATATCCAAGTCCCTCACTCACAAAAAGAGAGCCGTTATAAGAGAGCCTAAACGAGCCTTCAAGATGTAATTCATTGATCCGTTCCCCGCACCAATGGGAAATATCCTTTTCCCATCCCTGCTCAGAACAGAACAAAGGAAGCCCGACAAGGTCATCGACGCATATACATTCTTTCTTGGCAAGTTGACAATCATTAGGCATTACCAGTCCCCAAACGTCCGCTTCCGGGAAGGTGAGATAGTGATACTTCGCTGTATCCGGCTCCTCCGCAAGCACGGCAAAGTCAAGAATGCCCTTGTCCAACTTTTCCGTGACCTGTTCCGTGTCCCCGCTGCTGATATGATAGCGCAGACCGGGATAAAACTCTTTGAAACGTTTGATCTCCTGTGCAAGATAACGAATTTGATAGGATTCAGCCAGTCCGAAATAAATATCTCCGCCGGTTATATCATCCAGAGACACAAATTCGCCGATGATCTTATCCGCCATCGAAACTAAATCTTCCGCCCGCTTTCTGAGAAGGATTCCTTCCTCGGTCAGCGAAATGCTGAAGCTGTGCCGTGTAAACAGCCTTTGCCCCAGCTCGTCCTCTAATGCCCGCAGCGTCTTGGAAAGAGTGGGCTGGGTAACGTGCAGGATCTCCGCCGCTTTGGTCATGTTTTCTTCTCTTGCAATGGCGAGAAAGTATCTTAAAGTACGGATTTCCATATTGTTGTCCTCCGTTCAATATCGTGATATTCACTAAAAGAATATCACGATATTCATTATAACCATTAGCACGGGATATGTCAACGTGTTATACTGTAGATGTCAGAAAAAAGCCGGATGCAGAAAGGATAAGATATGAGCGAACAAACGGAAAATCTGCTCACGGGGATGGCCGACGCGGGATGCAAAGCGGAGGAAATTGTGAAAGCCGAGCGTATCTTACAAACGGGCAACATGAGCGAACTGACAAGATTCCTCAAGCAATGCCGCTGCGGTCTGCTTGACAGGATGCACGAAAGTCAAAAGCGGGTAGACCTTATGGATTACCTGATACGGCAAACCGAAAAACAATCAATAAAATAA
>CANQMJ010000099.1 GCA_947624945.1 uncultured Clostridia bacterium | reverse complement strand
CCGACATGTTCTATACCGCGTCGGGGCATCTGTCGCCGGTACGCATACTCGCCGCCGTCGCCGCGTTTCTTGCGGTCATAGCGCTCGTCGTGTCGATGCCGATAACGTCCGTCAAAACGCTCAGATACGCGGGCATATCGCTGACGCTCGACGACCTGCCCATAGACAGCGCCGGCGACTATGACGTATGTGAAAATGCGGCGAGCATGACAGTCAAGCGGAAGCGGTACCTTTTCCGCGAGCCGTCTGTCGAGGGCGATATCGGGATATACGAAGGCGTGCTGTCCGGCGGCGACGGCGCCGTTTTGACCGCGGCGTTTTCGACAAATGCGGATCGGATAACATCGCTGCACGATCGTCTCGGCGTAAAGATCGACCTTTTCGGCGGACACATTATTTACGCAGACAGCGAGTTTGAAGATCTCGTCGTCGTGATCGTAGACAGCGGCGGATACACAGAGCACGTTATACTTCTGTCAAGCACATGCAACATGGGGGATGCGATCGATTTTTTCAAAAGTGCGCCGATCGAGCTGCCCGCAAAAATCGAAAGCGAAGGTGATGCAGAGTGAGGATAAAGGAAGCGGCGGCGGCGACGGGACTGACGGAGCGCGCCATACGCGTTTATGAGGACGCGGGACTTGTGTCGCCCAAAACGGTCGACAAAAACGGACGCGATTTCCGCGACTACGGCGACGGCGACATCGAGCGTCTGCGCACGGTCGCAGTACTTCGCCGCGCGCGGTTCTCGATAGAGGAGATAAAGACGATGGTGTACGATCCCGACTCGACAGCTTCGATACTGTACGTCAAGCGGAAGCGTGTCGCCGAGGACGCCGAGTCGGTGCGTTCGCTGTCGGCGCGTCTGCACGGCATATTGGACGCGCCGATGATGGCGCGCACCGCGTCCGAGCTTGCGAAAACGCTATCGGGCGCGCGCCGTGACAGACTGCCCACCTTCGACGAGGCGGCGGCGAACAACGGCGTGATATACGAAAAATATTTCGCCGACGGGTCGTGGTTCGACAAACGCGAGCGTGTGCGAGGCTTTGCATGGCGCGCGATGTGCTTTATAGGTCGTGCGGCGCTTTGCGTGATGCTTTCGATATTGATATTATACCTTTTGTCCGTCATTTTCGGCGGATAACAGACTGCGCGTCGGTGTCACAGCCGACAAAAATGTACGATTTCGGCAAAATTTTTCATGCTCCGACCGAACGCAGGCGCGTCATCGGCGACTATATATGTGAATGCATTCAAACGACCGGGGAGGCTCCGCATGGACGACATCAACAGTGACAAATACGGAGAGCTTCATAAAAACATAGACTTTCTTCTCGAGCGCGCGCGGCGCAAATGCGGCGACACGTATGACGCCGAGGATCTGACGCAGGACACGCTGCTCGCCGCGCTCGCGTTCATGGAGCGCGGAGGCCGCATCGACGACGTGCGTGCGTGGCTGTGCCGCGTGATGGACAGGCGTTATAACGACATGCTGCGGCGCCGTTACCGCCATCCCGTCATGAGGCTCGGCGACGACTTCGACATCGCCGCCGACGACGGAGCGCTCGAGCGCATCGCCGAAACTGACGAGGCGGAGGCGGTGCGGCGCGAGGTCGCGCACCTGTCGCGTATATACCGCGAGGTCATCGTGCGCCACTACTACGGCGGCGAATCAGTCGAGGATATCGCGCGTGCGCTATCCGTGCCCGTCGGCACGGTCAAGAGCCGCCTTTACTCGGGGAGAGAGCGGATAAAGAAAGGCATCACAAATATGGAAAATTACGAAAAGCAAAGCTACGCGCCGATAAAAATGTATGTCTCGAACAGCGGCAACTGGGGAGTGCGCGGTGAGCCGATGTCGATAGTCAACGACGACCTCATCGTGCAAAACCTCTTATACCGCGCGTATGAAAAGCCCGTCACGGTCGAGGAGCTGTCGCGCGCGATCGGAATCCCGACCGCATACGTCGAGCCGATAGTGGAGCGGCTGACGAATGCGGAGCTGATGAAGCAGACGGGGAGCAGCTACTACGCCGATTTTATGATATTTTCAAATCGCGACGAGCGCAGATACATACCCGATCAGGTCGCGCTCGTGAAGGAGAATTTCGATGCGTTCTGGGGTCCGATAGAGTCGGAGCTTGATAAAATTCGCGTGTCCGGGACGTATCTTTCGCTCGAACCCGAGACGCGCGATTCGCTCGAGCTGTACTTCGCGTTCCGCTGTCTCGACTACGGCATATACGATCCGACGTGCGACGTTCTCGGCGAATTTCAGACGTTCCCCGAGCGGCCCGACGGCGGCTGCTGGATAGCGTTCGGGCGTGTTTACGGCGACGGTCACGACGACGACGGCGACGATCGCGGACTTTCATACGAGTACTCGGGCTGGAGATTCGGCACGCTTGAAAATTACGACGGCAAAAAGCGCGTCACGCTCAACATATACGGCACCGAGTGTTACCCGAACCGCCGTTATCAGATAATACCCGACGGCATGCGCGTGAAGGATCCCATAGGTCTCGACGACATATATACGGAGCTGCTCTATCTGATACACACGGGCGCGGACATAGAAAAGACGCGCTTCGACCCCGAGTATCTCAAAGCGATACCGTGGCTCGTCGAGTGCCGCCTATTGCGCACCGAAAACGGCAAACCGCACGTCAACGTGCCCGTTATCGACGGTGACGCATTTTCAAAGCTGCGCGAGCATGAAAAAGCGGCGAGGGATCGTATGCGCGAGCCGCTGAGGGCGCTGTTTGCGGACTTTCTTCCCGGCCGCCGTGCGAAGCTGCCGCCGCACCTCGACAGCGTGCCGAAGCAGAAGCAGTATATGTTCGCGCAGAACGCGCTCGTTGTCGCGACGATACGCGAGGCGATGGCTCGCGGCTTGCTGACAGACGGCAATTACGACGACCCGTCGGGCAAAAGTCAGAACCCGCCCGCGATGGTGATGGTGATAGAAGAGTAAGCGAGAAAAAAGACGCCGAACGGCGTCTTTTTCAGCGATATTATGCAAGCGTATAAAATGCGGCGTTTATTTTCGTCGCTTGTATAAAACACGGTTTTTACGGAAGTTCGATGGAAATGCGGCGGCGCGGCTTTGATGAAAAGCAGAAAGCGGTCATACACGGACGTTTTCCGGGTATGACCGCTTTCCTTTGAGCATGTTCGTCGTCTGCACTTTATAATGCAGTACTGAAAATTACTTGTACTTACGCTTTCTTGCAGCCTCAGCCTTTTTCTTCTTCTTTACGCTGGGCTTTTCGTAATGCTCTCTTTTGCGAAGCTCGGCGAGGACACCGGATCTTGCGCACTGACGCTTGAATCTGCGAAGCGCACTGTCAAGAGATTCGTTCTCCTTGACTCTGATTTCAGCCATTTCTTTTCTCCCCCCCTTCGCAACAGCATGGTGTTTATCTGATATATTATACCAAGCCGGAGACGTGGTGTCAATATTTTTTCGAAATTTTTCGAAAGATAATCTTTTCAATATTTTAGCGCATAATATATCACATATGCCCAGCCGAGCATGCCGTGCAGTATCGCCCAGCCGATCGAGCGCCACGTCACGTACGATATTATCATCGCGAGCGTGGAGCCGAACTCTATGCCGTTTTGGCTGATCTTTAAGCAGATCTGTTTGCTCTTTTTCTTTGCTTCCTCGCCGTATATGAGCGCCTCCGCCGACACGTCGAGCGCCTGCGCGAGTCTGTCGAGCGTTTCGATGTCGGGCTCGGTTTTGCCTCGCTCCCAATTCGACACAGCCTGACGCGTGACAGACAGCTTTTCCGCCAGCTCGTCCTGCGTTATGCCGCGCTCGGTGCGGAAACGTTTTATGTTATTTCCTACCATGTTTTTTTCACCCTTTCGTATATTTTCGTTTTTTCGACAAGAAAAATATACGATACGCGGTGCGCAAATGTCAAGCAACATTATATTGCATCGGCTCCGAGTACGGCAAGGTCAAAGATTTTTCCAATGATCCGTTTTCGTCGTTACCGTCGTATGCGGCCTGAGGCGCTTTTCTTCGCCTACCCATCTTTTCCTCGTGAGAATGACCGCCGCGATGCCGAGTGCGGCCGCGACTGCCCACGGAAGTGCGTAAATGACGCTGCCGCCTCCCATACCCCACAGCAGCTCCGCTGCGGAAACGGGGAGTACGAGCGAAAAGTATTTCATGACGTCGAGTCCGAGGACTGTCAGTACGGCAGGCAGCACGAGCGCCGCCGTCCCGAGTAGATACGCGCCGAGCACATTTTTCGTAAACGAGCCGATGAAAAGCGATATAAACGATACAGACGTGAGCATGACGAGCCGGAGCGCGTTTAAAAGCAGTATGTACTGACCTATCGTTATCCTCAGCGGAAACTGCGACAGCGCCCCGAGATTCTGCACGGGTGCGGAGAACGTCTTCGGCTGACAGTATGCGATAAAGTCCGATATTTCCCGCAAATATACGGATGCCCATGCGATAACGGCAAACAGCGCCGCCGCGAGCAGCTTTCGTGTGAGCAGAGCGCCCCTTCCGCGCTTAAGTGAACGCACCATGTAAACGGTGCCGGACTGATATTCATACGTTATCCCGGACACGCACAAAAACACGGTGAACAGTATCGCCGCCGTGCCGTTCAGACGCTGAACGGATGCGGCGTAGTCGCCGAAGTAGATGCGGTAGTTCGTCTCGTATACGAGCCACGGCTCGTAGCCGCCCGCAGTCGCCCTTTCCCTGACGGCGTCGGCGTCACGTTCGAGCCTTTCCGCCACGTTCGCAAGCTCGGCGCCCGCGTCGCTCTCTCGAATGCGCTCCACATATTCGTCAAAGCTGTCGTCGATCACTCCCTCGCGGTCGATGACGAGCGCGTTATAAACGTAGTCGCCGCCGTTCACGGGAACGATGCCGCGAAAATCAAGCGAGCCGCCGAGTATCACGACCGCGGCGGCGATAATGATGCCGCCGCCGTAGACGAGAGATTTATACATCTCCCAGCCGCCGAGCGAGAGACGGATTCGGATAATATCCAAGAATCGGTTGAGCATGGCGTCGATTCCCGACAGTATGCTCCTGTGACCTTCTGGACGGCGCCTCGCCTGTATGAGTACTGCGAAAACCGCCAAACCCAAGACCGCGCATATCATCACGGAGAGCATCACGCCGCGCACGCCGAGCGCTTTTCCGAACATGTTTATATTGACGTAATCGGTATACAGGTCCGATATGCGGATATAGGAAAAAACGTTGAGATATTTGAATATATCGAGCGCGTTTCCCGCGGGGATAAATTCGTAGAGCGCGTATTCGGACACGAGCACCGCGCCGAGCACGGCGAGTGAAAACTGCGGGCTTGAAAGCGTACCGAGAACGCACCAAAATAACAGCCCTATGAATACGCCCGATAAAACCTTCAGAAAGAAATATCTCAAAAGCCAGCCGAGGACGGACACCGCCGCCGTACATGAGCGGAACGAAACGAGCGACTGTATCGGTCTCTGTATATCTCCGATGCCGCCGGAGACGGCGCACGAGAGCATGAGCGGCACGCAATATATGAGAAATGTAGAGATGAGCGAGCCGCAGATTAATATTTCAAGCCTCGTTATGCCGAGCGATGTCCTGCCGTTTTTGCAGCTTCGTATGACGTGCCAAAGTCCGCCTTTTCGGTCTTCCAAAAACGCAAGAACTATAAGTACGATCATCACAAGGAAAAAATAGTCCGCGTAGCTGTACGATATCCAGTGCTCGACGGCTGCGCCGCTTCCGAATATCACCTCAACGTCGCGCATCGCCGCGTAATCATCGGCGGTCTTTTTTATATTCGCCGACGTAAAGCCGTCGTGCTCGACGCTCCCCTGAAATATCCCGACGCCCGACATCACCTGCGCCTGCTTCTCTATCGACGAAAGATAATCTCCGTATCCGTCGATGTGCTCCGCCTCAGCGCGTATTTCGTTGACCGCCGTCAAAAGCACGCCGCCGAAGCGGTTGACAGCATAAGCGTCATCCGAAAGCGATATGAGCCGCGGGAACGTCTCCGATATGTATGCTTCGACATCATCAAATGTTCCGTTTTCGTCCGCGTATGTGATGCCGCCGTTGATGTACGAGCAGTACGCGGATATTTTCGCGGTGATCTCATCGCACAGAGCGATGATCTCGCCGCAGTTTTTGTTTTCGCACTGAGAATATATCGTCCGCGCCGCCTTCTGCGCCGCGATCATGTCGCCGAATGCGCCCGGCTCTATGCGGTACAAGAGAGACGACAGAAACAGGACCGCGCAAAGCGCCGTCACAGTCAGCGCAAGTATGAGCCGCCTTGTATCCGAAAAGACACGTTTCCACTCGCTCATCACCGGTCACCTATAAAGCAGAGGTACACGTCCTCAAGGCTCGGCCGCCCCGATACGGGCGTCCACGACTCGGGCAGCGACGATATGAGAGCTGACGGCGTGTCGATGCCTATAAGACGTCCTTTTTTGAGCATCAGCACATAGTCGGAGATAGATTCGATATCGGATACGATATGTGTTGCGAGCAGAACTATCCTGTCAGCCGACAGCTCCTTTATGAACTCGCGTATCCGTATGCGCTCGCGCGGGTCGAGTCCCGCCGTCGGCTCGTCAAGTATGAGCACCTTCGGGTCGCCGAGAAGCGCCTGCGCAAGAAGCGCACGCTGTTTCATGCCGCCCGAAAACTGACCGACGGCTTTGTGCCTGACTCCCTCGAGATTCGTCAGCTTCAATACCTGCGCTGTCTGTTCCCGCAGCTCGCGCCCTTTAAGCCCTTTGAGGCGGCCTATGTACGAAACGAAGCTCTCCGCCGTCATCCGTTCGTATATCCCCTGCTGCTGCGGCATATATCCGAGGACAGCGCGGAACTTGTCGCCGAGCGCTATTATGTCTTTGCCGTTATATGTGACAGAGCCGCCGTCGCGCTTTATGTTGTCGCTGATGAGATTCATCATCGTAGACTTGCCGGCGCCGTTTGCGCCGAGTATGCCGTATATGCCCTCATGAAACGTCACGGACAGCCCGTCGAGGGCGACTGTATTGCCGTATCGCTTTGTGACATTTTCGAGTTTGAGCTCCATCGCAAACCCCTCCCCCGCGATATGTATTATTGGTTATCGAGCGTAAGCAGTACGTCTGCGGCTGAGCCGTCGAGGGCGAAGCCGACATACCGACCGTCAAGGGAGCCGCCGAAGACAACGCCGTTTTTGATACCCACGATCTGCACGCCGCCCGATATCCCGCAGTCCGCGCCGAGGGTCGGCGCTTTATCAAACGTCAGTTTGTTTATGTCGTAGTCATATGCTTCAAAGCCGACTGTCCCGTCGTCACTTATTTCGCAGTCGACGAAAATGCACTCCTCGGTCAGATCGATGTCCCCGCTGTGGGAGAATATCTCGCGGCTCGTACATGAGTCCGTGTCAACGAGCTCGATATAATTTATCCGTGCGCCCGCCTCGTCTTTCTTTTCGGTGCGGATGAAGATGCCCTTGTCGCGGATCACGATCATGCCGCGCACAAAATCTCCGACCGGAACGAGCTCGCACAGATCCGATATTTCGCGCGTTTTTGTGTCGAGAACTCTGAATCTGACTTTTTCCTTTGCAGTTTCAGCGTCACCGTCAACATACGACGACGTCATAATGTAGATTTTATTTCCCTCAGGCTCGACGCAGAAGTTTTTTGCCGGGAAATTATTGCTTACTTCGTCAAGGAGCGTGACCGTTTCGCCTGTCGAAAGGGAAGTGGCGGTCAGATAGATGTGCTTGACATACTCTCCGTTTTCAAAGCTCTGTCTCGAATACGACGTATAGAAATATCCGCGATGGCAGAACGAATATAAATTGCCGAAACCGTTGCCGCCCGGTTTCGCCTCCTCATAGAGGCCTACCTGCTTTTTGTCAGTCCCGTCCGGGGCGCACGAGCAGACGCAGAAGTTGTTTTTTTCGTCCGTGTCGAGGAAGTAGAGCCTGCCGTCGTAATAGTCTATCGCGAGCGATACGCGCACATATGCGCTGCATTCGCTCGTATTGTGCATGCAGTCGGGCTTGGCGCACAACGGACCCGATGTCCCCGACAGCTTGTCGTAATAATATATCAGATCGCCGCCGCCTCTGCCATCGAGCATGTAATATGCGTCGTCGGACGCGCACATCGGTATTCCGACCTTGCTGATACCGACATGGTCCGCGTCGAAGCCTTCCATATATTCGTCAGTGTCGAATTTTTTGTCCGCAAGATAGTTCCCGCCCGGCTTATTTTGACTTTCCGTTTCATTCTGCGTGTCCCCGCCGCCGTCATTCGCGGGGTTATTGCAAGAAACGAGCAGCACGAGACAGAGCATCGCGGATATAATGAATGAGAGCGGTTTTAATATTTTCATGGTCGATCCTTATATGAAACAGTGTTGATATATTTATCATATCATATTATTTTTAATTTGTAAAGCAGATTTACAAGACAGACTTGCCGCGTGAACTTTATCCTGCGCCTGCTTTTATTTATATAGCGCTTTTCACGTGCCGGTTCGTTCGGTTTTGTGAAATATTTTAGAAAATTCCAAAACGCAAACAAAACTTTAACATTTGTGTGTTACAATAAGTAAAACGGATCCACGGAGGTGCACGTTATGTTTCAGATTTTGGTGGTGGAGGACGACCGTGACCTGAACCGCACAGTCTGTTCTTTCCTGAACGGCAGCGGATATAAGGCTGTGGGGTGCCTCGATGCAAATGAAGCCTACGATGCCATGTACGAAAACACCTTTGATCTGATCGTCTCCGATATTATGATGCCCGGCATCGACGGTTATGAGTTCGCGAAAACGGTGCGCTCGCTTAACGAGGACATACCTATCCTGTTTATGACGGCGCGGGACGATTTCGCGTCAAAGCAGCGCGGCTACCGCATCGGCATCGACGATTACATGGTCAAGCCCATTGACCTCGACGAGCTGTTTCTGCGCATCGGCGCGCTTTTGCGGCGGGCAAAGATCGCCACCTCACACAAGCTCGAGATCGGAAAGCTGCGGCTGGACATGGATGAGCGCACGGCGGTCTATGACGGAGAGGAGATCCCCCTGACGACACGGGAGT
>CANQMJ010000098.1 GCA_947624945.1 uncultured Clostridia bacterium | reverse complement strand
TAATCACCGTCAACAAGCAGGGCATGACGGGCACGCGCCGCGACTTCACTTCCCTGCCGTACAGCCACGTCTCGGCATATTCGGTCGAGACGGCGGGCGTCCTCGGCTACGACGGCGAGCTCGAGCTGTTCTTCCCCGGCATCGGCAAGGTCAGATTCGAATTCTCGGGCTCGAGCGATATTCTCACTATCGGACAAGCCATCTCGCTGTTCGTACTCAAGTGAACATGCAGCCGTGACCCGAAAAGCCGTCGACGCCGATGTGACGCCGTCGGTCCCCCAAGGAGTGAAAAATGCCTAAAAAGCTGTTTGCCAACAAGTTTTTTATTCTGATATTATGCGTCGCGCTCGCTGTCGTCATAGTCGCGTCAGTGCTGTCGCTGATGGGACTGTCCGACTACATACGCGGCGCCGTCAAGACGGCGCTTTCGCCTTTACAGGGACTGTTCACGAAGGTGACGGACGCCGTCGAGGGCTTCACCGACTACTTCACCGAGTTCGACCGCCTCAAAGCCGAAAACGAACAGCTCCGCGCTGAGCTCGACGAGCTTCGCGACCGCAGCTACCGCGTCGACGAAATTGAGGAGATGAACGAGTGGCTGTACGAATACATCGGCATCGTGCGCGAGCATACGGAATATGACTTCACCATCGCCGACATCGTCGGACGCGAGGTCGGCAACTACATGACCGTGTTCACTCTCGACGTCGGAACCGACAACGGAGTTACGGCGAACATGCCCGTTATAACGTCCGACGGCATCGTCGGCTACGTCAGCGAGGCGGGCAAAAACTGGTGTCAGGTACGGACTATAATTGAATCAGCGTCGAGCGTCGGCGCGTATATTGAGAGAACGGGCGAGGTCGGACTGCTCGAGGGCGACTTCAACATGCGCGAGGAAGGGCTTTGCAAGCTGACTTACCTGTCCGCAGACTCGGGCGTCGAGGTCGGCGACCGCGTTCTGACGAGCGGGCTCGGCAGCATATACCCGCGCGGACTCGTGCTCGGCATCGTCGAGCGCATCGAGGCTGACGAGTACAGCCGCACGACCGTCGCGTATGTTCGTCCCGCCGCAGACCTCGAGGACCTCTCGCGCGTAATGGTGATAAAATCGTATGAGACAGTCACGGAAGAATAAAATACCGCCGGCGCCGCACACGAACATAAAGCAGATATCGCCCGCCCCGACGCAGAAGCAGCGCGAATCGCGCTTTCCGCGCATTTTCAGAGGTCACACCGACGTCGTTGGCGAAAAGATGCGCTCGGGCGTGTCGGTCTCCGTCGTCGTAAAATACATCGTTTACGGCGTCATGATGCTCATTTTCCTGATGCTCCAGACGACGTTTTTCACGCGTCTGCGCCCGTTCGGCTCGACGCCCGACATCATGATCGTCGCCGTCGCATGCGTCGGCATGTTCGAGGGCGGCAGAGCCGGCGCGATATTCGGCGTCGCCGCAGGCTACGCCGCGGACGCGCTCGGCAGCACGGGTATCATGATACTGCCCCTTTTCTACATGCTCGCGGGTTACATATGCGGGCAGACCGCCGCCGACTACTACCGCCGCTCTGTCCTTCTGTTTCTCATTTTCGACGGCGGCATATGCGTCCTGCGCGCGTTTATTACGATGCTGTACGTCACTTTGACGTGGCACAGCTTCGTCATCGGCGACGTCATAAAAGGCGTGATCCTGCCAGAGTTTTTGTCGACCGCCGTGTGCTCGCCGTTCCCCGCTCTGTTATTGCTCCCCGTATATCTCATATTCCGACGTCACGAGCGCGAGGAGGAGCAGCTGTGACAAGATGGAGTGATCTATAATGGATAACCTTGAAAACAGGCACTCGCCGCGTCTTTTCATGCTCGTCGTGTTATTCGCCGTCGTCTGCCTCGTATACGCGGCGCGTCTCATAAACGTGCAGATCGCGGGACGCGACTATTATCCTCTCGTCTCCGACGACACATACAAGCGCACCGTCAAAATACAGGCGCAGCGCGGTGAGGTGTTCGACCGCAACGGCGTGCCGCTTATAAAAAACGCATATTCATACGACATAGTGCTCGACCGCGGCACGCTCCCGCGCTCGAATGCTGCCGAAAACGAAGCTCTCATCAAAATTTATCAAAAGATCGTCGACTCCGACGACGACTACACGCTCACTGAAATTGCGTTCCCGGCGACGGGAAAGTTTCCCGACTACGAGCTCGACGAGGAATTCCTCGAGGTGAGGTCGAACAGGTCGTCGTTCAGCAAAATGATGGGCATGCTCGAGATCGACGATATCGGCACCATCATCGGCGACGAATCGCACCCGTACGGGCTTTCTATGTACGAGCAGCTTTTGTCGGGATTTGAGATCGGGCGTCAGCTCCACGCGATGGAGGAGGCGAGCGAGGACCCGACGTCCGTCACGTTCAACGATGTCGTCGACAGACTCGCCTACCGCTACGGCATCGTCGACGGCGACGGCGTCCCGCAGTACGACGACGACACCGCCGATTTCCTGCTCCGTCTGCGCTACGATATGGAGTCGAAAGACTTCTCCGCCAGAACGCCGTACACCGTTGCTACCGACGCCGGCATCGAGCTGATCACGTACATGTCGGAGGGTTCGTTGCGCGGCTACAGCGTGAGCGTGCACGCGGAGCGCATATTCTGCGAGCCGGGCGTCGCGTCGCACATACTCGGCAGAACGGGCAAAATTCAGACTGATGAAGATGTCGAATATTATACCGAGCTCGGTTATCCCCTCGACGCCATCGTCGGCATAAGCGGCGTCGAGCTCGCGTTCGAGGACAAGCTGCACGGCATGGACGGCACGATGACGATAACGGAGGACGAGTACGGCAACATCATCTCCGAGGAGATAACAAAGGAGCCCGTCGCGGGCAGCGACGTGTACCTCACCATCGACATCGAGCTTCAAAAGGCAGCGGAGGAAGCGCTCTACAACAACATCGAATACATACACGCGCAGTCGGCAGCGCTCGAGGGCGACCGCGACGGCGAGGATGCCGACGCGGGCGCGATGACGGTGCTAAGCGTCAAGACGGGCGAGGTGCTCGCGCTCGCGTCATATCCTACGTTCGATCTCTCGACGTACAGGCAGGACGTCGGCAGGCTCAACGCCGACAAGTCGGGGCCGCTCGTCAACCGCGCGCTGTCGGGACAGTACCCGCCCGGCTCGACGTTCAAGCCCGCCGTCGCCGCGGCGGCGCTGACGGAGGGCATCATAACGCCGACGGACACGATACGCGACGAGGGCATCTACACCTACTACGCCGAGTCGGGCTACACGCCGCGATGCTGGATATATCTGTCGACCGGACGCAACCACGGCGACGTGAACGTGTCCGAGGCGCTGCGCGTCTCGTGCAACTATTTCTTCTACGACATCGGCAGACGATTGACGATACAGACCATGAACCGCTACTGCCGCGCGCTCGGACTCGGCGAGCCGACCGGCATCGAGCTGCCGGAGCAGACGGGTGCGCTCGCGGGTCCCGATTACAGGACGGAAAAGGGCCTCGACAACTGGAACCCCGGCGACACGCTCGCAGCCGCGATCGGTCAGTCCGACAACCTGTTCACGCCGCTCCAGCTGAGCGTCTACATGTCCGCGCTCATCAACTGCGGAACGCGCTACAACGCGCATATACTCGACTCGGTCAAAACTTACGACGGACGCACGGTCGAGCGCGCCGAGCGGCGCGTCATGAGCTCCATCGAGCTGTCGCAGTCCAACGTCGACGTAATTCTGAACGCAATGTCTGAGGTCGTCGAGTCGGGCACGACGGCGACGCTGTTCGAAAATTACCCCATTAAAGTCGGCGGCAAGACGGGTACGGCGCAGATCGGCTCGAACAGCAGCGACAACGCCGTGTTCATCGGCTTTGCCCCCCTCTCCGACCCCGAGATAGTCACGACTTGCGTCATCGAGCACGGCTCGAAGGGCGCGTGGGCGGGAATGGCTGTGCGCGACGTGTTCACCGAATATTTTGACCTCGACTTCAACACTCAAACGGAAGAAAACGAAGAAAACGAAAATGGCGAAAACAACAACGACAACGAAAACAACAACTGACACCGCGGACGCATCCGAGGCGGCGCGCCGCTTCGCGGTCGCCGTCGACACGCTTAAAATGCGCTATCCCGACGCCGAATGTTCGCTGCGCTATGACGGCGACCCGTGGCGGCTCCTCGTGATGGCGCGGCTGTCGGCGCAGTGTACGGACGCGCGCGTCAACATCGTCTGCGAGACGCTGTTCGACCGTTTTCCCGACGCCTCTTCCATGGCGGCGGGCGATATCGGCGATATCGAGAATATCGTTCGCCCGTGCGGACTATACCACGTCAAGGCGCGCGATATAAAATCAATGTCGGCGATAGTGGCGGACCGCTTTTGCGGACGCGTGCCCGACACGATGGACGAGCTCTTGTCGCTCCCCGGCGTCGGCAGGAAGATAGCGAATCTCATACTCGGCGACATATACGACATACCCGGCGTCGTCGCAGACACGCACTGCATCCGCATATGCGGCAGACTCGGCGCCTACGACGAGTCGATGAAGGACCCGACACGCGCGGAGCGCATCATATCGGCTGTCGTCGAGCCGCGCGAGCAGACCGACTTCTGCCACAGGCTCGTGATGTTCGGGCGCGAGGTCTGCACCGCGCGCTCGCCTCAGTGCTCCTCCTGCGAGCTTTCGTCCGTATGCGCGCACGCGGCGACCGGGCGCGAAAAATAGGCAACGATTTATCTTGACAAGCGCGCCGATTTATATTACTATGTATGTATCGGGTCGGCAATACCGACGCAAAATAAACATGAATCTAAAGGAGACTATAAAAATGGCTGATGAAGAATACGAGATCGGCGATATAGTAACGCTGACTGACGACGACGGAAACGAAAGCGAATACGAGCTCATAGGCGAGACGGACGTTGAGGGCAGCACATATTACGCTCTCGCGCCGACCGACAACGACGAGGAGTACGTGATACTCAAGCTCGAGGCGGACGAGGACGGCGAGCAGATACTCACGACGATAACCGACGACGACGAGTTCGACCGCGTGGCGCAGATATTCGACGACGAGCTCTACTCCGACATCGATTACGACGACGAAGGCGACGGCGACGGCGAATAATAACAACGGCTTACAAAAGACGGGGGAAGGCTTTGCTCAAAAGCTTTCCCCCGCGCTTTTATTGTTTAGTTTTATTTATTCGAGCTTTTCCCCGCACTTATTGCAGTATGTGCTGCCGGGCGCGATCTCCGCGCCGCACTTCGGGCAGACGCGTTTATTTTTCGTCTCCTCGATCTTTGCCTTGATGTCCTCGACCTCGGCGTTTATCTCGGCGACGTCCGCCATAAGGTCGCTTATCGCCTCCATCGTCTCGTCGCCGTCCATGACGGCGCTGTAATACAGTCTGCCGATGCCCTCGTAAGTGCACGCCAGCTTCGTCTCCGCGATGTGGAGACGGTACCTCAGCTTCGCCACGTTAGTGAACTCTCCCGCCTTTTTGACCGTATAATTAGCCGCGTCGGTCGCGGTCTTCGATACGTCCTCCCAGAATTTCATCCGATATGCCTCCTTTATATGCTTGCATTTATATTATATACTCATTTCTATGATATGTCAAACGAAAAAATGCGGGGTATAGGGTCACTCGAAGCCGCTGCATTGACACAAATGCGTTTATGCGGTAGAATAATATCGAAAAATTGTTTCGGAGGGAATATATGAAGCTGCACTACATGGGCAAATACAACAAGGACCCGGAGTCGCTGCCGCACGGCGAACACATGCCGGGAGCCGTGAAATTCAGGGAAGCCGAAAACACAAAGCAGCTCGGCATCATCGCAAACGTCGCGAGTATCGGCGTTTTCGCCGTGTTCGGCATAATCGCCGGATTTCGCTGCGCGCCGTATTTTGATAAAAACTCGATATGGCAGATCCCGATAGGCTGCCTTCTCTCGATGCTGTGTCTGTTCCCGCACGAAATTATCCACGCTCTCTGCTTTCGCGGCGACGTCTACATGTACACGAATTTCGGCGAGGGGATGCTGTTCGTCGTCGGACCCGAGGTAATGACAAAGACGCGCTTCATCGTCATGTCGCTGATGCCGAGCATCGTGCTCGGACTTTTGCCGTTTATCGTCGGCATGATTTTCCCGAAGCTCATAATTTTAGCCGTGTTCGGCGCTGTAAGCGCAAGCTCGGGCGCCGGAGACTTTTACAATGTCTATAACGCGATAACGCAGATGCCGCGCGGCGCGCTCACGTATCTTTACGGCTTCAACTCTTACTGGTACATGCCCGAGTCAAAATAAACGATGCCCGCGTTCGTCTTTCGTATATTCCCGCATCCGCATGCGCATACTAAATCAAAGTAAATGTGCATGGAAGGAAAAGAAAATGAACATTTCAAACGACGAATACAAGCGGTACGCGGACAAGTCGGCGAAGAAGTCGCCGTGCGCGAAGAACTGCGTCGGCGCGTTTATCGTGGGCGGGCTGATATGCACGATAGCGGAGCTGCTCGGCGAGCTTTATAAATGGCTCGGCGCCGACGAAAAGGACGCCGTCGTTATCGCGTCGGTGACGCTCGTGTTTATCGCGGCGCTTCTGACCGGCATCGGCGTATTCGACAGGATAGCAAAATTCGCGGGCGCGGGCACGCTCGTGCCGATAACGGGATTTGCGAACGCGGTCGTGTCGCCCGCCATCGACAACAAGGCGGAGGGATGGGTGCTCGGCGTCGGCGCGAAGATATTCACCGTCGCCGGACCCGTGATACTCTACGGCATCTTGTCCGGCGCCGTCTACGGCGTCATATATTGGCTGTGCACGCTGTGACGCGCGCCGAACTTTCAAGAAAAGTTTTACTGTGCGCTGTCGCAAACGGGCAGCGTGCCGTAGGCTTCGCAGCTTCACCTTCACGCAACGCTCTCATGCGTTGACGGCGCGACACGGTTCGACGCAGACACGACGTGTCGACGGGCGATATCGACCCGTCGCGAGGGAGCTGTTCGCAGGAAGTGATAACGCGGTCTGCGCCCTATTGCCTTTTTTGCCGCCGACTGGATAACATCGACGGCACGCTGTGCCGCTTTCGGGATTGTTAAGGGCCTCTTTCCCGGCTTGGAAAGAGGTCCTTAACACGCGTGGTTCCTTCGTGCGAAGGACGAAATATCATCTTTACACTGTGAGCGTAAGCAATAAAATGTTGCCATAGCCTGAATCTCCGTTCACCACGGCTCGTTGTGCGGTACGCACCCACCGGCAGCTACCTTTGCATACCTGACGTGGTGACGTCTTTCACACCTTAAAGCAGGTTTTTGACAAGGGGGACTTTCTCGCAAGAAAGGGACGGCACGGGATGAGGACCTTTTCTTTCGATGAAAAGGTCCTCCCCCGAACCCCCTCTCCAAAAGAACACCGCGTTATCGCTGACTGCGAACAGCTCCATCGCGACAGGGCGATATCACCGTCAGAGCGTCGTGTCTGCGTCGGACGATGGGAGCGTCGAGCCTCGCACGAGCACGGTGCGCGTAGGTGTGGCTGCGAAGCCTTACGGCGGCAGTTCGTCGCTGACGCGCCGACCTGCGACACGTTTCCGCTTCGCGGAAACGTGTGAACGCTGCCCTCACTTGGACGGCGTTGTGTTTAACTTATAAAAAACACGCCGCGATGTCGCGGCGTGTTTGAGTTTGATTTATTAAATCTCGCCCCTCGCGGCGGCTACTATGTCTCCGACGCCGTCAAGTACCTCGCTTGGGCGGTACGCGTACGTGCGCAGGTCCTCCCTTGTCGTGACGCCCGACAGCACGAGCACTGTCGACATACCCGATTCAAGCCCCGATATCACGTCCGTGTCCATCCTGTCGCCGACCATGACGGCCTCGTTCGAGTGACAGCCGAGAAGGCGCAGACCCGTGCGCATCATGAGCGGGTTCGGCTTGCCGCAGAAGTACGCCTGCTTACCCGTCGCCATCTCGATAGGCGCGACGAGCGCGCGGCACGCGGGCGCGATGCCCGACTCGATCGGTCCCGACACGTCCGAATTCGCGCCGATGAGGCGCGCGCCGTTCATGACGAGATTCGTCGCGCGAGTCAGCGTGTCGAGCGAATACGACTTGCCCTCGCCCACGACGACATAATCGGGGTTGACGTCGTTCATCGTGATGCCCGCGTCGTAGAGCGCGTTGAGCAGTCCCGCCTCGCCTATCGCGTAGACGGAGCAGCCGGGCGCCTGCTCGCGCAGGAAAGCCGCCGTCGCGAGCGCGCTCGTATAGAAGTGCTCCTCGGGGACGTCGAGTCCCATGCGGGCGAGCTTTTGATGGAGTTCGCGCGGCGTAAAGCCGCTGTTGTTCGTCAAAAACAGATATTCCTTGTTTTCGCTTTGCAGCCATTCGACAAAGCGCTCGACGCCCGGCAGTATAATGTTGCCGTGATAGATGACGCCGTCCATATCGCATATGAAGCCTTTTTTGCTGTTGAAATCGAGCATGGTCGAGTCCCCCGAAAAGGTGAATATTCTAAATTTATTCCGCTTCTATTTTACCGCCGGCGCGGTAAAATTGCAAGTATGAGCCGTGTAAAATTTTCCTCCGCGCGGTCACTGCCACAAAAACACAGCCCATGCGGCGACGACGTGCAGCACCATGAAAAGCGGCAGCGGTATCATGAAGTTCGGGTGCTGCGTTTTGTGGCGTATTATCTGCATCGTCACGTACATGGCGAGCGCGCCGCCGAGAAACGCGACGAGCAAAAGCGTCCGCTCCGGTATGCGCCGCCCGCGCTTCCATGAAGCCGATTTGTCGTATATTGTGAGTATTATCGCGATGAGAGATGTGACAATGAACAGTGCGGCAAACGATGCGCGCAGCACATACATTATGCTCGCGCAGAGCGCGGGGGCGAAATATTTTTCAAGTATCGGCATCGTTTATTCCTTATATGAAAGTCCGATATGCGGACAGAGTAAAATTCACAAATAAAGGCACCCGGCGTCGAAAAGCTCTGCGTCCGACAGTGAGATTACATCTGCGCCTTCGGCGTCGGCGGCGCTTTTTATGATATCGTATGACGGATGGCGCGTCACGTCGCCGAGAAAGTACAGCGTACCGTCAGCGAAAAACGACGCGCCGCCTATAAAG
>CANQMJ010000097.1 GCA_947624945.1 uncultured Clostridia bacterium | reverse complement strand
CTGCGAACAGCTCCCTCGCGGCGGGGCGATAGCGCCGTCGAAACGTCGTGTCTGCGTCAGACCGTGTCGCGCCGTCAACGCACGAGTAAAATGCGCGAACGTGAGGCTGCGAAGCCTTACGGCGGCAGTTCGTCGCTGGCGCGCCGATCTGCGACACATTTCCGCTTCGCGAAAATGTGTGTGTAACGTCTTCTCGTTGCACTCGAAGCCGTCTTACACTTTTCGCTTCGCGAAAAGTGTGCACGTTGCCCGTTTGCAGGCAGCTGCAGGCGACGCAGCGGTACGCAGAGTCGGATTTATGCATATATTCACACGATATGCAAAAGTTAAACAAAATTTAAGCGTTTGTTCCATCCTTCTTAAAACTTTTTATGATACAATATTTGTGTAAAGAAATAAACGTCGAGCGAGGGGGATGCGAACAAATGAAAAAGGTAATATTATGTGCGTCAGCGGCACTTATATGCGGTATCGTACTGTCATGCATATCGTCGTGCGAAACGGCGTCGGTGCCGGGATCCGATGAGGCAGACGGGGCGGACAATGCGGACATCACAAACGGAAACAACGCTTATATGAGCGGCGGCGCGAACACGGCTGAAAAAGATCCGCCGAAGGTCAATAACGCCAAATACAAACGGTTCTACGAGGATGACACCGTCTACAACACGAACATGTACACGGGTTACAGCGTTATCTTTGCGTCGATACATACGACGAACTGCACGCTCGGCGAGGTGCTCCTCGACAGTCCGGGCGAAGCTCTTTATCTGCATGAGGACCCGACGTGCGACCACGAGAGCATCCGCTGTCCGATGGCATCGGAGTCGATGTCGGACTCCATAATACTCGTCGTCGACGCGGAGTACAGGGATCAGCCGCTTATATACTATTTCGCAAGGCACACGGACTCATATTACGACGAAGAAAACGACAAAGAAACACACGGCTATGTCACGGACATCAGGGAGTACGACGTCGGTACGGGAGAGGTCAGAGAGCTCGCGACCGTTCCGGTAAATGTGATAACAAACGCGTGGCTTTACCGCGGAAAGCTGTATTTCACATCGAAGTGGAGCGGATTCGTACCGTACTGGAACAATATCGGCGCCGTCGATATCGGTACGGGTGAATATACGGTAATCGACCCGGGGTTCGGAGCGCGCATGATAGGAATAACGAACGGACGCGTATGGTACATCACGGAAGAAAATATGATAGGAAGCTGCTCGCTCGAGCTCGATGACATGCGGGACGAATACGATATCGGACCGACGACGCTCAGGAATGACGCCGAATTTGTACTGCGTGCGCGCGCCGATAACGGAGTCATTTATTTTGAGCGCGCATGCCGCGCGTTCGATGAAACGGACGGTAAAAATTACAGCAGCGACTGCGTCATCTCCGATGTTTACATGCTCGACGCCGCCGACATCGCCTCCGGCGAGAGGCTCGTCGACGAAAACGTGATCGCGTTCGATTCGTATGACGGCGACCTCTACTATACAAAGACGAATTTCATGGATATGGGCGTATCCTTCAGTGACGGTACGACGGTACGACGGGCGGAAATGTTTTCGACATCTGCACCTGCGACGGCGGAACGCTCTACAAATACGACCCCGAAAGCGGCGAGGTCACAACATGCTACTCGGATATTGGCGTCGATATAAGCATGCTCGGTGAGGGAGATCATTTCGAGGTCGTCGACGGGTATGCGATATTCAGCGGCAAGCGGTATCGGGATATTGAAGAAGCGGGCAGAATTTCCGAGTACATATGCCTGGCCGACATAGAGACGGGCGAGTGGCAGGCGCTGTACCCATATAAGCATATAGCCGAATGAAGCTCCTACTGTTTGAACTGAAAAAGCTCTTCGGCGTGCGGTATCTTTGGCTGTCGCTTCTGTTGGCGGTAATAATTTGCACGGCTGTATTTTATGTCGCAAACAAAGACGCGGCGGCGCTTTCTTCATCCGGCGACGATGAGGTCGACGCGGCGGTGCGCGATATCATAGATACATACGGGGACGACAGGGCGAGTCTCGATATCGTATGGGACGGATATATCGCGCACAGCGAAATGATACGCGACGAGCAAAAGCGCTTCTATGACGCACTCGTCGACGGCGGCGCGGATGAGAAAGACGCATACGAGCGCGCGGAACAGTACGCGTCGGCGCTGCCGGAATATGAGAACAAGCTCGGATATTACTATTCGGACGGCGAGCCGATGTCGGACTACGACCTGCTCGCCGGATATTACGGTTCATGGACCGACAGCGCGGGATATGAAGCGTACCTCGACGGGGTGCTTTTGAGGATCGAACAGAATCTGCACCGCATCGAGGTTAGGGACGGCGGGGACACGCCCGCCGCCGAATATCAGTACCGCTTCCGCGATCTGTTCGAGAGAGCGCGTGCGAATACAGACATTTCGGGCATACGTCCGAGCGAGTGCTGGGAGCGTTTTTTCGCGTTCGACATGATGTCGGTGTTCGTCTACGTTTACCTGGCGCTGGCGTCGGGCGCCGTATTTCTCCATGAACGCTCGTGCGGCACCTTGGCTATACTGCGCTCGACGAAAAGCGGCAGACTAAAAACATCGCTTTCCAAGCTCGCCGCCCTCATGATACTTGATGTTTTTGCCGTGGCGGTATTCACGCTTGCGACGTTCGCCGTCGGCACGGCGATGTTCGGTATATCGACCCCGTCTATGCCGATACAGTCGGTCGGCGTAGAAACATATTGGAACTGCCCGTATGTCATGACGATCGGCGAATTCATGCTCGCGCTGTTCGCTGTGCGGTGCCTTTTGGCGATATCGTTTTCGTTTATCGCCGCATTTGCGACCGTTATCGCATATTCGCCGATAGTGACATATTCCGTCGCAGGCGCATCGCTGCTTCTGAGCCTCATCGTCAACTACTTCGTCACGTTCGACGCGGCGGTGCGGCTCAATTATATCGGACTGGCGTCCTCGTCGGCGATAGGACAGTACAGCGAGATTTTGACGCTCGGTCACTACCGCTCGACGCTTTTGACCGGTCTTGTGCTGTTTGCCGTCGTCCTCGTCGCAGCTGCTGCGGCGACGTCGGTACTGTCGACTGTTCGCGGCGCGGGACGCGTCACCGGCAAAGGGGTCGGGAAAGTTTTTATTTCCCGCTTCATGCACAGAACCGAAAAGATGCGGGCAGACAAAAGCTCTGCATCGACGCGCGGCGGATGTATGACGACGTCGCTTTTTCTTTGGGAGTGCCGCAAGCTGCTGACTTTGACGACGGTCCTTCCGGTCGCCGTGCTGCTGATTTTACACGCGTATACGTCGTACCGATATTACACAAAGGCTGATATCACCGCATCAAAGAAATACGACGAATACATAACGGAGAATTGGTTCGGTCCGCTCACGGACGAAAAGGAGCAGAGGTTTTATGAAAGGTACGGTTATATTGCCGATATCGTCTCGGTAGACAATGCAAACGATGCGGTGACGCAGCTGCAGTCCGGGGATATGACCGAGGAGGAGTACGAAGCCTTTGTCGACGAATACAGGAGTTTGAAAACAGAGTCGAATCTGATAGGCAGACTCGAAGGAACTGTGCAGTATCTTGCGGAGCAAAAGCGCGCGACAGGCATTGAAGGGTGGATAATGAAGACGGGCGATATCGCGCGTCTGCTCGGTCGCGGCGTCGACATATGGCTCGCCGCCGCGATAATATTCATATTCTGCCGCATGCATACTCCCGATTATTCGGGCAAAAGCTCGGAGGGCAATTTCGCCGCCGTCATGCGCACGACTAAGCGCGGCAGGCGCATCGCGTATCGCGCGAAGATGCTGGCGGCGGTCGCCGTAGCGCTGTCGCTGTCGGTACTGTTCGAAGCAGTAGACCTCGCGCTCGGCATCGCGAATACGGACGGATATTTCGACATTTTGTCCGCGCCGCTCATGTCGATATCGCGGTATTCATCGTTCGGCGCCGTCTCTGTCGGCGCGTATCACGCGCTTGTTATCGCGACACGGATCCTCGCCGCAGTCACGCTCGCGTATATTTCGTGCGCGGCGTCATATCTTGCAAAAAAGCTGCCTGCCGCGCTCATTATTTCCGCCGCCGTGACATTCTTGCCGTACGCGCTTGTGTACATGGGGCTTGACGCGCTGCGGTACACGGACTTCACAGCCGCGCTCGCCGGAGGCGAACTGTGGACGCGTTCGGCGGAGCTCGCCATCGGCGGCACTTACACGTTCGGAGTGATGCTTTTATTCGTCTATGGTGCCGTCGCCGCCTCGGCGTCGCTCGCGGTACGGACAAAAATGGGAAAATAAACAGGAAAGCACACCGCCTTTTAGAGGCGGTGTGCTCTTGTGTCCCGGCGCTGCCGCAGTTAACTCACACTTTTCGAAAAACGCGCATTATTTTACCCTTCATCTCACATTTTTCACGGGCGAACTGCTGAATGTAATGCTGTCCGACGACTGACCGCCGCCTAATGTCCTGTCCGCATAATAGACGTATTTCCCGTCCGAATATGCCGCCTCGGTTGCATTTGCGATATGTTCCGCATATCCGACATATTCGCCGCTGTAGTCGAACAGATACGTAACGCCGCCCCAGTGACCTGCGATGACGTTCCGCATAAACGCAACGTCAAAGAAATCGCTGTGTCCGTCTGCGTCGAGCTTCGGTATTGCAACCTCGAGCTCTCCCGATGAAAACGAATACTTGAGTATCGATGCCTCCGAGGTGTAGTCCCCCGTTACCTTGTTTTTTTCATATTCATGCGTTCGCTCGAAGTATATGCCGTCATCATCGACAGGCATGAAGTCCCAACACTCATAGCTCACGTTTTCCTCATCGCTGTCAAATGAAAAAACGAGCTCGGACATGCCTGTTTTAAGATCGATCCTGTGCGCTTCCAAATGCTCGGCGCCCCAAATGAAGTTTGAGAGATCGCGCCCCGACACACTGCTTATCATTACATATAACTCGTCTTTGAGAGGCTTTGCAGCATACCGTCCGCCCGCGTCGGAGCTGAACAGCATATTGACAGAACCGTCGGCGAGCGAGACTGATATGACGGATACGGACGACCCGCCGTCGGACGAGACGCCCGCGCCGCAGACGTAGAGATAGCCGCGATGTATAAACATTGTGCGGTCGGCGGTGACGGCTCCGAACAACGGGGCATTTTCGTTTGAATGTGTGTCAAACACGGTGACGGTCTCACGTTCGGTTCCGTCAAGACGGCAGCGCATAACTGTCGCCTGCGTACCGTATGCGTCAAGATCGGACACCCAGTAAAGTTTCCCGTCGTAAACAGACAGCGCATAGCAGCCGCCGCCTACGTATGCGTTGCAGTATTCGCTCATGTGATCGCATTCGGGCTTCCCGCACAGCGGCATCGAAATACCCTTCTCTGAGTCGAAGAACGTGATCATATCGTCGGCGCACGTATAAACGATGCCGCCGGATGCGCATACCGAGAGATCGGTCGGCAGCGACAGATCGAAATCGAGCGTGCCGACGTCGGCGGTACTTTCGATATCGCCTGCGTCGCCGATGCTATCACTGTCGGATTTGATCCCGTTTCCATCGCATCCCGAAAGAGTGCCGGCGAAAAGCGCCGCGAGCGTCAGCGATATCATCCTTTCTGCGATCCTGATTTTGCGTTTATGGTTTCCATAAACTGTCGTATATGTGGTCTTTTGCATGAACACCACCTCCGTTTACACAAAATAAGCATAAGTACGCCCGCCGTGACCCATACCGCAGTCGATGTCATGGCAGACGCTCTGCCGTTTTTAATAAATTCCCACATCGGTCCCGCCGCAGAGATGATGCAAACGGGCGTGATATGTCCCATCATGTCAACGCCGAGCGCGTAAAGGAGCGCGGGCGCGCCGAGCAGCACAAACAGCGCCGCATACGATGCCCCGACCGTTTTCGTGTACGAACTGACGTATAATACAACGAACGACAGCGACAGCACCGCCGCGCACCGAACCGCATACAGCGCCAACATATACTGCCATACAGTCATGATGAACGGAGAATCCGCGAAGCAGTCGAGATTCCGTATCGACGACGACAATATGCCGCTGTCCGCGTGACTTATAAAGGCTGATATCTCGCGTATATATACGGACGCGCATGCGACAAATGTCATGATGACCGCCGCCGCGGTCTTATACGCAAACACGGCGCCGCGGCCTCTTTTTTGCGAGCGCAGAACGTACACCATGCCTGATCTTTCCTCATACGGCATTACGGATGCACACACCGCTATGACGAATATCATCAGGATCGACGCATTCATCCTCTGCGTGTACGCAGCGTCGGCGCCGTAAACAGAGCGGAACGCGGCGTCGCTCACTATCACAGGCTCATATGCGCCTGCCTCCGCACGCCGCCGCAGCTCGTTTATGTGCGCCTCGACCTTGTCGAGCGCCGCTGTACGGTCGGGATCGTCAAGCGATGATGCGCGGGCAGATGCTATATATTCATCCGCTGCGTCCGTCAGGGGTCCCGCCAAATCGCGCAGATACGCCTGATACCAAATGTCTTTTTCATTATCGGTCAGCACAATGGTGCTTTCAAAATTGAGGCTGCCGCCGACAATGATAACTATGGCGAGTATGAACGCGCCGTGCTGATGGAAAAGCGACTTGTATATCTCCCAGCCTCCTGCCGTCATGGAGCACCGCCATTTATCCGTGAGCATGTCCCACACGCCTGCCGCACGTGACAGCAGATCGCGATGACCTTCCGGATGGCGTACATTTGCCATGATGAGTGTCAGCGCGATGAGCGCTATGGTTATTACCGGCAGACAGCCGAGCGATATATCGCGTATGCCGAACGGATGGTCAAACAGGTTTATATTCAGATAATCGGTATACAAAACCGACGTTCTGATATACGAAAAAATGTTGAAGTATTTGACCGGATTGAATATACTCTGCCTTGGAAGAAACGAAAACAGCGCATACTCGGTAAAGACGACGGCGCACAGCGCGGCAAATGAATACTGCGCGTTCGTTATAGTGCCGAGCAAACACCATAAAATCATTCCGACGGCAAAACCGCACGCCGCTTTCACGAGCATATATTCCGCGATCCATCCGCCGATCGTACGTTTGACCGTAAGCGTTCGGAAGCATTCAAGCGACTGTACAGCGCGTCCGAGATCATCAAGGTCGCCCGAAAGTGAGACGGAGAGCAGAAGTCCGCCGCCGTATATGAGTATGACGCTGAGGATGGATGCCAGCGCGAGTATAAGTATTCTGTGGACGCCGAGTCGTCCTCTGCCGTATCTGCATGAGCGCACGACGCCGCAGATGCCGACGTTTCGTTCCTCCAAAAACGCGAACACAAATATCACGATCACGCAAAGATAGAAATAGTCGGCGAGCTCGTATGTGACAAATCCCTCATACGCCCTGTTTGAGCCGAATTCGACTTCGACGTCTCGCAGCAGATCGAACTCCGAGGCAGTTTTTGCGATGTTTCGGCGTGCGAAGCTGTCGGCGCCGCCGAACACTGACGTCATAGACTGCAGATATGCCTGTTTTCCGATACTGTCGATATAGTCATGATATCCTGCGATATGATCGAGCTGAGATGTAAGCTCGTCTATCTCTGCTTCAGCCGCCATTACGGCACGAAGCGCAGGTTCGTCGTCAAGACGTTCAAGCGAGGACAAAAATCTGCTCCCCTCAATTCCGGAGCGCATCATATCAAACGATTCGTGATCCTTGCCGTATGTTCGATACCAGTAATAGTTATCGAGCATCTGCTCCTCGGCGTCGAGCGCCTTTCGTATGCTCTCCTCATCCGTCAGACGAAGCTCAGCCGCAAGATCGGCAAAATACCGCTCGCATAATATCGTGACACGCGCAAAATCGGGTCCGAAATACGGCGCTCTCCCGGCAAAAAAGAACACCGCCGACAAAAGCGCCGTAAGTAAAACCGTCGACATCCGCCGGGCGTCGCAGAATACACGTTTCCACTCTCCCATCTCATTCACCGAGATAATACATATATACGTCCTCGAGCGACATTCTGACGCCGACAGGCTCCCATGTGTCGGGGAGCGACGCGATCAGCTCCGCCGGCGGCGATATTCGTATCAGCTTTCCCTTTTTAAGAAGCATCACCTCGTCCGCTATCGACTCGATGTCGGAGACGATATGCGTCGCCAAAAGAACGATTTTGTCGTGCGCAAGCTCTTCGATGAAGCCGCGTATGCGGACTCTTTCCTTCGGGTCAAGTCCCGCCGTCGGCTCGTCGAGTATAAGAACTTTCGGTTCACCGAGCAGAGCCTGCGCCAAAAGCACTCTCTGTTTCATGCCGCCCGAAAATCCGCCTATCTTTTTGTGTTTGACGTCGCAGAGATTTGTCAGCGCCAGCACGTCCGCGACCTGATCTTTAAGGTTCCTGCCTCGCAGTCCCTTCAGCCGTCCCATGTATGAGACGAAGCTCTCCGCCGTCATCTGTCCGTATACGCCCTGCTGCTGCGGCATGTAGCCGAGTACGGCGCGAAACGCGCCTCCCATCTCTAATATATCCTTACCGTCGTATGTGATTGAGCCTCCGTCTCGGGAGATATTGTCCGTGATGAGATTCATCATCGTCGATTTGCCCGCTCCGTTTGCGCCGAGTATGCCGTATATGCCGGCGGTAAACGTCACCGACAAAGAATCGAGCGCCAATTTTTTGCCGTATCGCTTTGTTATGTCTTTGAGTTGAAGCTGCATACGCCCTCCCGTACATTTTGCCGTCAAAACAGCCGCGCAAGGTCTATGCTTTTCTTTGATCCTATTGTTTTTCATCCGTGATCGTTTTGAGCCTCTACTCTAATAAACAGGAAAAATGATATTCTCACCACAGCATAATTATAATTTGCGGGTCTGTTCGTTAGATTTTTTCCCTCAGCTGTATTGACACCGTGTCACAATGATGATATACTTACTATGCTGACACAGCGTCAAAACGCACTTCATACGATACTACGACGAAAATAAGGAGTACGCGATATGCCGAAGGGATCGCCGGAGCTGACGGAGGCGCGCAGAGAGGAGATCATATGCGCCTGCGAGAAGCTCTATCAGACCAAGAGTTTCAAAGAGATCACGCTGAAGGACATCGGGGATGCGACGAGCTTCACGCGCACCTCGAT
>CANQMJ010000096.1 GCA_947624945.1 uncultured Clostridia bacterium | reverse complement strand
TCCGCGTCCATGACAGCGACGTCGAGTCCTCTGCGCCTGCACGTCAGAGCGAGCAGCGACGTCACCATGCTCTTGCCTACGCCTCCCTTGCCGGAGACGACGGCTATCACCTTGCCTATTTTGCTGTCCTTGTTTGCGGGACGCAGAAGCGACTCGGGCTCCCCGCCGTTTCTCGACGGACAGTCGACGCCGCACGTCGAGCAGTCATGCGTACAATTTTCTGCCATTATTAAGTGTCCTCCTTGGAGTGTTTATTTCTATGTAAAAATCTCGGCAATTCGTACAGCGCGAGAAGCGATGCCGGCGGTATGAGCGACACGAGCAGCGCGTACGGGTCGGGCTGCGTCAGCTCGAGAGCCGACGCGAACGACGGCATTACCGTTATCGCCAATATCGTCGCCGCGACAGCGCATGCGAACACGAACGACGGCATACTGAACGAGCGCTTCTTCGAGAAAGCGGGATATTCTTCCCTGTGCTCTCCGCAAACGACTATCATCGAAAGCAGAACCGACACGAATATGACCGACGCGCCGTATACGTCAAATCCCGACGCATACGCGTGCGGGGCGAGCATCGTCATCGTCGCCCAAAACAGCCCGTACGATAGCGGCAGACCGAGATTGGACAGCGGATGCGACAGCTGTTCGTATACGTCGTGTACATCGGCAAGCGAGCGTGCGTCGGGACGCTCGCGCGCGAGCACGAGCACCGCGAAGAAATCGAATATCAGTCCCCACAAAAGTATCTGCTCGGCGACGAGCGCGCTTTTATGGAACAGCGCCGTATATAAAACAGAGAAAATTCGCGCCGCCTGCGACGTCAGAAGATATGCTGCTATATTTGAGATGTTTCTGTATATCCGCTTTGAGTAAGCGACGCTCGCCGCTATCGCGGACAGCCCGCCTCCGCCGTCTTTACCCGTTCCCGCGCGCGGAATGATGTTGTCGGCGCGCATCTTTATCGCCTGCGATATGCCGCGCACGACGCCCTCAGAATTCGCGTTTTCACTCGACAGCGCGAATCCCGCGCCGACCGACGTCAAAAGCGCCATTTCATCTTTCATATCGCGCTCGAGCGTCGCCGCATACGCGGCTTTTTTGCCGCTCTCACGCAAGATCGACGTAAACTTCAAAAGCTGACGCGTATCGAATCCGACGAGCAGACGCGCATTTAAAGCGCATCGCGCCGCATCGCCGCCGCTCATGGACGCAAACTCGCGACCGGTCACTATGTCTTCCCTGCCGCTTATTATTCCCGCTCTGTCCGCGAGCTTCGCCGACTCGACGCCCTTGCCCGTCATAACTATGCGTATACCGGCGTCGCGGCACGCGGCAACAGTCTCGACAAGATCCTTCGACAGCGGACGATACAGAAATATAACACCGTACAGCGTCATATCCGCCTGCGCGAACGGCAGCTTGTCCATCGAATGGAACGGCGTGCGCTTGCGCGCTATCGCCACCGACGTCGCGCCTCTGCGCTCGTGGTGCGCTATCATCTTCGCTATACCTTCGCGCGCCGACTGCGACATCGTCGCGTCTGCGCCGTTCGCGTACACATACGAGCACGCGTCAAGCACGGCTCCCGCATCTCCACCCGACACCGACATGTATATGCCGCCTATATCGAGCAGCCGCGTATCGAACCGCAGCCCGTCCGCGATACCGCCGACGAGCACCGGCGTCTCACCGTTCTCGTAGATAGTCACGACATCCGTAAGCTCAATATATTCATACAGCGACGAGACGCACTCGCCCGTCAGCCTGTCCTTGTTTTTATCCTTTTCTCCGTCGCCCGCACGGGTCACCATGGCCGCATGGCGCAAAAGCTCCGGCGGAACGTCGCCGTCTCCGACCTTGCCGTCAAAGAACCACCCCTGACTCTCCATGCCGTCGCTCGTCACAACGCCGTCAGCTCCGGTGATTATCACGTCGAGCTCCGACAGCGTTTCGATCGACTTCACTCCCCTGACGGCCACGCCCTCGCGACTGCCGAGCGCGAAAAGTCCCATCGCCGCCGCTATGTCGCCGAGCGCCGAATAATACTCGCACATCGACGCGACCGCGAGCGACAGACCCATGAAAAACACATCGTACAGCTCGCGTCTGCCCCAGAATATGTCGACGACCGTTACGGCAAACGCGACGACTGTCATCACCGCGCCCCATACACGGCTGTATTTTTCGAGCAGCCGCGACAGCTTTAAAACGCCGCCGCGCGTCGACTTGAAATATCCCTTCGTCCTCACCGCGAGCGTGTCCGCGCCCGTCTCTGTCACGACAGCCGTCGCAGAGCCCGACAGCACAACGCTTCCCGCATAAACCGTATCGCTGCGCGACACAGGCGACTTCGTTATGTCGTCCGACGCCGACTTTCTGACATTTCCCGTCACGCCGGTCACCGATTCCTCATATATCTCGAGCCCCGCGGCGCTGTATATCCTGCAATCGGCGGGCACGATATCGCCCGGCGCCAGTTTTATGACGTCGCCGCGCACTATCGTCCTCGCGTCGACTCGCGTGACTTTACCGTCCCTCACTACGGCGGAGCTCGGCATAACGGTCTGCGCCGACGACAGCGCCTCGAGCCTTCGTCTTGCCGTTATATACGCCGCCGTGCGCATGACTATGCTCAATATGAGTATCGGCAAAAGCACACGGTACGCGGTCTTTATACCGAACGCGGCGGCAGTCACCGACGTCAGAAGCAACAGGACCAAAAGTAAGTCCGAGCTGCAATATCCCGCGTAACGCAGGACCGAGGAGCGCTTTTCCTCAAATATGCGGTTCTCACCGTCACGGCGCAGACGACGCTTCGCCTCACGCTCGTCAAGTCCCGACGAAACGTCGACGCCGAGACGCTTTATGACTATCTCGGTCTGCTCGCCGCGCTCGATGCTTTCACGCTTTGCCATTTATGCTCAGTGTACGCCGACCGCGCACAGCGAAAGACCCGTGCCGGACGCGTCCGCATCGACGGCGGCGCTCGTTATCCTGTTTTCCCTCGCGTTGATTATCTCGGTCGCGAGAGCGTCCTCGACGTGCGTTTGAATATAACGCCTCATACTGCGCGCGCCGAACTTCTTCGAATACGAACCATGCGCGATCACCGCCAGCGCGGCGTCCGTAAACGTGAGCGTTATCCCGCGCTCCGCCATCGCCGCCGACAGGTCGCCCGTCATAATGCGCGCGATACCGACAAAATCTTCCTCCGACAATGCCCTGAACGTCACAACCTCGTCAACGCGGTTGATAAATTCGGGACGCAAAAACTCCGACAGCGCCTTCGTCGTCTTATCCTCGGACATAGCGCCGACTCCGACCGAGAAACCCGCCGTATTCGACGAGAAATTGGAGCCCGCGTTCGTCGTCATGATTATGACTGTATTCGCAAAATCAACTCGCTTGCCATGCGCGTCCGTTATCTGCCCGTCGTCAAGTATCTGCAAAAGTATGTTTAATACGTCGGGGTGAGCCTTTTCGATCTCGTCAAACAGCACGACCGAATACGGACGGCGGCGAATCTTTTCCGTGAGCTGCCCCGCTTCGTCGTAGCCGACATAGCCCGGAGGCGACCCTATGATACGCGACACCGAATGCTTCTCCATGAACTCGGTCATATCGAGACGTATAAGCGTCTCGGGCGAGCTGAACAGATCGTTCGCGAGCGTTTTGACGAGCTCCGTCTTGCCGACGCCCGTCGGGCCCGCAAATATGAACGACACCGGCTTGCGCTTGTAGCCTACCCCCGCTCGGCTGCGCCTTATCGCGCGCGACACGGCGGCGACCGCCGCGTCCTGACCGACTATGCGCGAGCGCAGACGTTCTTCGAGCGTCGCAAGACGGTCAAATTCGTCCGCTTTTATATCTGTCGCGGGTATACCTGTCCATATCTCGACGACCTCCGCGAGATCGGATACCGTCATCTCGACCGTTTCACATCTCGTCGTCAGCGCCGCTATATTGCCCTCGAGACGGAGCTGCTCGCTTTTGAGTTCCGCAAGCTGCGCATACCGCTTGTCGGACTCCTCGTCCGGCGTCGGTTCGTTTTCGAGCCGCGCATACTCTTCGTTCACGCGCTTCAACTCGTCCATGGCTGCAAGACGCGCGTTTATAACGTCCGCCGACAGCGACACATGCGACGCCGCCTCGTCGATGAGGTCGATGGCCTTATCCGGCAGATAACGGTCCGTGATGTAGCGCTCGCTCATTAAAACGGCTCGCTCGACTATATATTCCGGTATCTTTATACCGTGGAATTCTTCGTAATAATGCTTGATGCCGCGCAATATCTCCATCGACTCCGCGACAGACGGCTCGTTGACCGTCACCGGCTGGAAGCGGCGTTCGAGCGCCGTATCCTTTTCTATATACTTGCGGTACTCCGTCATCGTCGTCGCGCCGATGACCTGTATCTCGCCGCGCGACAGCGCAGGCTTGAGTATGTTGGCCGCGTTCATGCTTCCCTCGGCCTCGCCCGCGCCGACTATGTTGTGTACCTCATCTATGACGAGTATCACATTTCCCGCCGCCTTCACCTCGCCGAGCAGACCGAGCACACGCGACTCGAACTGACCGCGGAACTGCGTCCCCGCGACAAGCGCCGTCAAATCGACGAGCTGCACCTCGACGCCCTTCAGCTTGTACGGCACGTCGCCGTCGGCGACCCGCTGCGCCAATGCCTCCGCGATCGCCGTCTTGCCGACGCCCGGTTCACCTATAAGACACGGATTGTTCTTCTGTCTGCGGCACAGTATCTGTATGACGCGCGCAAGCTCTCTGTCGCGACCGACTATCCTGTCAAGACGACCGTTCGCAGCCTCTGCGGTGAGATTTTTCGTAAACACATCGAGGAACTTGCGCTTCTGCGCACGCCATTTCGAATCTTCCTTGCCCGACTTGCCGCGCGTTTCCTTGCCGTCTCCCGCGTCGCGGCCCTTGCCGTCGCGCTGCATCATCATGTTCGTGCGGAACAGACGCGGAATATCGATGGGCGGCGCGCCCGCGTCCTCGGTGTCGTCATTGTTTACGGGCAGCATATTCTCCATATCCTCCGACAGCCGCTCCACGTCGTCCTCGGATATACCCATATTGGACAGTATGTCGTCTACGGGCTTGAGCCCGAGCTGCTTCGCACATTTGAGGCAAAGCCCCTCGTTCTTCGTCTCCCCGCCCTCTATTTTAGTTATGAAAACCACCGCTATGCGCTTGTGGCATCTTGAACACATTTCCATCTAACAGTTACCTCTTTTTAATTGTACCTCGTATTCAGCCTTTATATGACAGAAGCTCCGTCAGCATCTCCAATCGGAAACCGGAGAAAAATTTTACAAGAAACGTACTGCCTATCATATCCTTCGAGAACATCGACGGGTCGAACACCGAAAGCGCCGACGCGAGATGCACGAACACGATGCTCAAAACGACCGCGTACACGAGCGCGCTCACGATTCCGAACAACAGACCGAAGAACTCATCGAGCTGATGAAGCACCGGCAGCTCGCACACAAAACCGATTATCGCCGTGATTATCGTAAGCGCGACAGACGCCGTAATGAATATCACCGCAAACGATATCGCCGACGAGATCATCTGCGCCGTCGAGCGGACAATGAAGTCCGACATATTGCCTACAAGCTCGTCCGTCGCGGGAAGGTCGGACATGAACCGCGACGTGAACTCGCCGGCATCCGTGCCGAAACGCTCAAGTATCGACGAGAGCGCGTCCGGCATATCGCCGAAGAGCTGCATCGTCGAGCGCGCCTCGCCGCTCGGTATCCACAACAGCGACGAGAGCGTCTCGCCGACCTCGCTCGACAGCGCTCCGAGTACATAGTGTTCGCATATGAACGAGCTCAGATACGGCGTAAAATATATCGCGGCAAAATACGAAAGAACGGACGACGCAAGTCCCATAATCGACTTAACAAAGCCGCGCCGCCAACCGCTTATGACCGATATCGCAATAACGACAAGTATAAATAAATCAAAAAACGCGCTCATTTATCACCCTCCGTATCAACATCAACCGAATGAGCCTCGGAAAAATCTATTGTCCTCGCCGACGACGACGTGCAGAGAAGCGCCGTGCTCCCGCCTGTGGCGAAAAGCTTTTTCGCCGACGACCCGATCACACGCGACGACGACGTCCCCGCGCCTATGTCGATAAGTATCCCGTGTCCCGACGTCAGTATCGCACAGTGACCGTCATGCGACAGCGTCATATCGACCGTTTTTTCCTCTATAACTGCATTGTAGCAAACAGCGGCGCTCCCGTCAAGTATTATGACGCGGTTTTCGCTCCCGAGAGTATTTTCCGGCGACAAGAGCGCAATGTGATCGTCCGATATCGCCGCCGTGTCGACCGTGCCGCCGTGCGCGTACCTGCCGAACTCCGCGCCATTCGCATCGAGGCAGTATACGTTTTCAGTCGTCATCATGCAGAAGCCGTCGCCCATATCTTCTATAAGCAGCGGATACTCACCGGGGAACCGTTTTACCGACAGCGGATCATCCGTCCCCGGCTCGTAAATATACAAATCGGTGTAAAACTCACCGCTCACCGCGCCGAACGACGTCATCGCAAGACGCTTGCCGTCCGCCGATATTGCCGCATCCGAGACATAGTCGCTCTTGCTGTACTTCGTCTGAAGCTCGAAATCCTTGTTGTAGAGATACACCGTAGAGCGGTACTCGCGCCCCTGCGCGACAAATACGAGCGAACCCGTCTTCGATATGTCGCCCGCGACTATCGGGAACTCCGTCTCGCCGCGGCACAGCTCCGAAAACGAATTGTAAACAGAGAACGATTCGCCGCCGATATCGTATATCATCATATACTGCTCTGTCACGACGACCGCAGGATTTTCATACGACAGCTCCGCCGCAAGACCGACGCTGCCCGTCGGCGCATAGAGACTGACGCCGCGGCCCGTTACATACGCGAGTTCATCGCGGTAAAACGCAAACCTCTGTATCGGCTCCGCCGAATACGACACGCCCGAGAACGCCTCGCCGCCCTCAGAACTGAGATTTATGTCCCGCATCAGATACTGGAAATTTGCAACGGTCAGGTCCTCGCTCCGTGTCGCGAGCATGAACAGCACATAAAGCAGAAACAGCGCGAGCGCCGACAGCCTCGCGAGCTTATACCTGCGCGAAACGGCGATATAATATTTGTTCTTTTCGGCGACGCCGTCCGCAGGGATCTCGACCGGAATATCGGAATACTCCTCCCGACGGACGCGCATCGCGTTTTGACTGTTTGCATTATTCAGCTTTTTTGCCATCGCGTCCTCCTCCCGTCAGAAATCCGAGCGCTATTTTATTTTTTTCAACGGAAAACCGTCAATAATCTACGCGGCACAGATAAAGCCCCTCGGGCGGCAGCGTCGAGCCGACGCGTCCTCTGTTCCCCGACTCAATGATATCGCCGATATCGCCGGGCTCGATCCGCCCGTACGCGGCGGCGAGCGCCGTGCCCGCCATCGTGCGCACCATTTTATATAAAAACCCGTCCGCAGAAACGCGGAATATCACAAGCTCGCCCTCACGCCGCACATCACATTCATAGACCTCGCGCACCGTATCCCTTATCTTCGACCCGCTCGCCATGAACACGGCAAAATCGCGTCTGCCCGCCATGGCACCGGCTGCCGCCGACATGCGCGCGAGCGTATCGCCGTCGAGACTGCGTATGTGATACGCTCTGCCTGCATAAAACGGCGAACGCTCGGGAGTATCGTACATGACGTACTCGTACGTCTTTGATTTCACGTCGTAGCGCGGATGAAATCCGTCGCCGACCGCGAACGCAGCCGACACGGCTATATCGCCCGGCAGATGCGCGTTGAGCGCGCGCGGCACCGACTCAGTCGGTATGACGCCGCATATATCGCCGTCCGTAAACTCTACCGTACACGAATACGCGCGCGCGTGAACGCCGCTGTCGGTGCGGCTGCATCCCGTGACGAGGCACTGTCTGCCGTAAAGCTCCGACACCGCGGACGTGACCGCCTCCTGCACGCTGTCGCCGCGCCTCTGCGACTGCCAGCCGCAGTACCGCGCGCCGTCATATGCGAGTATTAGCTGAAGCTTCATATCATCTGAGCCTGTATATCGGCACATATATGTTCGCTATGACGACCGCCGCGACAGTCAGCGCCATTATGCCGAGCATCACGCCGTCGCGTGTATGATAGCGCAGCACCTTCATACGCGTCCTGCCCTCTCCGCCGCGATAGCATCTGCACTCCATCGCGACCGCGAGCTCGTCGGCGCGCTTGAACGCGGAGACGAACAGCGGTATCAGAACGGGCAAAAGCGCCTTCGCGCGCTTGATAAGCCCGCCCGACGAAAAGTCCGCGCCCCTCGCCTTCTGCGCCGACATTATCTTGTCCGTTTCCTCTATCAAAGTCGGTATGAACCTGAGCGCTATCGTCATTATCATCGAAAACTCATGCACGGGAACGTGTATTTTCGAGAGCGGACGGAGAAGCGACTCGAGCCCGTCCGTCAGCGATATCGGAGAGGTCGTATACGACAAAAACACACAGCTTCCGAGCACGAGCAGCGTTATGCGCACGACCATAAGTATCGCATTGTTGACGCCCTCGCGGTATATGTGTATTATCACCCACTCGAAAAGCAGTTCGTCGCCCCGCGTCATAAACAGATTGAGTATCGTCGTAAATACGATAACGAACATTATCGGCTTTATCCCGCGCAGATACACGCGCGGCGATATTCCCGTCGAGCACATCATGGCAATCGTCACGGCGGAAAGGAGCAGCAGCGCCGACACGGACCTTGCGACAAATATCACAACGATGAAAATCACGGTCAAAATCAGCTTCGCGCGCGGGTCCATCTTGTGAAGAACCGAATTGCCGGGGAAATACTGTCCGAGCGTTATGTCACGCATGGCGTCCACCTCCCGCAGCATAGAGCGACTTCGCGACTCCCGCGACCGTGTATATGTCACCGCCGAGCGTAAAGCCGCGGCGCATGAGCGCGTGCGCGATGTCCGTTATCATCGGCACACCGAGACCGACAGCAACGAGCTCGTCACGGCGCATGAATACCTCCTCGCGTGTGCCTGTCATGCACAGCTTTCCGTCAGCTAAAACGGCTACGTTGTCGCACCACACCGCCATATCCTCCATGCTGTGCGACACGATTATAACCGTCGCGCCCGTGCTCTCGCAGTAACCGCGTATGCCTGACAAGATCGAATCGCGTCCCGCCGGGTCAAGACCGGCGGCAGGCTCGTCGAGCACGAGCGTGCTCGGACGCAT
>CANQMJ010000095.1 GCA_947624945.1 uncultured Clostridia bacterium | reverse complement strand
GGCGGCGGCAGCTTCGTCCACATCCGCGACGTTTTGATAAAGCAGTTCAAGTATTATCAGAGCATAGCGGAGCACCCGGACGAAAACGACGCTTTGCCGACGGGATTTTCCGACCTCGACCGCACCGTCGTGGGCATGTCGCCCGGCGACCTCGTGCTCGTCGGCGCTCGTCCCGGCATGGGAAAGACGTCGTTTGCGATGAACGTCGCCGTCAACGCGTCGAAGAAGCTCGGCGGCAAGTCGGTGTGCGTGTTCTCGCTCGAGATGTCGTCGGAGCAGCTCGCCTCGCGCCTTCTTTCGAGCGAAGCGCTCGTCGACAGCACGGCCCTGCGCCGCGGCACGCTTTCGTCCGACGACTGGCGCCGTCTCGCCGAGGCGTCGGCGATACTGTCCGAGTGCAACATTTACATAGACGACACGTCGGGAATCACGATCGCGGGCATGCGCTCGAAGCTGCACAGAATGAAAAACGTCGGACTCATCGTCATCGACTATCTGCAGCTCATGCAGAGCGATCGCCGCATAGACAACAGGGTGAACGAGGTCGCGGAGATATCGCGCAATCTCAAGCTCTTGGCAAAGGAAATGAACGTGCCGCTCATATGCTGCGCGCAGCTTTCGCGCGGACCCGAGTCGAGGACGGACAAGCGTCCGATGCTGTCCGACCTGCGCGATTCGGGCGCTATCGAGCAGGACGCGGACATGGTCATGTTCCTCTACCGCGAGGAATACTACAAGACGACGGGCGCTGCCGAGGAGGAAGCGGAGGTCATCGTGGCGAAGAACCGTCACGGCTCCGTCGGCAACGTGAAGGTCGGATGGATTGGCAAGTACACGAAGTTCATAACGAGGGACAACAGCTACGAGGGAGCGCAGTAACGCTCCCTCATCTTCATATAAATATAAAATTATTCGTCGTACCTGAAATATGAGCGCCGTCAAATACGAGATATATTAGTGAAGGGGGTGATGCGCATGGCGAGACGCGGCGACTATGCCGACGCGGGCGACAAACATATACTCGAGCTTTTGAAGTCGCGCTCCGAGCACGCGCTCCGCGAGCTCGAACGAAAATACGGCGGCGCGTGCATGAGAGTGGCGCTCAACATCACCGCGTCGCATCAGGACGCGGAGGAGTGCGTCAACGACGCGATGCTGGCGGTGTGGAACTCGGTGCCGCCCGAGGAGCCGGACCCGCTCGGCGCGTACGTGTGCAGGATAACGCGCAACATTGCCGTCGACAAAATGAGGCGCGAGACGGCGCAGAAAAGGCGGACGAACCATTCGGCGGCGCTCGACGAGCTCGCTGACGGCATCGGCGTCGACGACGTGAGCGAATCATTGAGCGCGTCGGAGCTGACGGCGGAGATAAACGGATTTCTCGCGCGTCTTGACGCGGAGTCGCGCATCATGTTCGTGCGCCGCTACTACTACGGCGACGCTGTCAAAGACATCGCGAAGCGGCTGCGGCTGCCGGCGCGGGCCGTGTCGGTTAAGCTGTTCCGCGTGCGCGAAAAGCTCGGCGAGATATTAAAGGAAAAGGGGTACGACGTATGAAAAAGGAGACGGTTAATATGGCGCTCGACGGGATATCGCCCGTATTCATAGTCGAGGCGGAGCAGAAAAGGGAGCGCGACCGCGACTCGCGCGTCCTGCGCGCTTGGGCGGCGGGGATCGCGGCGTGCGCGGTCATAGCGCTGTCGATACCGACGGCGATAAACGTGATAAAAACGGTGCGCGGACAGTTTCAACCCGGCGGACAGGTGAAGCTGCCCGAGCAGTACAGGCTCGTCGCATACGACAGTGACTACGAAATGTACCCGGAGACGGAGTATGAGGACAAGAACGCGCCGAAAACGGCGTCGGTGACTGTCGGCGGCGTCACATACGAGGGCGAATACGTCACGTCGATCATGCGCGAAGGCAGACAGTACGCGGACGTCGTTCACATGTACCGCGACGCGGACGGCGTAAAATTCGGCGTCGACATAGACGGCGCGCTCGTGTCGTTTGACTGCGGCGGAATCGACTGCCCCGGCGATCTTGAAAAAGAATTCGACGAAAGCGAGCAAAAAGCAAAGGTTATAGAAATTGCAGTCGAGCAGTTTTCGTCTGGCAGCATCGTATACGAGGCGGGCGACGAAAGTATGAACCAGCTTTTTTCCGGCGTCCCGTCCTGCGCCTATGACTTTCAAAAGACCGTCGGCGGCGTGAAGTGCGCGCCGTATATGTCGATCACCATGCACATGAACAATACTGCATATATCGACCTCACAGCCGACAGGACCGACTACTCGTGCGTCGACGGGGAAACGGCGCAGACTCTCGCGTATTCGGACGAGGCGGAGGCTGCGGTGGTGGCGATGCTCGCCGAAAAATACGCGTCAGTTTATCCTGCGGCGTCGTTCAACTACGATCTCGACTATGCAAAGCGCACGCTTTATATCGTCGACGGGAAAGCGGTGGTCGAATATTCGATGATACGCGTCAACGGCGGGGTAGAGGACGACTCGGAGATCATAGATTACACGACCGCGTATGTGACGTACGACATCGGGCAAACGGAGCCGCACCCCGACGACTATCTTCCCGTATATGAAAACGGCGAGCACGGCGTAACGCTCGAACAGACGGGCGTGACAAAGAGGATTACTTTTGCTTCCGAGGACGCCATGAGAATATATTATGAAGATACCGTAGACGGGGGTTCATTGCTTGGTATTTCAATTACAAACGATACCGATTCCGCGATAAGCGTCATTCATTCGGAGGTTTGGCGGCGTGAGAACGGAAAGTGGGTGCGGCGCTACGGCTACGAATTTTTTACGGACCCCGATCCGATAGAGGCGGGCGGCACTTTCACGTATGATATCAGTTCCGGATTCGGCGTCGCGGGCGACGAGTTTGTGATATATCTCGAATTCGAGAAAAACGGCGAGCAATTCTACGTCAGATACGAATTCACCGCCGAATATCCGTGCCGCCATCAGATAATGAGGGAGATCGACGGCGTGCCGGTAGACAATTATCTCGGCGTGGACCTTATGCAGATATTCTACTCATCGCCCATATACGAAGGTACGAACACGATATTCTTTCAAATATTCAACTTCACTGACAGGGCGGTGACGTGGAGTTCGGGCAGAACGGATAAGTATACGGACGGCAAGTGGGAGACCTTTTTGATGAATACCGATCTCCCGCCGGAGCATACGCTCGATGCGGACAGCATGGAGGATGGTCCTAAGCTCGAGATCCCGCTCGACATAGAGGCTGGGACGTACAGGCATTACGTGCTCGTGACGGACGCGGACGGGAAGCAGTTCTACATCTCGTACGATTTTACCGTATATGAACGCAAAGACGACGACGCGGGCGCGGCAGATGATAAAGGCGATGACGGCGAGGATTACATGAACGCGTTCGAGCTGTGGGCGACGGGTACGGTCTATGTCGACATGACGCGGGAAGAAATCGAGCGGTATATACCGGAGTATTGGCAGAGCGAGGAATATCCCACAGCGGACGGCAGTCTCGTCATATATTCGGGCATAAACAAGAGCGGCATTGCCGTCGTCTACGACAAAGGCGGCGTCAGCGTGAAAATGGCGCCTCTTTGCACAGACGCGGGTGTCGACGAGCAGTTTATCGTCGGCTGTCTCGGCGAGCCCGACCGCACCAAGGAGCTGCCCGACGGTAAGGGCGTATGCTTCGTTTACAGCCTCGGGGCGGTGCCGTCGAGCGGGGACAGAATGACCGAGCTTTTGATAGACTTTGACAACGACGGACAGTTCGTCACATGGTTGATTGCCGACTATCTGGTCGAAGATGTCGTCGACACCTTCGACGGCGTACCGGTCGACAACGGGCGCGGCGTGACGTTTTTGTATGACGAGGAGAGGGGCGATCTCATACTGAAAAACGACTCCGGCAAAGAGATCTCCTTCAATCCGTACGACTACCGGCTTTGGTCAATAGACAACGCCGGAAAAATGAACCCGGCCTATTTAGGTGATTTTATTCCCGAACCGGCATGTACTCTTAAACCGGGAGAAACGTGGGAACAGCAGTATGAGCGGTATGGTGTTGATCCGTCAGAGCTTGCGCCCGGCAGATACCGCGCGGCAAAGGAAATATACGGCGGCGTAAACGGCAATTTCTATGTCACGTGCATGTTCACGGTAGAGAAAAAGTAATGCTTTCGAAAGTGGGACGCGGCGCAGGAGTAAAAAAGTAAATTTTGCATTTCACGTCCGTGAAATTATGCAAAACCGAAAGCCGCATAAAATGGCGCGAATTATTAAAACTATGTGATAACGGCAAATTTTAAGCGGCGGCGCGGTCGAATTTTATGCATAATTTTCGTTGACAAAATGCGCACGCGGTGGTACAATCACATCATAAAAAGGCAAAGGCGTCTTTGAGGATATACCCTCGAAGACGCCTTTTTTGCAAATCCACAAATAAACGAGGAAACAAAAATGGCAGCAGTTCCCGAGTATTTCGGCTCGCTCGTGTTCGACGACAGAGTCATGAAGTCCATGCTCACCGCTAAGGTGTACGCTTCGCTGAAAAAGACCATCGACGAGGACGCGCCTCTCGACCCGTCCGTCGCAAACGCAGTCGCGGAAGCGATGAAGACGTGGGCGATCGAGCGCGGCGCGACACATTACACGCACTGGTTCCAGCCTCTCACCGGCGTCACAGCCGAGAAGCACGACAGCTTCATCACGCCCGCGCCCGACGGCGGCGTAATAATGCAGTTCTCGGGCAAGGAGCTCATCAAGGGCGAGCCCGACGCGTCGTCGTTCCCGTCAGGCGGTCTGCGCGCGACGTTCGAGGCGCGCGGCTATACGGCATGGGACCCGACGTCGTACGCATTCATCAAGGATCACACTCTCTGCATTCCGACCGCGTTCTGCTCGTTCGGCGGAGAAGCTCTCGACAAGAAAACGCCGCTTCTGCGCTCAATGGAGGCGCTCAATAAGCAGGCGCTGCGCATCCTTCGTCTGTTCGGTCACGACGACGTGAAGTGCGTGCGCTCCGAGGTCGGTCCCGAGCAGGAATATTTCCTCGTAGACAGAAAGATGTACGAGCAGCGTCCCGACCTCATCTTCACTGGCCGCACGCTGTTCGGCGCTATGCCGCCGAAGGGGCAGGAGATGGACGACCACTATTTCGGCGCCATCAAGCCGAGAGTCGCCGAGTATATGGCCGATCTGAACGAGGAACTGTGGAAGCTCGGCATATTCGTGACGACCGAGCACAACGAGGTCGCGCCCGCGCAGCATGAGCTCGCGCCGATATATTCGACGACGAACATCGCCACCGATCACAACCAGCTCACGATGGAGATAATGCAGAAGGTGGCGCTACGTCACGGGCTCGTGTGCCTCTTACACGAAAAGCCGTTCGCAGGCGTCAACGGCAGCGGCAAGCACAACAACTGGTCTATCTCGACCGATACGGGCATACGCCTCATGGCTCCCGGCGACACTCCGCGTGAAAACGCGCAGTTCTTATTGTTTCTCTGCGCCGTCATCAAGGCGGTCGACGATTATCAGGATCTGCTCCGTCTCGCAGTCGCGACGGCGGGCAACGACCACAGACTCGGCGCTAACGAGGCGCCGCCCGCTATCATCTCCATCTTCCTCGGCGACGAGCTCGAAGCAGTACTTGAGTCGATAGAGAACGACACGCCCTATAAGGGCACCGAGCGTCCGACGATGAAGCTCGGCGTCGACGTTCTGCCCGAGTTCCCGCGCGACACGACGGACAGAAACCGCACGTCCCCGTTCGCGTTCACGGGCAACAAGTTCGAGTTCCGCAGCCTCGGCTCGTCCAACTCGATCGCGTGCGCGAACATCATGCTCAACGCCGCAGTCGCGGAGTCGCTGCGCATCTATGCCGACAGACTCGAGGCAGCCGACGACTTCGAGGCGACGCTCAATTCGATGATAAAGAAGACGATAAAGGATCACAGACGCATCATCTTCAACGGCAACGGCTACGACGAGAGCTGGGTCAAGGAGGCGACGGAGGTCCGCGGTCTCTGCAACTACCGCACGACGCCCGACTGCATGCCGCATCTGCTCGACAAGAAAAATGTCGACATGCTGACGCGTCACGGCATCTACAACGAAAAGGAGCTTCATTCGCGTTGCGACATCATGCTCGAGAACTACTGCAAGTCGGTGAAGATCGAGGCGCACACGATGGTGGACATCGCGCGCAAGCAGATACTGCCCGCAGTCGAGAAGTACGCGTCCGACCTCGCGTCGGCGGCGATAGCAAAGAAGGCGGTCGTAGCCGATCTTCCGTGCGCGTATGAGACGGAGCTCGTCTCGAAGCTGTCGTATCTCGCTGATCAGATAGCGGAAAAGACGACGGCGCTCGAGCGCGCGCTCGTTGCCGTTCCGACCGGCGACATCATCGAGGAATCGTACGCGATACGCGACACCATCATCTCCGCTATGGCGGAACTGCGCGCAGTCGCCGACGAGGCGGAACTCAACACGGCGAAGGAGTACTGGCCGTTCCCGACGTACGGCGACCTGCTCTTCGGCGTAAAGTAAGATTTCGAATAATGCTTTGCCGGGAAAAGGATCCCACTCCCACAGAGGGGCGGGGTCCTTTTCGGCGTCTTTGACTGATTTCATCAGAAATATTCGATTTTTTTCGATTTGCACTTGACAAAGGTATACTGTGTATGATACAGTATAGCATAACAGGAGGTATAAAATGGACATACAGATGAAACGCGGACTGCTCGACGTGTGCGTGCTCGCGGCAATAAGGAGCGCGCCGTCATACGGTTACCGCATCATAAAGGACATGTCGCCGTTCGTGCCCATATCGGAGTCGACGCTGTATCCGATACTGCGCCGTCTCGAGGCGGCGGAGCTTCTGACAGTCGTCACCGCCGAGCACAACGGACGGCTGCGCAAGTATTATTCCATAACCGGGAAAGGTCTTGACCGCATCGAGTCGTTCAAAAGCGACTGGAAGGAGATCGTCGCGATATATCATTTCGTGATGAAGGACACGGACAAAAACGGAAAGGAAGGGGACGTTGAAGATGGAAAAAATGAATAAAGCCGAATTTCTGGCGGAGCTGCGTCGGTCGCTTTCCGGCATGCAGGAGCGCGATATCGAGCGTTCCCTCGATTACTACGCCGAAATGATAGACGACAGAGTCGAGGATGGCGTTACGGAAGAGGACGCAGTCGCGGGACTCGGCGACATAAACGACTGCGTTTTGCAGATAATGGCGGAGACGCCGCCGCACGCAGTAAAGACCGTAAAACTAAAGCCGAAACGGAAACTGCGCACGTGGGAGATAGTGCTCATCGCCGTCGGCTCGCCCGTATGGGCGCCGCTCTTGCTTGCCGCCGCTGTTGTGGCGCTCGCGTTTGCCATAACCGCCTTTGCGCTCGTTTTATCCGTGTTCGCCGTGCTGTACTGTCTCGTGATTTCATTCGCCGCTGCGGTCGTCGCCGGCATCATCGAATTTTTGACGTCGGTCGCGATAGGCGAGATTTCGCGCGGACTGTTCGTACTCGGCATGGGCATAGCGTCGGCGGGGCTCGCGATAATATCGTATATATGCGCGGCGCATTTCACCGTATTCGCGGGGAAGACGTTTATGCGCGCAGTCAAATCTTTTAAGCGGAGGAGGGAGACAAAATGAAACGCGGAGAACGCACAATGCTGTTTATCGCGCTCGTGCTTATCGTCGCCGGCATCGCGCTCGCGACATCTGCCGCCGCGTCGGTGGGCTTCGATATGCCGAAGGTGCTGTCAGACGATTATCAGGACGTCGAGCGCAGGATTGAAACAACGGATGGCGAGCTGACCGACATCGTAGTCGACGCCGTCGACGGCGACGTCCGCTTCGACGTTGCCGAGGGCAATGAGATACTCGTCGTATGCTCGGAGCGGCGCGGTGTGACGCACGAGGTCAGCCTGCGCGGCGGCGTGCTCGAAATAAGGCGCGTCGACGAGCGCAAGTGGTACGAGCGCATCGCGGTCATGGACTTCACGTTCCTCCGCGACGGTGGCATCACCGTTTTTCTGCCGCCGTGTTATCTGAAAAACGTTGAGGTCGAGACCGTGAGCGGCGACGTCGAGTTGCCGGACGGCATCAAGACCGACGAGCTGCATGTCAAAACTACGAGCGGCGATATCAACGCGGTATCGGTACAGTGCTACCGCGCGGAGCTTTCCTCAACGAGCGGAGAAGTGCGGTGCAAGTATATGAGAGCCGGCGAGCTGTCGGCGGAGACGACGAGCGGAGACGTGACCGTGGAAGCATCGACGGTAGACGTGTCGCTGGCGGTGAAGACAGTCAGCGGCGGCGTCGAGCTGCGCAGCATAAGCAGGCATATGTGGTCGACGAATTACGACATCGTTACGACGAGCGGAGACGTCAGACTGTCCGCGTCAGATGCGAACAGTATAAAGATCAAGACCGTCAGCGGGGACGTCAGATGCGATTCGATGGGACCGATGGACTTCGTCACATCGACTGTGAGCGGAGACGTGCACATCGACGCTGCAATATCAATGGGTACGTCGCCGTGCAATATCACAACGACGAGCGGCGACATCACCGTCGAGGGCGAGTGAGGTCATTATGCGCGTGACGCACGGATTCGGTCCGTTTTACACCGCCGACAGCGAGATACTGATACTCGGCAGCTTTCCGTCCGTTCAAAGCCGCCGCGACGAGTTTTACTATGCGCACCCGCAGAACCGCTTTTGGCGCGTTCTGTCAAACGTGTACGGGTGCGGCGTGCCTGAAACGTTATCGGAAAAAAAGTCGTTTTTATCGTCGTGCCGGCTCGCGCTGTGGGACGTCATCGACGAATGCGACGTCGAGGGGTCGAGCGACGCGTCGATCAGAAACGCGGTTCCGACCGAGATAATGCGCCTTTTGCCGCAGACGCAGATCCGCCGCGTCGTCCTCAACGGCAGGACGGCGGAGCGGTATTTCGACAAGTTTTATCCTGATTTTTCGCTGCCGGCGGTCACTATGCCGTCGACGAGCCCCGCGAACGCGTCGTGGACGCTGCAGCGTCTCACCGATGCGTGGGCGGCGGCGCTTTTGGGGGAGTAAGAGGGGGGACTCGACGAGTCCCCCATTTTTTTCGCGAAGCGAAGCCGCCACCGTCTAAGTGACGGCAACGAGCCGTCAGGCTTCTCTGCCACACCTACGCGCACCACGCTCGTGCGATGCGCGGCGCGACACGGCTTGACGCAGACACGACGTTTGGACGGCGATATCGCCGTGCCGCGAGGGAGCTGTTATGCCGAAGCGATAACG
>CANQMJ010000094.1 GCA_947624945.1 uncultured Clostridia bacterium | reverse complement strand
ACTTTTGCCGGAATATCCAGAGAAAATCGGAACTTTTTTCATTTTCTTTCGGCAACCCCGTGGAAAGTCCTGTAACGATGGGCATTATGCGATTTTACGACCCCAATGCTCGAAAATCGGGTGGATTTTGACCCCTGAACGGAAAATGTGAAAACCCCTTACGCGGTCGGCGTTGCCGTCCGCTGTGTACTGCGTCGGGGCGCGTCAGCAACCCCGACGCTTATTCCTGCACATAAATCGGACGCGGGAATTTTGAATGAAAAATGTGTTGGACGGCTTTTTTCGTCTGGTTTGCGGGTCCTCCACAAGTTCTCACAAACGGCTCAAATTTGCCCGTTTCTGTTTCGGCGGTTCTTCCCCTCCGCTCGCCTCGCAAAATCGCCGCACGGGGCGACACAGAGGCATACTCGCCCTTGTTTTTCTCTGCTTGTTATCATAAAAGGACAGCAGACCGAATCAACCTGTGATTCAGCCTACTGTTTTTGTTTGCTTGGCATGCGATGTAATTCGGGCGGAGTAAGTCCGTTATAGGCATGGTAGCAAAAACTGTTAGTTAGAATGGTATTGAACCCGCATCTTAATCATCCTCTACTATTTCAACTGCTCCTACAAACTGTTGCAAGAATGCAATTGCTAACTTCCTGTCAAGCAAATCGTGAATCTTCTGATTTTCGTAACTACGCAAACAATTATAGCACGACGGTTCGCAATTACATTCGCTCATCGATCTTAGCGCCGACATGAAAATGCTATGTAGCATTTTTCCGTCTTTCGTCACCAATCGTCTTGAGTGACCTGCTCCGCCGGGAACAGAGTCGTAAATAACGATAGAGTAATCTAAAATACCACTGACAAGCTTGGCGGACAAACACGCCTTAATATCTCGTCTTTCGATGTTTAGATCCTTTGCCATCGCATTCAAAATTGCATACATTACCGACACCATCGTGTTGTAGTTGGATGTGCTGCACTTGAAGGATATTTTAGCAACATCGGTTTTGAATTCATGGTGGAGAGACCGCCTGACAAGCTCATGGCAGTTACAATTATACTGACCGTACAAACTTTCGTGTGGCTTGGTTGTCGTTACAGACAATGCTCCATCACGCATCTGCGTTTCAATTCCTTTTTCGCCAATACCTTCATCCTCTGCTACAGCGTAACCGCAGAGACGGCAAACATAGAAATTATTAACAGATTTGACCATCAAGGAATCATTCGTTGTAGATTCAACTTGAACTTCTATTGAGTTAAACAGATACCTATGCTTCCCTATCGTTCTTGCGGCGACATTTCCAATGTAATAATCTTCGGAACGATAATTTTTCTCCTGACGCGTCATAGGAACATCCCTATCCCGTCGCTCGGCAACAAATCCAGAACGCGGTTCTATGCTTTCATAGAAATCCATCTTGAACAGTTTTCTACCACACGCAGAACAAGAAATTCCTTCATTTGTTATAGGCGTGATGCTGTAATTTACAGTTTTGCAATCTTTGTTTCGGCACGTTCCGATGTATCCCGTATACCAATCCTGCTTATCTTTACCTGTTGCGGATTTCTTGATATAACGGCTCGTATAAAGTCTTCCATCGGCGACAACTTCAGAGGACGGCGCGTATTCAGCTATTGCAATCTGCAAATCTCTGCTCAACCTCAACTTGGAAACATTGTTTGCAGTTGTATTTTGCTGTAGCTCAACCGTGTTAACGGGGAAGCCATATCTCGGCAGTATATTACCGCGAGCCAAGAAATCAATCAGCTTGTTTTTCTTATAATGCTGAAGCTTTCTTTCACACATGGCAGCTTTTGCCAAATCGTTTTCTTGTTTGAATTGCTTGATCAACTTTTCGAAGTTTTGGATATTATTCTCATATTCTTGAATCAACTGCGTGAACACCCCTTCGGTGCCGCTGAATTCTTCGATCCAAGAGAAATTATCAATACCGAGACGTTTATGCAAATTATCAAGGTCGGGTATGGATGCCTGCAACATCCTCAAAAGGTTTTGAGGATGCCGATTGATCCATCCAATGAATCCCTCGTATCCCTTTTGATTTATAAACTTATCCGCATCGTTATGGTTATATTGATCCTCGTGATCCGCGAAATACATGCTCAAAGCAACCGCATAGATATGCCTACGAACAATCTTCTCGTTATCCACCTTAAACAGCGGAGGAAGTATCGTTCCACCGATCATTTGCTTGGGATCTTTAAAGAATGCCAAGTCGTGAGAGCTTAATTTTGCAAATGTTAGTACAAACGCCGCTGCATCAAGGCTTCTGCCTGCACGTCCGGCTCGCTGTGCGTAATTAGACGGCAAAGGAGGGACATCCCGCAAGAATACGGTTTCAAGATCACCGACGTCAACACCCATTTCAAAAGTAGTCGAACAGGAAAGCGCATTGATCTCTTTCTTGATGAACTGCTCCTGATATTCGGCGCTCTCTTTTTTGCTGAGCTGCGCAGTGTGCTCTTTGATGAGCAATGGCGACATTCTATCGCTCATATATAGCTTTGCAAAGTGGTTATTTCTCGTAATATCGTCGGGCAAGAGCTCAATGAGCCTTCCTTCGCATCTGACGGAAGGACAATGACCTAAATTGAACTGTGTGACCTTACCGCATTTCTTGCAACGATACCAATGTGCATCGGGAGAGCCGTTTGTTTTTACGATGAAATGCCTTGCGCGAAGTACATAAGTCCCGTCTTTATTTAAATCATCCATGCAATATGGATTATCACATTCGGGATCGGAAAGATATTCAAAGTACTGCTTTAAAAATTCTATCGCGCAATCCTCAGATATACCAAGAGTGGAGCAAACATAATACAGACGGTTGGATTTGTAGTACCCATTTCCATTGCGCTTACTTTTTGGCATCCAGCTTGATACGGTTGCTCTCTTTCTTTCGGGGGATTGCATGAAAGTAACGAAGCTCTGCGACGGGGTGAAGAATATGTATTCTCGATCGTTATCATCGATATCGCTATCGGAGTCTGGGTATATTGCACCCATTTTAACGATTTCAAAGATCAATAAATCAAGCAATGCCTTTACTGAAACAGGATCGACATGATATTGCTCCGCAACGCTTTTGACAATTTCCGGTGTATTTCCTTTATATTCAAATTGAATTTGGCCTAATGCCGTAAGCGATGTGGCAGAGCTATATCGAGCCAATTCATTGAGAAGCGCAACCCATGCATTCTTGCGGCTGTCTAGCGTAAGATTGCTTTCGTCCGAATTGCTTTTTGCAAAGCTTTTCTTTGCTGTAAAATAATTTGTAAGCAAGGTGACGAAGTCGGATATCGTATATTCGTGAGCGACGATTTCGTCCTTTTTTTCAGAAATAATGCGGCAGATGCCACGCCTACGCAAGAATTCGTTATAGCTCTTACCCAAATAGCACGCAAATTTAGCCGCTTCTTGTCTGCTGTCGGAGAAGGCCAAGAACTGTCTGCCGGCCTTTCTTGCCACTTTTTTGTTTGTGGCCGCTTTTGCAAAAATGTTTTTGGCTTTGGCTTGCTCTTCGTTTTCAACATATTCGATTTCGGGAAGTTCTTCATACAGAGCGGTTGCCAAAACAGCCGTTGCCGCATCATTACCAAGATATAATCTTTTGTAATGACCTGTGTGACAGTTTCCGCATCTTGCTCCTATTTTGAGGAGTTTTGCCCGAATAACTTTGATGTAGTTTTCCTTGCCGCAATCGCAAGGCGGATTATGAATCTCATTTTCGGCAACAATCGCTCCGCAAATCGGGCAGAGATAAAATACTTCTTTCTTTTCGTCCTTTTCGTCGGTTTCGTCCTCAATATCGTCATCTTCAATATCGGCGTTATCATCGGCAAAGGGATAGTAATATTCGATTTCTTCATCGAGCTTGCTTGCTTGAACCAATCTACGGTTCTCAATTTTTCCGGTCAAAGCAATTCGTCCGCAGTCATCGCAAACAGCCGCTTCAAATACAGCGGATTCCTTGCCGTTTTCCAGATGGGTTTTTTGGCGGTTCAAGAATAACCGCTTATCGCCGTTCAATGTAATATAACAACCTTCAGGGCTACGGATAAAAAAGTGATACCTCGCATCAATCAAGGACTTTTTGTTCTTTTGTGCGCGAGTGCAAAGCGAAATAAAAGCGATTGCGATATTCGTGCCGACAGAGAGTCTCTCGCCAATCTCCGACAAATCGCATATACTACCGAGACGAAGCCGCAACGAATGGTACAGATCTGATGTTAATAAAAAGTCATACAGTAATTCCTTTTCGTCCGTATTCTTATCAACATTAAAGCCGTATTCATTGAGGACTTGCCATACGAAGTTTTCACCATCCGCTAACTTTTCATACAATTCTGGGGGATAGCTTTTTATTGTTGCGTTCGGAAGATATGGCTCTCGTTCGGCTCTGATAATATACTTTTTGTCAAAGCGCACGCCGCACAAATTTTCGGCAAAGGTGATAATATCATCATCTACGCTGCTATCACTACCTAAGGTGGCGCTCGTTAAAATAAAGCGTGTTTCCCGGGTAGCCGAAATTCTCGCTTTCAACCGACGAAGGAGGATTGACGTCTCAATACCAGTTGCACCTGTATATATGTGCGCCTCATCCAAAACAACGAATCTGAAATCCGCATTAGAAAAAAGCACATCATCTTTCGGACGTAGCAGCAAATGCTCAAGCATCGCATAGTTGGTGAATAAGATGTTCGGAGGATTCTTCTTCATCTCCTCGCGAGATAGAATTTCGTTAGGCAATCTGTGGCGAAGCTCAGGCACTTTTTCTTTCGCAAACATAGCCTCATATACGGCAACGGCGCATTCCTCATCGTTTTCGGTGCCGCCGTTATATGCGCCAAAGGTTATATCGGGATAGCACATCAAGATTTCCCTGATATTCTTCATTTGGTCGTTTGCGAGCGCGTTCATCGGATAAATGAACAATGCGCGAACACCTTTACCGAGTGTGCCTTGCTCCTTTTCCCGTAACAGTTCGTTTAGTACGGGAATCAAGAAACAGTTTGTTTTACCGCTACCCGTACCCGTAGAAACAACGGCGTTATTTCCGCCGACTATGGCGCGAATGGCTTTTTCCTGATGTAGATACAAGTTACGAGTTATTGGGAGTTTGTGCTTATGCAAGTTATCGTTTGGCTTTCCTGCTTCAAGCTCTCTGAACAACGGAGAAAGAGGGCAATCGGCATCCTTGATCATTTCTTCAATAGATTTTCCACGCTTAAAAACATCCCTGATTTCAAGCAAAGGACCGCGAGCAATGTTCGCCCTTAACTCTCTTACAAATTGCTCTTGCAGAGAAGGATTTGCAAATGCGTGCGTTGTCGCTATGTAGTCTACGAATTCTTCTTTTATGTTTGATGATGCATTAGCTGGATTGAACATTCGGTTTCGCCTCCTCAGTGTGAAAGAGGAAATAATCGATCCCTCTCGTATTTCGGTTGAAATTACTAATTCTATTTTTGGTGTCAAGAGTGAATTCGCCCAAGAAATCATCCATATCATTGGGATTGACACCGGCGACAATGAAGCAGGAATTTTCGCTCCTGAGTTCGATCCGGATTGGATTGATAGCATCGTATGTGCCTTCGCTATTCGGCATAGTGTTTAGATATGTTTTCCGACCTTCTCTGTTAATGATGTAAGCGCTGCCCGTGTAATAGTGACAGCCATCAAACTCTCCGATATACCAAAGGTGATCCACATAGAAGGGCTTGATTTCTTCATAAGAAGCCGTGCCTGTCAGCATCACCCGTTCAAAACGCAAACTTTTGCCTTTGAATCGTATCTTGTTGATGTCGCCGAACACAATCTGCTGTTTAAATAAGCGGATAGATTTTTCGATGAATCCAACTCGTTTTATCAAATCAATGGTAACGTCATAAACACCTATTTTAAGTTCGGATAGCGAAAAATATTGACATTTATAGTTCTCGTCAATAGTTTCATCGATATCAAAACGATGTTTGACAATATTATTTTCGTAAAAAGAGATCCCGAATTTATGCGTGCGATCTCCGATAAATGCCTTGCTTGCATCCCATAACAGTTCTTTTCCATCTATTAAAAAAGGAGGAAACTTTAACTTTTCTTTTAAGTATACCGTTAAGATTGGAATGACACCTACATCTTCAATCTTTACGAATACGACAAGTTCGCTGCTGTTATTTTGCAGCATGGACCAAACCGTTTCGCCAAGTTTGAAGGAATTGAAGGAGGCGCTTTCAGGCAAGCGGCGTCCGTTATTTATGAATACCTGATACCCCATTTCCGTAGGCAGATCAATTACAAGTTCAGCTGAATTTGCGTAATTTTTATACCACAAATCCTTGCCGTACTGCATTGAAAAATCACTATCACCGATCCGCCATCTTAATACCGGCGGAGAAAGCACAATATCTCCGTCATCAAATGGAATCACGATGTCTCCTTGGTTGATATCAAACGATACGCTTTTATCGTATTTCTCTGTATGGAAGCGCACCGTGCCAAGGCTTTCCTCATCAAAGTATAGCTTTTTATCATAGGTAACGCTGATCCTGTTGAATTTTACAACATTGTAGGATGCTTCGATTTTGTTATCCGCATAGCTGAAAATGTTGATTTTTTGCGGTTCGCACACATTGAGCAGTTCCGTGATGAAAAAGGTTTTATATCCTTCACTTTCTTCGCAAGTGAACGCACTCAATCTAAAGTCGGTAGATTCGTAACGCACGCCGTATTTGGATATATCAACATCGGACTTTATGACAACTCGCAAATCGCCATCGATAACGATAAATTCTTCACCGTCGTGTATAAATTTCGTATTATTCTTGCGCTCCGCAGTGATTTTTATATTGCGTTTCTGCTTTTCAACTACAAAGAACACCGTTCGCTTTGGATTTTGCAGCAGTTCTCCTTCTTTTGCTTGAAGAATATACAAATTTGGTTCGCCGGAAACTTTTTTTATGTTTTCGGGATGTGCTGAAAACTTCTCCAATTTAGGGGCGAACAATATGTAGTTCCCGGGGAGACATTCCTCTTGTGAGATTTCTCTATGATCTCTAAAGAGGATATACTCTCGAAACAAGCTTGTCTTTGAGTTGTAAATAATATCTCCGCAATGCACGATCTCCAAAGTGCAATCTGCCACGCCATCTTCAGACACGAGATTATTCGCGGGGAGACACATTTCTTTTGTCGCCATGGTGAGACCTGAACCGAAAGTGTGCATTTCTTGCCGATCGACGAGATTGCCGTTTCGATACACATGCAAAAGCGGCAAATTGTAAAAATTGTTTTTTAGACGAATACTTGGGATCGTCAAAATCGCTTGTTTCCCGTCGTAGCTATACTTAGGTCGAATAGTTGAGTAGTCGGTTATTGCTCGCTCATATGATTTTCTTTTGGGTCTGGCAATGCCAAAGCACTTTTCTTTTTTTGCCCACCAATCACGAACGAGCATGTTATAGTATCGGTCATTGTCAAGGATTTCGCCGTCAAACACCCTATCCAACAAAGAAATTGTGCTTTCGATATACTTGACCATTTCTTCGGGAGCATCGATTGCTATTCGCTTGATTCCGGCGCGCAAAGAATATATACCGCTACCGAGCTTGAAATCGTCCTCCAGAGATTTCTCATAAGAAAAGGTTCTCTTAAGTTCCTCGGCGACGAGAGCAAAGGTATCATCGTTTTTTGTATATGTGAAATTCATATCCTCGGAATACAAATTCCAACACAACTCTAAAAACGATTCAGTAGAATTACAAGGGGCAAATGCGTGTGCCAAGATGGTCGCATAATAGCGTTTCGTACAACCCGATAAATATATAATTTTGTCGCTTTTGCCGAGTCTGTCAATCACACTCGTGAGATATGTATATATTTTCTGTGAGCCATATGAGCCGATCAACTTTTTGTAAATGCAATCCCAAAAGGTATCCTCATCTGATTTCCAAGTTTTTACGGCATTCACCATGGCGACAAAAACGAGTTCATCATATTTTGGCAATATGATATTCCCCCGGTTGCCATCATAGCTGCGAAGCAAACGGCCCGTGAATTCATATACACGCGCCAATTCCTCATCGGAAAACAAATAGTTGCCGACAAAAGTTTCATTCATTGCTTCGCGTATCTTTGATAACAATTCCTTCACGAGATCCTCCTAATGATTTTCGATTATTCTGCCGCATTGTCCGCTTTCATTCAAAAAACGACATCAGATAGCTGAACTTTCCAAAGCCTACAGACTTTTGACGCAGGGATCCCACGCTTTGTAATCCAAGTTAGGACAGTATCTCGGTTCACACCAATATGCACCATGATCTCTTTGAAAGAACACTATCTTTCTGTTTTGTTGATCATACAACTCTCCTTTGACACAAAGGTATAAAAATATACTTTATTATACAATATTATACAATATTTTTGGAGTTTTGTCAATCTGTTATGAGCGTTTATTATGGTTTTGCGAGTTTTTGCCAAAGAAGCCCCATTACAGCTATTAGCCCGTAATGGGTTTCCACGTTTTTATGACAAGGATACTATAGCCATTTGCATTTCTAACTGAAAGGCATATTTGAAGAAGTCCGCTTTCGCAAAGACCGTATTCGTCTCGACAATTGTGAAACTTTTTGGATGTTTCTTCCTGTTCTTCTGTGAAGCTCTTGTGAAGCTCTTTTCCAAAGCCTCGTGATGTTTTGCCATATACTTGAGGAGGTCATTCATTTTCCTTGTGTCTGTCCAGCTGCCCTCTTGCAAAATTATGCTTTTATGCCATAATTCGTTGCTTATATTCCATGGGCTGCAGTTCCGGTTAGCACGACAAAATCCCAATGAAAAATTCGAAAGTCCGGCGCATTTCCGAGAATAAATCCAACTTTTTTCGTCGGACTTAGTCTTTATTTATTACGGCGCAAAATTTGCATTTTATAAAACGCTTTTTACTTTCGGAATGAACTTATCTGAAATCATTTTCCCTGACGATAGAGAAAATTTCTCATATCATCAAAATAGCATCAAAATTGTTTTTGTCGTGCGGCTGACCCACAAAAATGCCGCAACGGCGCGGATTTTGGGGTGATAGATGTTCCCCAATGTTTCTCCCACAGTCGCTCCAAAACCGCGTGTCCAGGGTCCGAGTCCTTGTGCCCCTGCCAAGGAAAAATGGCTTGAAACCGTTGTTTTAAGCCATTTTTCGCTTGCAGCCTAAACAACCCCCGGTTCTACCGGGGGAGTGGTAAAAGCGTGGAGCGGAAAATAAAATTGGCTCGCTATATGCGAGCCAAATCGAGAGTTGAGAAAAACACAATTATCGCAAACGAGAGAGAAGAGGTTTGTGACC
>CANQMJ010000093.1 GCA_947624945.1 uncultured Clostridia bacterium | reverse complement strand
GGCACGGCAGGCAGAATAGGCGCAAGCTGTTCGAGCGGCGCTTGCAGACGGTTGATAAGACAGTAATCCGCCACCCACTCCGACAAGTATTTGTCGAGCACCTTGTCCTTTTCCCTGTACGCGAGCCACACCGCGCACAAACTGCGCACGCCGTCCTCGGGCGCGATGACGCCGCGCAGATTTATTATCTCATACACATACAAAAGCACGTACGAGAACGACGCCGGCAGCCAAACTCCCGCCCTCGCGTTCTCGCGCCACCAAAGATAGTACGACAGCTGCGCCTTCGACATCTGCCTGTACTGCGGCGTATACGAAAAGAAATCGACCTTTTCGCACTCATGCCCCTTCACGTCCGCGTACCGCTTCGCGTCAAAGCGGAACTGCTCGTAAAAGCTGTACCTCGACGGCCACTGCATGACGCGGACGCGCTTGATGAAGCCGTGCTCGGGCTCGTATTCGAGTATCGGCTCCGCCGTCGGACGCGATGTGCGCGAGACGCTCTCGCGTCTCGGCAAGCGAAGCCTGTCCGCGTCCGCGTCCGTGTCCGTGTCCTTATCAATATCTATATCAATACCGGCGCCGCCCGACGACCCGGTCATATTTACATTTATGTTTATATTTCTGTTTATGTTTACATTCGCGTGCGCGTTTATGTTCACATTCGCGCCCGTGACCTCGCGGAACCGCGCCGACAGACTGCCTCGCCCCCGCTGCTGCGTCTCCGTCCTCGCCGGCTCCGGCGCGCCGAACTCTATTTCCACCGTCTCGACGTCGCGCTCACGCCTCTGCACCGGCGGACGCTTTTTCGGCACGAGAGAGGACAGATCCCAGAAGTCGTCCTTGTTCGTTTCAGCCATGATCCGCACTCTCCTTTCGTCAGAAAAACATTTGTTCTGTATCATATTATTATACCACAAAATTGCGATTTTGTCAATCCGTTTGCAACGTTTTTTTGACGCTGCCGCCAAAAAAATAAGCGGGAGATGTGGAGCAAAAGAAAAATTGTAAGTGTATATTTTGAAACGAGAGAAACTCTTTTCATTTGCGAGGAACCTTTTTGTAGAAAGTTGGGAGTTTTGTCGCTTACGCGCCAAACCTCCGACACTTTCCGCTTTGCGGAAATGTGTGTGTAACGTCTTCTCGTTACACTCGAAGCCGTCCTGCACTTTCCGCTTCGCGAAAAGTGTGGCAGCTCCGAGCAAAGTGAGGAGATGCTCCTCGCACAAAAGCGGACCGATTAGTGATTATCTTAAGCTATCACTGAGGATATTGTTTTCGTTTACTTTTTCAAAAGAAAAAATTGTAATAAAAGTTCTTGAAAAGAGAGGGTGCAGGGAGAGAAAAACTTCTTTTAAGAAGTTTTTCTCTCCCTGCAATAAACTTCTATTTACTCTCCACCATTCTGCGCAGCTCATAGAGGCCGCCCTTGGCGCGCTCGGCCATTATAGCCGACATCGACGACGCAAGCGAGGCGAAATGCTCACGTCTCGCCGTCACCTCGTCGACGAAGCGGCACAGCGACACCGAGTCCGACATCTCGTCCATACCGGCGCAGACGCTCGACGTCATGCGGCAGAACGACGTTATCTTCGGGTCGCAGCCGACGCCGACTGACGGCGTCCCCATCGCGCACGCGAATATGAGCGTGTGCAGCCTCATGCCGAGCGCGAACTCGGCGCCGCTCATGACGCGCTTCGCGTCCGCGATACCGAAGCTGCCGTCCCACACGCGCGCACATCGGCACATCCGCGCTATGCGCTGTGACAGCGCGAGGTCCTCGTCGCGCTGCATCGGCACGATAAGCGGCACGATGCCGTGCTCGCGTATACGAACGCATACGTCCGCGAATACGCGCGGCAGCGTCATCATCGCGCCCCTGTGCGGACGCGGCGATACGACCGCGTACCGCTCGCCTGCGCCGATCCCGGCAGAGCCCGCGTCCCTGCCGCCCGTATCGTCGACGCCGCCGAGCAGAAACGCCGTGTCGGCGGAGACCGCGACATGCATATCCGCGACGTCGAGTCCCATCTTCTGCAAAAGCGCATACGACTCGCTGTCGCGCAGCGTTATCCTGTCGACGTGTTTCAAAACCGACGCAGTCCGCCTGCGGCTCGAATCGCGTATGAGCGGACCTATGCCGTTCGAGAGCAGCATCGTCTTCATTCCGCGCCGCTTCGCCTCATGAAGAAGCCACAGATAATAGTACAGTGACCGTCGGCTCGTCACGTCCTGCAAAAGACTGCCCCCGCCGAACACGAACGACGTCCCCGCCTTCATCTCGCCTACTACGTCTGCGATCGAATACCTGTGTACGGCGCGCACGCCGTACATGCGCTCCGTCTCACGCGGACGCATCGACAAAACGGTGACGGACTTGTCCGGCATCATTTTTCTGATCTCATCAAGCACTATCGCCAAAAGCGCCTCGTCGCCGCTGTTGCCGAAGCCGAGATATCCCGCGATAACGATATCGGACAACCCGTCACCCCCTTTTTCAGTTTTCGCTTTCGAACTCTACGGAGAAATATTTATGCAGTATCCGCGTAAAAACGATATTCAGCGCGTATACGACCGACGACGTGAAAATGCCGAGCAAAAGACCGTTCGCGAGTCTGCCGAACTGTATCCCCGCATTCGTGAACACGTGGCAGACCGTGTTCGTCACGGACGCGGGCAGTATAGCAGCGCCGACGGCGAGCCCCCACGGCAAAAGCGTCCCGCGCCACTTCTTCGCGTACCACACGAGCAAAACGAGACACGGATACGCGGCGACGAACTCCTTCGTGCGCGGACGCGCCGCCATATGCTCGGTGATGAATTCTCTCATCGATTCCTCCGCCGATGAGATCGACGATACGTTTCCGCTCCTGACGATATATATGACGCTCACCGCCATCATTATGACGGCTGCCGCCGCCCACGACATCCTTATCCGCGCCGACATCACGTCTCTGACGTCGCCGGGGAACGAGCCCTTTTTATGTATGAACATCACGTAATACGCGGCGGCGGCATAGAGTAGCGGCGCGTACAGCGATATTTTTATGCCGCGGAATATGTCGTTGTTGAAATAATAGTCGATGCCGGACAAAAGCGAGCACATAACGACGCCGCCGACGGCGAGCACTGCGAGCACCGGCACGGCGACAGCCGCCGTAAGCGGCAGTACGCCGAGCCTGCCGCGCAGCTTTTTGAGCGCGTACAGCATGACGGACACCGCAAAGCACGATATAGCCAGCGCCGCGCACGTCGGATACAGCAGCACGAGCGGCTCCGGCATTACGAACGTGACCGCGAACGACGCGACCGCAAGCAGAACCGCAGCGATGAACGCTTTCATACCGTCGAGCTCGAACACGGCAGCGACGGCTCCGACCGCGATCACCGCAACGAACGCTGCGGCGATGTTCGGCGTCAGCGCGTACCTCTCGTATCCGTCAAGACGCGTATCACATTCTTTCACGTCATAGCCGAGCGACGACAGCTTTTCTATCGCCGACCCCGCCGCCTTTGACGTGTCGGACGCGAGCGTCTCCGCCGACTTTCCGCCGAGCGAAAGCTGCGTCACGCTTACAAAGCGCGAATTTCTGTCTATCACGGAGTTGAGGTACTGGTTGCGCCTGAACATGTACCCCGTCGAATCGGGCGACGACTGGTCGTAGGTTTCAAACGCGCGCAGGACGCGCCCGTCCGCCGCGTCGAATATTTTGTCGTAACCGATTATGTCCTCGTTTGAAAGCTGCGTCGCGTTCTCCGCCGCGACGAAATAAAGTCCCCGCGACGCGATGAGCTCCGCCATCCTGTCGATGTTTTTGTCTGCGTTCTCGTCCGTTTCTTTGCTTCTGCTGTCATTGCGCAGCCACAGATACTTGACACCGTTTTCGTCTACTATCCTTTCAAGCTCGTCTATATAGCCGACGCTGCTCCTCGACCCCATGCGCAGCGAAACAGCAACGTCGAACCCGCGCGCCCTCATTTCCGCTATCGCCGCCTCGTCAAATCCGAGCGGGATGTCGTACGTCGGAATATTGCCGTCGAATATCACAAAAACACTGCTGCCGCCTACATCGCCGACGTCCGCGTACTCATCTGGCGAAAACGACAGCGGCAGACAGCGGCGCACTCTTTCCGCGTCGTCCTGGTCGGACGCGATTATTACGTGCGAGGCGTACGCGATATTTTCGACTTTGTCGAGAGCGTCCGCCAACATTTGCGATTCCTCGTCGTACTTGTGCCTTATGTCGTGATAACGCGCGCCGACTATATCGCCTCTGTCGACGAGCACGTTCATCGTCAGCTCCGGCACCGTCACAGTCGTGACGCCCGCCGCCTTTACCTCGTCGAGATGACGCGCCAGCGACTGCTCGCCGAGCCTGTTTTTCGCGTCCGAGTAGAGAAGCGAGAACACGACGCTGTCGTTTTCCCTCTCCGCCGATATGCGCGCGAAAAACTGCGGCAGAAGCGCGCATGCAAGAAAAAGCGCAAGTACCGATATCGGAAAAAGCGCCGCCGCGCGCCGTTTATTTTTCATCATGTGAATACCTCCAAGACCTAATCCTCGCGGCGTTTTTTTATATCCGCGAACAGCGACTTATGGAGCCCCGTCGCAAATATAACGGCGATATATGCCGCGCCGCACACAGAGAGCGGTAGCAAAAACATCACCCTGTCCGCGCATATCCCGGGAGCTGCGGCGCGGAATATCACGTAAACCGCAAGCGCCGCGAGCCCGGACAGCAGAACTCGTCCCGCGTCGCGTATCGTCGACCGCGTTATATACTTCCCGACCGCTGTCTTCATGCGCAGCGATATATATACCGCGTATATGGTCAGCAAAAGCGACGTCTCGGCGGCGACGCCGTACACGCCGAGATGCTCGTACACGATGCCGCCCGTCAGCAGCTTTATTATTATAACAGCCGCCGCGCTGCATACCGTGTCGATATAGCGCGACGACAGATAAAGCACCTTAGAAAAAAGCTCCTGCGCGATGTAGCCGAATACGCCGAGACTGTATATCAGGAATGACGCCGACGTCGTCGATGCAGCTTCGGCGGTGAACTCGCCCCTCTCCCACAAAAGCGAGACGATGTTATGCCCGAACGTCGCCGCGACGAGCAGATACGGCACGAATATGACGAACATAAGCGTTATCATCGCGCCGACGAGTCCGCGCACATAGTCGAGCTTGCCCTCGGCGTGATTTTTCGATATTGCTGGGAATATGACGCTCGACATCGCCACGACGAACACGCTCGACACCGTGACGAACAGGTTCGACGCGTAGTTGACGGACGTAATCGCGCCCTCGCTGCCGCTGACGAACCGCCTGTCGATTATGAAGCAAAGCTGAAAGCCCATGTTTGACGCGAATATCGCCGCCGCCTCGCCGACGCCGAACGAGCCTTTCCCCCCGCGCGAGAACATGCGGTAGCCGAGCCTGTAAAACTGCGGGAGCTGGAACACGATGTGAAGTCCCCACCCTATCGTCGTCACCACGCTGACCGCGATAACATCCGGGTCCGTAAACAAAAGCTGCGCTATAAGTATGACGTTATAGGGCAGACTGACTATCGAGGGAATGAAAAAGCGGCGGCTGTTCTGAAGCACGCCCGATATGACGTACGCGACGCAGACGAAGCACAGCGACGGCGTCATTATGCGCGTCACCGTGACCGCGGTCGGTATCATGTCCTCGCGCAGGTCGGGCAGAAGCACCGCCACGAGCGCACGCGCGAACACCGCCATCAAGACCGCTCCCGCGGCAGTAAACAAAAACGTGCGCGTGATGAACGACGACACATACGCGCGTCTTTCATTCTCCGTGCCGAGCTCGAGCCGTCCGAGATTTTTTATCGCCAGCGTCGAGAGCGCCATGCCGATGCCGGTAAAAAGCAGCGTCACGACGCCGAATACGCCGAAATATATGTCGCTCGCCGCCGTCGCGCCGAATTTGCCCGCGAATATTATGTCGCGAAGAAAGCCGACTATCTTTGCGAGCAGTATCCCGAGCGTGACTATAAAATACTGTATGCTCAAGCGTCCCGCCCCTTCTTCTTTCTGAACACGAACAGCTTGCCGAACACATAATTGCCAGCCATGACGACGACTGCCGCCGCCATCTTGGACACAGTCTCGGCGTAATCCTCGGAGCCGTCCACAATGCGCAGTATCAGAAGCGCGCCCGCGTACGTTATGACGTAGTCGAGCCCGAGCGTCAAAAGCCGCCCCGACGCAAACGCCGCCAGCTGCTTCGGCACGCTCACCGACTTGTCTGCGTCGGTGAACACCCACGCGCGGTTAGTGAAAAACGAGAACAGCACCGCGCACACCCACGATATGACCTGCGCCGCCGTGTAAAGCGCTATATAGCGCGCGCTCTCGACGTCGCCCGGCTCGATGCCGATGACACCGCGCCCGACGCTCATCAAAAGAAAGTACACGCCCCAGCTCACCGCCGTCGTCAGCACGCCGAAGATGAGATACATTATTATCTCGCGGTATTTAGTAAACAGTTTTTTCATTCCGACAGCTCCGATGTGATCTTTTCAAATTCCTCGCGCGTTATAAGCACATTCATCGCCGACAAAAGCGCGTTCGCCGTCATGCCGGACGGCAGCTCGAGTCGTCTCGCCGTCTCGTCGCGCCTTTTTTGCGCGTCGTCGGAGCCCGACAGTCCCGCCGCGTACATGTCCGCCTTCGTTATGCCGCCGCGCGACTTTATTTCATCGTGACCGCGCGAAAACGGCAGAAGCAGCTCGTAGAGCTTGTCCGCGTCGATGCCCTCGACGCCGAGCGTGCCCGCCTTTGACGGCGACCTCTTGCGCTTTTCCTTGCCCTTTATCGCGGGGATATATAGCTGTACGACGCTGCCCGCCGGCACCGCCGACGTTATATACGAGCGTATGACGCCGCCCGCGCCGTCGCTGTCGGTGAGAAGTATTATGCCGCCGCTCTTCGCCAGCTTTCTTATGAGCGCCAGCTTTTCGCCCCTGTTGAATATCCCGAATCCGTTCGTCGTGATAATGACGCCGTTCACCACCGACGCGATCTTTTCCCTGTCGTATTTGCCCTCGACTATGATGGGCATGTCGACGGTCAGCTTTTCGCGCCTCTCCGCCGCCATTACGCTCCCACCTCGCACACGAGCCGTTCGAGCGCCTCATATCCGCCGCCCGTCGACTTGATGCGCCTGTCGGCGTCCGCACACGCGAGCACCGCTCGCTCGAGCTCCTCCTCCGTGCGCGCCGACGCGCTTTTCATGTACAGCTTCACCTTGTATTCGTGCATGCCGAGCGTCTGCGATATCATAGGCGCCGACGCGCCCGTCGACGACAGCGCCTTCACCGCCATTATATCCGACAGAACGCGCGCTATCCCTGCCGAAACTATGACCGGCTCCGTCTTTCTGCGCATTTCGTCGTACAGCGCCGACAGCGCCGCGTCGCGCCGCTTATCGAGTATCGCGTTCGACAGCGCGAATGCGTCGTATCTGTCGCCGCGGCAGCATACGGCCGCCACGTCGTCCTTCGTTACATGGTCGCGTCCGTGTGCTTTCACATACGACGTCAGCTTGTCTATCTCGCCCGACAGCGACGTCATGTCCTCGCCGACGAGCGACACCATCGCGTCGGCGGCGTCCCATTCGGGCGTGATTCCCTCATGCGTGAAATGACGCTCGACCCACCGCCTGAGCTGCGCCGGCGTCGTCGCTGGAAAATATACGACGTTCACCCCGTCCGCCGCGCACAGCTTTTTATACAATGCCGACGGACGCTTCGGCGGCTCGCCGCAGTCGAACGTCCCCGGCATAAGGCACAGTAAAACTATCGCGTCGTCCGCATACTCCGACGATGCCGACATCGCCCCTATCAGCGCGTCAAAGTCGGAGTCTTTTAGTCCGTCCGCCGCCTCGACCGACACCTCGACGAGCCGCTTGCGCGATACCGCGTCCGGCTCCGTCAAAAGCATCGACATCATCGACATGACCGGCGTCGCCGCCGCGTCCACTATCGCGTCCGCGTCCGCTCTTGTCTCGTATCCGACGACGGCGCGGTCATACTTCGCCTCCGGCGACGAATACGGCTCGCGCGTTCTGTCGCGGTAGTGCCTGATGAGGTACGACTCCTCGCCGCACAGAACGTACGCGCCGCCGCGTCCCGCGCGCAGCGCGTTTTTGTATTCGGACTCGGTCATGTTCATTTTATACCTCCGCCGCGTCCTGCGGCGTCAACGTCACATTCATCGTTATTCTGTTGAACTGCGGCGGCGACATTCCCGTCTCGACCGTGTATATCATATCGAGGACTCCGCCGTCCTCGCCGACCGTGTTTTCTATGCGTCTCGCCGTCGTGTAAATGAGGAGCGGCAAACTGCCCGTATTGTACGCGCACGTATGGCGCACGCCCTCTTCGAGCACGAGCGCCGTATAGACGTCGCCGCCGCGCGTTATCGTGACGAGCTCGCGGTCGCCGTCGTCAAACGACACCGACGTCACCGTCTCGCCCATGCTCTCGACGTCGGGCTCGCGGTATCTTATCTCCGTTTTGCCGTCGCCGGTGTAAAGCTCGCCCTCCGTATACATATCGAGGCTGTCGTCGTCGCTCTCGTCCTCCATGATAAGGCGCAAAAGCGCCTTCAGCTGCTCGCCGTCCTCGTCGTCGACCTGATCGAGCATTTCGGCAAAATAGCAAAGCGACTCCGCCGCGTCCGGCTCTATGTCGTGAAAATGCGAGCTCACGCGTATCCCGACCTTTTTACCTGCGATATCCATCAAATCCCGCCTCAATAGAGAAATACATGTTAAATATACCACAACGGTGCATGCTTGTCAACTTTTCTCACGTTCGCAAGCGATGTTTGCGGGGAAAATAAACTTATGAAAAATCATCGTTTTTTTGTTAAAATCGCATCTGTGTCCGCCGCGTTCGCGCTCGCGCTCGTGACGCTGTCACCGATATGCAGCGCCGACGAGCTGCCCGACGCGGAGCTTCTCGCCGCCTACATCGAGGGCGGTCCCGCCGACGAGCTCTACGGCATGATCGCCGTCGGCGCCACCATCATCAACCGCATACGCTCCGACGACTTCACCGATTCTCTCTCTGCGAACGCGTCCTCGCTCGGCATATTCCCGTCGCCGTCGCCGTCCGATATGGCGCTGTACGCGTCGCGTCTCGCGCTGTCGGGCGAGGACCCGACGCACGGCGCTGTCCGCATCATTCGCGGCGGCGCGGGCGGCGAAAACGTCACGCTCGTCACGTGCGGACTGTCGTTTTCGCGATAGCGAAAACCGTTCGCGGCAACGAGAACCGTTTACGGCAACGAAAAACGGGACGCTGCAGCGTCCCGTATTCGAAGGGTTTTAATATCGGAGTGACTGGATT
>CANQMJ010000092.1 GCA_947624945.1 uncultured Clostridia bacterium | reverse complement strand
CATACACGCTGCCGCGGTCGAGCGTTATCTTGATCACGTTGACGTCGCTGTCGGAGGGGAGGTAGAGGTTGATGCGCTTTGACGATTCGGTCGTAGCCTTGCCGCCGCGCCGGAAATAGTCGCGGAAGCCGTGGAACGAGAAGCCGGATTCCCAGAACTTGACGACGGACATCAGGTCGATGGTCGTGTCGACGGTGACGCTGCGGTTCGCAGTCGTCATGCGGTAGGAGCCGTCGTCGAAGTTGTAGAGCTCCATGTGCGGTACGGGGTAGCCGCCGTAGACGTACACGTCCGCTTCGCTGACGACGAGCTCGAATTTGTTGTATATCTCGTCTTCGCTGAAGCTGACGTCGTTTTTCAGGTCTTCGTTTTCATCTATCGACGACGCAAACAAGTCGACACCGTCCGCCGCCGCTGTCGTCTCCGCGCTGCGGCACACGAGCCATCCGACGAGTATAACGATAAGCGAGATCAGAATGAATATTATTGATGTCGGTTTCACAGATCAGCGCACGCTCCTTTCACATAGTAGTAAAGCTCGACGCACTTGTGAGAGGTGAAGGTGAAAAGATCAAGCTCGCGCCGTATGAGATACGGCAAAAGGCGCACGGCGACGTTGTAGACGATGATGCCGCCGAGCATCACGAACCCGCCGACGCGGACGCCGAGTCCGATCTCGTAAAGTCCTATCGGAGCGTAACTGAACAGCTGCGTTATGCCGTATATGATGCCGACGAGCGCGACGACGGTGCCGACGGCGACGCCGACGAACAGTATGCCGATAAGCGCGAATATGCCTATGAACATCGCGGCGAGCGCGAATATGAACAGTCCGAGAACACAGATGAGCAGAAATCCCCATATGGGCGACGTACACGCGAATATGATATAGAATTTCTGATAGTCAGCGTTCGGGTCGGGCTTATAGATTGTGTGCTGTTCCTCGCGCTCGCGTGCGGGACGGCGGCCCGTATGCGTGGCGCTTGATGAGGAAACCGACTGCGACGGGCGTGCGCTGATCTGACGCTGCTGATCCTGATGCGGACGCGGTACGACCTGACGGTTCACGTTTGCGTTCGCACTCGGGTTAGCGTTTGCGTTTGCATTTGCATTTGCGTTGACGCGCGACTGCGCGCTGCGGCGAACGTCGTCGGCGCGCCGACTGCCGGGCGACAGCATCTCGTTTATCATGTCGTCCTCGTCGTCTTCGTCGAGGATGTGAGCGGGAACGCGTCTGACGCGCTCGATAGGCTGCGCCTGCGCGTTCGCAGGACGCTGCACCTGCTGCGGCTGTCTTTGCTGCGGACGAGGCTGTGAGGGCTGCTGCGGCTGCTGCCTTTGCTGCTGTACCTGCGCAGGCTGCTGCGGTGACTGTGACTGCGGTGACTGCGGCGGTCTTTGTATCATTCGCGTTTTCTCCGCCTGATCGTCCGCCGTCCGCCGCGGCTGCATGTCTATGCGTTTTTTCAGCGACGAGACTATGCGCATCAGCGCCTCGTCGTTCCGCTCGCAGAGCGACGCGATCTTTTCCGCCTCATCGGGCGGAAGCGATTTTATGAACGCGCTGCTGTGGCGTATCGCGGATTCCCGGTCGGCGCCCTCTGCCTCGAGACGCGAAGCGAGCATCGCGGTAAATCTGTTTATATCCACTGAATATGCCGTGCGGAGCGTGCGGGCGCCATCAGGCTCCCCCACGCGTCGTCCGCATCCTTTCATGCGAATTTGTCAAATAGATGTTTCCCGACACCGCGCCGAAAGTATCGAATTATTTTCGAAAACTTCGTGGAAATTGTCGGTTTAATATGGTATACTGATGTGCGGTGACATACACATAGTTTATTGTACCAAAAGTAAGGGAAGATTTCAATATGAGAATGAGAAAAAAAAAGAATTCGGACGCACGTATTGCGCGCTGCGCCGAATATTTGATAAAAGATGCGTCGCTTGTGACCGCATCTGACGTATACGCGCCGTTTCCCGATGAGATGCGCGGCGCGCGCGTATATCTCGAGCTCGGGTGCGGCAAGGGCGGCTTCATATGCGATATGGCAAAATCGCACCCCGAAAACGTATACTACGCCGTCGAGCGCGTCGACAGCGTGATACTTTTCGCGCTCGAAAAGAGAAAGGCGCAGATGGAGTCGTCGCCCGAGCTGCCAGACAACGTGCGGTTCATGATCGGCAACGCCGCCGACGTGTGCGAGTGGTTCCCGTCGGGGTCGCTGTCGGGGATATATCTGAATTTCAGCGACCCGTGGCCCAAAAAGGGTTACTACAAGCGCCGCATGACGTACCGCGATTTTCTCGCGCGGTACGCGCAGGTGCTCGCCGACGGCGGCGAGCTGCGCGTCAAGACCGACAACGTAACGCTGTTCGATTTTACGCTCGCGGAGCTCGGGGAGTCGCCGTTCACGGTCGCGTGGCAGACGAGAGATCTGCACGGCAGCGAGTATGCGGACGGCAACATCATGACCGAGTATGAGCGGCGGTTCGCGGCCGACGGCGTAAAGATAAACGCGCTGTGCGCGGTGAAGGAGCGAAAGTAAGCGGACGCTTCGGGCTCGATGCCGTACATAGCCGAGACGGGCGCGATGCGCCCGCGGAGACTTTTGACAGAGCCGATACTCTTGCCGCGTCCGCTTTAAGTGTGGGATAATCAGTCGGGGAATGTGCCGGCTCGTACTCGGCGAATAAGATACAAAGTAACGCGATTTCTATATGATTGAATCGATCCGCGCCTTGATCTGACCGTAATCCGCCGGGGCGGGGCATATGCGCAAAAGAGATTTCAAACTGATTGATTGCAGCTTTCCTGTGACACCGTCCGTGCCGTCAAGACGGTCGATCTCCGATGTCGGTATAATGTAGAACTGCCAATGATCCAAATTCAAAAGATCGACCTGCGCCCGGTCCCTGCACCCGTAAAGGCAGAAAACGTATACGTCGGAATGACGTATTTTCTCCGTCTCTTGGTTTTGGTCGGGAAACGACGAGAAAGCCGGAGCCACGCTGAACCTGATTTCGGACAAATGCGTCTGGTCCCAAGCCTGAAGATATGCAGACGATTTGACCTCTATCCTTACAGACCCGTATAAAAGGTCGTATTCGGACCAGCAGTCTCTCGCATATGATATTTCCAAGTCGAGCGCCTTAGCGACAATGTACTCAGCCAATGCTCCGCGCAGCGTATTGTTCAAAAGATTGGAGCCGTTCCATGACCAAAACTCTTTGACGTCAAACGGGAGCGTGGCGGAGTTGAACGAAAAGCGTTCTTCCCCGGTCAGCAAAGGAAACTGCATACGACTGCACCTCGTTTATGTATCTTCGGATATAGATGTTGCGTGCACGAACGATATCAAACTCCCGTTTATATGACGCCTGCCGGGATATCGTGGCGCGCCTCGGACAGCATCAGCTTGATGCGGTTTAACTGGTTGACCTCGCTCGCGCCCGGGTCGTAGTCGACGGCGACGATGTTCGCCTCGGGGTGGTCGGCGCGAAGCGCCTTTATGACGCCCTTGCCGACGACGTGGTTCGGCAGGCACGCGAACGGCTGCACGCATACGATGTTGCGCGTGCCGGACTCGAGCAGCTCCGCCATCTCGCCCGCGAGGAACCAGCCCTCGCCGTATTGATTGCCGAGCGACAGATACGGCTTCGCCATCTCGGCGATAGCCTTGATCTCTACGGGCGGCGAGAAGCGCTTGCTCTTTGACAGCGCGCGGACGGCGGGACGGCGAAGCGCGTCGAGCGTGTCGACGCTTATTTTGGCGACGGCGGACGACGTCCACGGCTTGCCGAGGAATTTGTGCTTGTAGTCGCCGTTGTAGACGCTGTAAAGGAAGAAGTCGAGCAGGTCGGGCACGACGGCCTCCGCGCCCTCCGATTCGAGCAGATCGACGAGATGATTGTTCGCGAGCGGCATATACTTGACGAGTATCTCGCCGACGATGCCGACGCGCGGCTTGCGGACTTCGTCGTCGATGGGCAGCGCGTCGAAGTCCGCAACGATGCCGCGGCAAACGTCCGAGAACCGCCGTTTGCCGCCCGTCAGCGACTCGATGCATATATCCTCCCACTTTTTGTGGAGCGCGTCGGCGGAGCCGGGCGTTATCTCGTACGGACGCGTGCGGTAGAGGCACCGCATAAGTACGTCGCCGTATATGACGGCGCGAAGCGCCTCATAAAGGAGCGACGGCGTCATGTGGAAGCCCTCGTTTTTCTCCATGCCGTTCGCATTGAGCGATATGACGGGGATATGGGACAGTCCGACGCGGTCGAGGGCGCGGCGTATGAAGCCGATATAGTTGCTGGCGCGGCAGCAGCCGCCCGTCTGCGTCATCATTATGGCGAGACGGTCGGTGTCGTATTTGCCCGACAGAACCGCCTGCATTATCTGCCCGACGACGGTTATCGAGGGGAAGCATGCGTCGTTGTTGACGTATTTGAGTCCGATGTCGACGGCGTTCTTGTTGTCGTTGCCGAGCAGCTCGAGTTTATAGCCGTGACGCTTGAATACGGGCTCGATAATGGCGAAATGAATAGGGCTCATCTGCGGCGCGATGATGGTGTAACCGTCCTCGCGCATTTTTTCCGTGAATTCGCTCCGGTGATATTCGATCGTCGCCTCGTGTACGCTTTCGTCGGCGCGACGCGACATCGCAGCCAAAAGACTGCGCAGACGTATACGGGCGGCGCCGAGGTTGTTGACCTCGTCGACCTTGAGCACAGTATACAGCTTACAGCCCGCGGCGAGTATTTCCGCGACCTGATCCGTCGTTATCGCGTCGAGGCCGCAGCCGAACGAGTTGAGCTGCACGAGCTCGAAGTCGCCTCTGCCGCACACGAACTGCGCCGCCGTGTAAAGGCGCGAGTGGAACACCCACTGGTCGTTGGAGCGGACGGGACGGCTCGGCACGAAGTCGACGGGAACGCTGTCCTCGGTCAGGACGGCAAGTCCGTACGATGCTATCATCTCGGGTATGCCGTGGTTAATCTCGGGGTCGATGTGGTACGGGCGTCCCGCGAGCACGATGCCGCGTCTGCCGCCTTCCTCGACCCATTTTACCGCGCGGCGTCCCTCCTCGTGCACGTCGTTTTTGGCGCGGAGCTGTTCCTCCCACGCAAGGTGAGCTGCGGCGCGGACTTCCTTTGCCTGTATGCCCCACTCCTCGCGGCAGACGCGCACGAGTCTGTCAGATGCCGTTTTTTCGTCCGAGAACGCGATGAACGGGCGTATGTAGCGAACCTTGCCGCTCGTTATAGACTCGACGTTGTTTTTGATGTTCTCCGGGTACGAAACGACGATGGGGCAGTTGTAGTGGTTCTGCGCGTCCGGCGTCTCCTGCCGCTCATAGAACACGCACGGGTGGAATATGGTCGTAACGCCGTTTTTGACGAGCCACTCGACGTGACCGTGCGCGAGCTTCGCCGGGTAGCACTCGGACTCGGACGGTATCGACTCGATGCCGAGCGTATAGATTGAACGGCTCGACTCGGGCGAGACCTTGACGGAGAATCCGAGGGCGCGGAAGAACGTCGCCCAGTAGGGGTAGTTTTCGTATATATTGAGTACGCGCGGTATGCCTATGACGCCGCGCGGCGCGTCCACTTCGGGAAGCGGCTCGTAGTCGAAGATGCGGCGGCGCTTGTATGCGACGAGGTTCGGCGCGGACGATGTAACGTCGCCGCCGAGTCCGCGCTCGCAGCGGTTGCCGCTGATGAAGCGGTGACCGTCGGAGAATTTGTTTACCGTCAGCATGCAGTTGTTTTGGCATCTGCCGCAGCGAGCGGTCGAGGTCGTGTACGTGAGGTTTATTATCTCGTCAAACGAGCGGATAGACGTTTCCTGCCCGTGGTACGCGTCTTTCGCTATCAAAGCAGCGCCGAATGCGCCCATTATGCCTGCGATGTCGGGGCGGACGGCGTCGACGCCCGCGATGCGCTCGAACGCGCGCAGAACGGCGTTATTGTGGAACGTGCCGCCCTGTACGACTATGTTTTCGCCGAGGTCCTCGGCGCTCGTCAGCTTTATTACTTTGTAAAGGGCATTTTTTATTATCGAGTACGCGAGTCCCGCGGAAATATCGCTGACGGTCGCGCCCTCCTTCTGCGCCTGCTTGACGTTCGAGTTCATGAACACCGTGCAGCGCGTGCCGAGGTCGACGGGATCTTTCGCGAACAGCGCTTCGGTCGCAAAATCCTCCGCCGAGTAGCCGAGCGAGGCGGCGAAGTTTTCGAGGAACGACCCGCACCCCGACGAGCAAGCCTCGTTGAGCAGTATCGTGTCGACGGCGCCGTCCTTGAGGCGTATGCACTTCATGTCCTGGCCGCCTATGTCGAGCACGCAGTCGACGTTCGGCGAGAAGAACGACGCAGCCTCGCAGTGCGCGACCGTCTCGACCTCGCCCATGTCAAGTCCGAACGCAGATTTGAGCAGCGCCTCGCCGTAGCCGGTCGAGCACGAAAACGCGATATGCGCCGTCTTAGGTATGCGCTCCGACAGCTCCTTCATCGCGCGTATCGCCGTTTTGACGGGGCTGCCCTGATTGTTCGCGTAGAATGAATAGAGAAGCTCACCCGCGCTGCCGATGAGCGCGAGTTTTGTCGTCGTCGAGCCGGCGTCGATGCCGAGAAAGCAGTCGCCGGAGTAGTCCTCGAGTCGCGCTCTGCCGACGACGGCGCGGCTGTGGCGCGCGATGAACTCGTCGTATTCGCGCCTGCTGCCGAACAGCGGCGGCAGACGCTTTATCTCGTATGCGAGCGTGACGCCGCATTCGAGCTTCGATATTATGTCAGTTATGTCCGATACCTCGGCGTCGCGTGCGTTCATGGACGCGCCGAGCGCGGCGAACAGATGCGAGCCGTCCGGGCATATAGCCGTTTCGTCCGTTAGGTGGAGCGTGCGCACGAACGCGGCACGAAGCTGAGGCAAAAAGTGGAGCGGTCCGCCGAGAAACGCGACGTGACCGCGTATCGGCTTGCCGCACGCGAGTCCCGATATAGTCTGATTGACGACGGCGTTGAATATCGACGCCGCAAGGTCGGCGGTGCTCGCGCCCTCGTTGACGAGCGCCTGAATGTCAGTCTTTGCGAACACGCCGCAGCGCGCCGCTATCGGATAGATCTCGCGGTAATTCTCCGCCGCGCGGTCAAGTCCCGACGCGTCCGTCTGCAAAAGCGACGCCATCTGGTCGATGAACGCGCCCGTGCCGCCGGCGCAGACGCCGTTCATGCGCTCCTCGAGCCCGCCGGTGAAATATATTATCTTCGCGTCCTCGCCGCCGAGCTCGATCGCGACGTCGGTCTGCGGCGCCTTTGATTTAAGTGCTTCCGCGACGGCGACGACCTCCTGCACAAAGCCGACGCCGAGCGCCGACGACAGATTTATCGAGCCCGAGCCCGTCATGCGCATGCGCGCCGACGTGATGCCCGTCGCCATCGAGAACTCGCGCAAAAGCTCAGCCATTACCTCCTGCGTATGTGACTTGTGCCTGCGGTAATCGCTGTATAATACACTGCCGTTTTCGTCCGCCGCGACGATCTTGATCGTCGTTGAGCCTATGTCTATGCCTATCCTTATATCCGAACCGTGTTTCTTTTCCGTCATGATTATGTATGCTTACTCCGCTTTTTCGGTAACTATTTCTTTTATTCGGCGCGACGTCTCGACGAACCGTTCTATCTCGTCGAGCCCGAGACTGTCGATTATTTTGCCGACGACGTCCTCGACCTCCGTCATCGTGCGGCGCACGGCGGCGGCTCCTACGTCGGTGAGACGTATGCACGTCCTGCGCGCGTCGACGGGGTCGACGTTGCGCTCGACGAGTCCGCGCGCTACAGCTTTTCGCACGAGAACAGCGACGCGGGCAGTGCTGACGCCCATCTTCTCCGTTATCTCTCCGGACGAAACGTCGCGTCCGGCTTCATATAAAAGACGAAGCATACAGTCGATGCCGACGCTGCTTCCGTCGCATATTTTGAAAAAAAAGTCCGGCTTACATTCATCGAGCCGTTTTATTATCATCTCGACGTCTTCACGACGAGCCATTTTTCCCACCTCGCGGCGCGTGTTTTCTAACGAGGTTAGATTATAGCACTTTTGCGCGCAAAAGTCAATAAACAAAAGGAAAAAAGCGACGGGGACATTGTATGAAAATCTTGTCGATATGACTATATTGTCTCGGCTCATATAAAAGCGCAACGTGATTTGGAAAATGATGTATTATTCCCGCATAAAATTCATTTTTTCAAAATATAATATCATACCATAACAATTCGGCGAAGCCGGCGCCCCTTTGGGGCGCGCGGAAACGAGCACATCCTGCGGATGTGCCGTCGAGCATCAAACGGTGCGCACGGATGATAAATCACCGCACAGATAAACGATGCAGTATGTAAAATGTAAACAATCACCGCACAAGTTCTTGATACGATAACTCAAACCCAAGTCAATAAAAAGTTTTGAAAAGAGCGCGAGAGAAACTTTTTCAAAAGTTTCTCTCGCAAAAACCTCTTTCACACCTAAATCTGCAGTTTTCACTTTCCCCGCTTGCAAAATCGCGCGCCTTGTGATATACTTATGTAAATTTTTGCATCGGAGGCTACGATATGGCAGTCATTATCCCCGAGGGATATACATCGGCGCTGTCCCTGCGCCAGACGCAGGAGGCGATAAAAAAGATAAAGGATTTCTTCGAGCGCGACCTCGCCGTCCAGCTCAGACTTACGCGAGTCACAGCCCCGCTGTTCGTCGACGAGAAAAGCGGTCTCAACGACAACCTGAACGGCTACGAGCGCCCCGTCGGCTTCGAGCTGCCGGGCGGCGAGTCGATGCAGATCGTGCATTCTCTCGCAAAGTGGAAGCGCATGGCGCTCGGTCAGTACGGCTTCGGCGTCGGCGAGGGTCTCTACACCGATATGAACGCGATACGCCGCGACGAGGAAACGGACAATATCCACTCCATCTTCGTCGACCAGTGGGACTGGGAGGCCGTCATCACGCGCGAGGAGCGCAACTTCACGACGCTCCGCCGCTACGTCAAGCGCATTTACCGCTCGCTCCGCCACACCGAAAACTACATAGCGACCGAGTACGACTTCATCGACAGATTCCTCCCCGAGGATATCACGTTCATCTCGTCGCGCGAGCTCGAGAAAAAATATCCGACGCTGACGCCGAAGGAGAGGGAGTACAGAGCCGTGCGCGAGTTCGGCGCCGTGTTCGTCGAAGGCATCGGCGGCGCGCTGTCGAACGGCAAACCGCACGACGGCAGAGCGCCAGACTACGACGACTGGGAGCTCAACGGCGATATACTCGTCTACTATCCTGTCCTCGATATGGCGTACGAAATATCGAGCATGGGCGTGCGCGTCGACGAGGAGTCGCTGCGCCGCC
>CANQMJ010000091.1 GCA_947624945.1 uncultured Clostridia bacterium | reverse complement strand
GTAAAAGGCATCGCGCCGTATCTGTGCGCGGTGCAGAAGGATTTCTCGTTCCCGTCGGGGCATACGGCGGCGAGCTTCGAGGGCGCCGTCGTCATACTGTTGCAGAATAAAAAGTGGGGGATCCCCGCGTGTGTGCTCGCCGCGCTCATAGCGTTTTCGCGCATGTATTTGTACGTACATTATCCGACCGACATACTCGCGGGGCTCGTGATAGGCGTCGGCGCGGCGTTCGCGGGCGTGTACATAGTGCGGTTTGCGGCGAAAAAGATAAACGAGAAAAAAGCTGCGAAAGAATAAGATCATGCAGTATGCGGAAAGCCGCGTTCCTGCGGACGCGGGAGCGCGGCTTTTGCTGATTATATGTGAGTTTACGGGGTGGCGGTATGACACTTTGCAGATTCGGCGAATACAAAAGCGAGCCGCTTTTGCGCGGTCATCTTAACATGGGCGATAGTTGTGGACGCGAGAAGATCGAGGTGACGAGCCGGTACTTCACGCGCGGCGGCGTGCCGTTCATAGGCGTTGTCGGCGAGTACCATTTCAGCCGCGGCAGGCGAGAGGATTGGTACCGCGAGCTCTGTAAAATGCGCGCGGGCGGCGTCACGGTCGTGTCGACGTATATGTTCTGGATATACCATGAGGAGGTCGAGGGCGTATTCGACTTCGGCGGCGACCTTGACGTAAGGCAGTTCGTGCTCGACGCCGGGCGCGCGGGACTCGAGGTCATACTGCGCATCGGTCCGTGGTGCCACGGCGAGTGCAGGAACGGCGGGTTCCCCGATTGGCTGCTCTCTGAGCCGTACCGTCTGCGTGACAACAACGACGGCTACATGGAGAAGGTAAATATATGGTACTCGAAGATATATGAGCAGGTGAAGGGCCTTTTATATAAGGACGGCAGAAACATAATCGGCGTGCAGCTCGAAAACGAGCTGACGAACAACGCAGAGCATTTGGCGGCGCTCAAAAAGACGGCGGTAGACGTCGGATTCGACGTGCCGATATACACGGTCACGGGCTGGAACAGCGTATACGGCGCGAAGATACCGGTTGACGAGGTCGTGCCCGTGTTCGGCGCATATGCGGACGCGCCGTGGTCAGGGTCGATGAAGTCGCTGCCGCCGTCGTTGAACTACACGTTCACGCACAACCGCAACGATTCCGCGATAGGTGTCGATATAATGCGCGACACGGACAGGACGGGGTGGCGGCTGCCGTATGAGCGTTATCCGTTCGCGACGTGCGAGCTCGGCACGGGCATACAGGTCACGCATCACCGCCGTCCGATAATAAAACCGCTCGACACGTATGCATTATCGCTCGTCAAGCTCGGGTGCGGGAACAACCTTATAGGCTACTACATGTATCACGGCGGCGAGCACAGGATAGGGAAAACGACGATGCAGGAGTCGCGCGCGACGGGATATCCGAACGATTATCCTATTCTGAGTTACGATTTTCAGGCGGCGGTGTCGCAGTACGGCGAGACGAGGGAGCAGTACGGGCTTTTGTGTATGCTGCATCTTTTCGCCGCCGATTTCGGCAGCGTTCTCGCGCCGATGGAGACGGTGCTGCCGACGCAGTCGATCGGCGCCGACGACGGCGAGTCGGTGCGGTACGCGATGAGGACGGACGGGGACGGTCACGGGTTCGTGTTCGTCAACAGGCACGCGCGCGGAGTCGATTTCACGGACGCGAAGGACGTGGTATTCGATACGGGGTCAGTGGAGTTACCGCCGATAGAGGTCTTGCGGGACGCGGTGTTTTTCATGCCGTTCGGCATGAGGTTGTCGGAGTCGGTCGAGCTTGAATATGCGACGGCGCAGCCGCTGTGCCGGGTCGGGGGTGCGTACTTCTTTGCCGGGATACCGGGAGTTGAGGCGAGATATAAGACGCGGGACGGCGCGGAGCTTACGGCGCGTCCGGGACTTGACGGCACGGTACAAATCGGAGACGTGACGGTCGTGACGCTGACGCGTGAGCAGGCGGTCCGCGCGCGTATGCTGTCGGGCGGACTTTATGTCGGCTGCGGCTGCGACGTTTACGAGTGTGACGGCGAGATATGCGCGGTGCAGGACGGCGGCTTTGAATACGACAAATGGACCGGATGCGGATTTGAGCATGTATGCGTCGAGCGTGCGTTTGAGGCTGCGCGTCTTGAAATGATCCCGACAGACGAGCCGTTTTCGCCGCCGTATGCGGAGGAGCTCGAACTCGGCGGCGAAAGACGCCGCGCATGGTATGCGCTGTCGGTATCGTCGCCGTGCGGCATGGCGGAGATAAAGCTCGATTATGACGCGGCGCAGATATACGCGGACGGTGTGCTCGTCGCGGACAACTTCTATTACGGCAAGCCGTGGCGCGTTCCCGCGTCGCTTTTGTACGGTCGGGAATGTTATCTTGTCACATCAGAGATGAGAGACGATTTTTACAGGGAGTTTTGACTATGAAAGCAGTTGATATTTCGGGCGCTTGGTCGTACAGGCTCGACCCCGGCGACGAGGGAGTCGCGAAAAGATATTACGCGGAGCGCATTGTGTCGGAGCCGTTTATTTTGCCCGGTACGACGTGCGAAAATAAAATCGGCAAAAAAAGCGAATACGCCGACGAGATGACGAAGGACGCGGTCCGCGCGCCGCGCGAACGGTACGAGTACATAGGCGCGCTGTGGCTGCAACGCGAGGTGACGGTGCCGGAGGAGTTTGCGGGTAAAAGCGTGAGCGTTTACCTCGAGCGTGTGAATATCGCCTCGGAGCTGTGGGTAGACGGCGAGAAGATCGGGCGGCAGAAGATAGAGCTGTCGGCGCCGCACGAGTACCGTCTGCCGCGGACGCTGACGGCGGGCGTACATACGTTAACGCTCCGCATCGACAACAGAAATCTCGTCAATTTCGGAGATATGGCGAGCGGGTACAGCGTCGACACGCAGGGAATATGGTGCGGCGTCGTCGGAAAGGTCGAGCTGCGGTGCCGCGAAGTCGTACACGCCGAAAACGTGCAGGTATATCCGAATGAACGCGGCGTGCGCGTAAAAATGACGCTGACGAGCGACATCAAACGTCCGTATGAGAGGCGCGCGGTCACGGTCACGGCGGCGGTGACGTCGCCGTCGGGAGATGCGGCGGCAAAGATATCGCGCGAGTGTTTGCTTTACAGCTCGCGTCAGGTCGAGGAGTTCGATATAGTCTTTGACGACGCGGACAGGATAGAGTGGTGGGACGAGTTTACGCCGTCGCTCTACACGCTGACGGTCACGTCCGTATGTGGCGATACAAAAGACGAAGTCTCGGTCCGCTTCGGCATGCGGACAATATGCGTGCGCGGCAAGCGCATCATGATAAACGGTCGCGAATCGTCGCTGCGCGGTACCATTGACTGCGCGCAGTTTCCGCTGACGGGATATCCGCCGTGCGATGTCGAGTTCTGGCGCGAGCGGTTTGCGACTTTTAAGGAGTGGGGACTCAATCACGTCCGTTTCCACGCGTGGTGTCCGCCGGAGGCGGCGTTTGAAGCCGCAGATGAGGTAGGAGTGTACCTTTCCGTCGAGATGCCGCTGTGGACGAATCTCGACGTCGTAGACGTCGAGTACGGGGACGACGATATACACGATATATACTACACGCGCGAGGCTAAGACGATATCGAAGCTGTACGGCAATCACCAGAGCTTTGTCATGTTCTCGAACGGGAACGAGACGATGGGGGACTTCGAGCTTTTATCCGATATAACGACTATGATGAGGGCGTACGACCCGAGACGGCTCTACACGCTGACGTCGAATTTCGACCATAAAGTCATGATGTGCGAGGACTACATCTGCGCGCAGGACGTGGGCGGCAGGCACGTCCGCATACAGCACATGCACGACGAGATAGCGAAGGGGACGTATGCGGATTACAGCGGCGCTGTAAACGAGTGCCCCGTGCCGATAGTGACGTTCGAGGTCGGACAGTACTGCACGTTCCCGGACGTGGACATATGCGAGCGGTACACGGGAAACATGATGCCCGTCAACTTCGACGTGATACGCAAGCGTATGAAAGAAAAGGGAGTCTACGACCGCCTTCACGACTACATCGCCGCGTCCGGCGATCTTGCGGCGCGGCTCTATAAAGAGGACATCGAGGTCGCGATGCGGACGGACGGGCTCGGCGGGTTTCAGCTTCTCTCGCTCTGCGACTACACGGGGCAGAACACGGCGACGGTCGGCATGCTCGACGTATTCGGCAATGATAAGGGCGTTATCGCGCCGGAGGCGTGGCGGCGATTCTGCTCGCCGGTCGTGCCGCTCTGGCGGTCGGGACGCATATACAAAAACACCGACGTGTGCCGCGGCACGCTGTCGCTGTACGATTTCGGCTGCGAGCGCATGCGCTGCCCCGAGTATAAAGTCACGGTGAAAAACGGCTGCGACGTCATATTCGAGACGGCGACAAGGGAGCGCGATGTAGAAATTCCGCTTGACGGTATCGTTGAGCCGTCGATGCTGACGGTAAACGTCAGCGTCGGCGAATACGGGAACTCGTGGCGCATATACGTTTTCCCCGAGACGGAAAAGCGTCCGCTCGATGTGGTATCGGACGCGGACGGCGTGCGCGCGGCGATAGAGAAGGGCGGCGCCGCTGTAGTTACGGCAGACGCTTTCGCGTCCGCATTCGCGGATATTGCAGGGCAGTCGACGCTCGGCGGCAGCTATATTCCCGTGTTCTGGTCGCCGGTGCTGTTCCCGACGAACGCGCCGAGCGGCGAGATAATTGACTGCGGGCATCCGCTGTTTTACGGCTTCCCGACCGGGCGTTACCCTGATTATCAGTGGAAAACGCTGCTCGACAGGTCGAGGGCTGTCGACGTATCGCGTATGCGCGGGCTTCATCCGATAGTGGAGGTCGTGCCGAATTTCGCCGACGCGACGGCGCGTTCGTCGCTGTTTGAAGTGAAGGCGGGAGGCGCGCGGCTGCTCGTGTGCGGGTTCGACCTTGACTTTGACGACGCGCCGACGAGGGCGCTGCGCGAGTGTGTGTGCAGATATGTGCAGTCGGAGACATTCGAGCCGAAATATGAGATAGTGATATAAGGCAAAACAAAAACAGGGGCGCGGCCCCTGTTTTTTGTATGTCAAAAAGCACGAAAATTATTTTGATGAATATCAAAATACATCTTGACAAACCCGTGTGTGTGGTGTATACTGTGTTCAATCCGATTAGACGTTCGTCAAAACAGTTTTGCAGATCTGTATCATAATCGAAACGGAATAAAACATAAAAAAGGAGAAAAACATGGACAACACAAGCAAAATAACATACGACCGTCTTTGTCGGATGACGGACGCGGCGGAGTATGCAAAGACGATAAAGGCGTATCGCGCGCTTTCCGATATCGCGGAGACTCACGCGGAAAAGTACTCCTCAGAGCTTGCGGCGCTCAAGCCTGAAAACGACCTGCGCCGCCGCACGCTGACGATCGCCGGGCGCATGGCGAAGCACTGCGCATCCTTCGTAGGCATGACGTGGGATGCGAAAACGGTCGGGGAGCTCGTCGCGCAGCGCATGACGATGCTCCGCCGGGAGCATATCACGGACGGCCTTGAGGACGCGCTTTCCGAGCTTTCGCCCGACGATCTCGGCGTATTCGCTTTCTTTGCATACGGGACGTGGTTTTTGCACAACGCCATGCTCGACAAGCGCGAGGCGGAGATCGCATCATCGTATGAGAGCGGACGTCCCGAGCGCGCGTTCGAGGCGAACGTCATCGTCGACGCCATATATTCCGTCTGCCGCGACTGGCTTTTATGGTACCGCGAAAACGGCGCGCTCCCGTTTGAAAAGTGGAGCTACGACGTGCATCCCGCCGAAAAATACAAAAGGGAGGCGTGACGATGGACAGAACATCAGGCGCGCTCGATGTTTTCAAAGCGCTCGGCGACAGCTCGCGCCTTAAGATCGTCGGCATGCTTATGAGGGGCGAATCGTATGTGGAGCTTATCGCAAGCCGACTCGGACTGACGAGCGCCACCGTCAGTCATCACTTAAAAAGATTAGAGGAAGCGGGACTTGTCGAGTGCCACAGGACGCAGTTTTACATGATATATTCGCTCGTCCCGGGCGCGCTTTCCGCGACGCTCGCGGAGCTCGTCGCCGACGCCGCGCCGCCGGTCGACGACGATGCCGCATACCGCGACGGCGTGATAAACACGTTTATGCCGTTCGGCAGGCTGACGCATCTTCCGTCGCAGAACAAAAAGCGCGAGGTCGTCCTGCGCCGCATCATCTCGGAGCTTGACGATAAAGACGCCTACACGGAGCTTGAGATCAACGAACACATAAAGAAGTATTACGACGACTACTGCCTTATCAGGCGCGAGATGATATCGTTCGGGCTGCTCGCGCGCGAGCATGAAAGCGGCGTCGAGCTTTATCACAAAACCGACGGCTGAGGCATTATTTTACTGCAAATCATGCAGATATGGAGACACATATGTTTGAAAGAGAAATAAAAGAATTATACGAAAAAATATCGGCGTCCGTATGCAGTCCCGACTGCTGCAAATGCTGCAAGGATATGATACAGTTTTCGCCGAGCGAGGAGAAAAACATGGGCGGATATGAGTGGAAGGGCAAATGCCGACATCTGAAAAACGGCCGCTGCTCGATATATGAAAAGCGCCCGTTCGTATGCAGACTGTACGGGACGAGCGTTTTGTTGAAGTGTGAAAAATGCACGCCGGAAAGATTTCTTTCGGAAGAGGACACGTTTGCATTAGTACGCGAGTATAACAAATTCAGAAACATGGAGATCGGGGAATTAAAACGGACGATAAAAAGCTGACGGAAAAACGATGTTTTTGATTCGTTAAGCGTCGCACATACGCACTACAAGCAAAATGACCCGCGATCGCGGGTCATTTTGCATAAGTCGATCATACCGGTGCCGCCGCGTCCTTTGCAAGCGACCGGAGACGCTCTTTGACGGCGCGGAATCGGTCGGTGCCGCGGATGCAGTCGAGCTCCGAGGCGTCCATGCCTCGCAGCTTATAGGCGATTTGATCGCGGAATATGTCCTCCTCGATGAGCTTTTCGCCGCGCCTGTATTCGAGCGAGCCGGGCAGCGCCGACGCATACGTATCGCCACAGTCCGTACGATAAAGCTCCGCCGCGCGGTTTACGCAGCGCATCATTTCATCGAGCGAGTCCGCGGCATCGTCTTGCCTGCCGCGCCTTGCATATGCGCGTGCCGTTGACAGATGATTGCCCGCGACGCTGCGTAAGAGGTCCTGCCACTTGATATCGCCGCCGAAAACGGTCCGCCATATCGTATTTGACGATGCAAGCGCCGTTACTATGACGTCATCGTCGTCGGTAAGCGTGGCGTATGCCTCTATGTTGGTGCACAGCGCCTTTGTGAGCGCGAGAGTCGCCTCCTCGCGGCAGCGTTTTGCGAGCTTTTTCGACTCTGCGTCTTCGCTGCAGCATCCTATGGCGTCGGCTTTTACAACTTCGCGGCTGTATTCGAGCTCGGGCAGTCGGTCCGCGACTTCCGCCGCGCGCTTTGCGTCGTGTCTGAGCTGCGAATAAAGCTCGCAGAGCGAATAAGCCGTTTTGATACGGATCGTCTCATCAACCGCTGTGTCGGCGAGGCGGAGAAGTATCTTTTCTGCTTCGTCGGTCAGCTTTTCCTTAGTCTCCCCGTCGAGGTCGCGCGAGAATACGACTCGGCAGCGAAGCGCCCATGCGAGCTCGTATTTCAGGTATTCGTCCGCGGGAAATTCCGCCGTCGCCTGCCGTGCGTAGTCGAGATATGCTTCGTCGGACTGTCTGTCGTCGTGCTGTATATGGCGAAGCGTCGATTTTACCTCGTCGAGCCGCGCCTCGCGCTCGCTCTTTTTGCTGCCCAAAAGCTCGTCGACGGTGACGCCGAATATCTCGGACAGCGGTATGAGCGCAGTTATGTCGGGGTACGTGCATGCGGACTCCCATTTTGACACGGCGGTGCATGACACGCCCATGAGCTCCGCGAGATGCTCCTGCGTCATCGAGCGTTCGCGGCGCAGACGTCGTATGTTTTCGCCTATCGTGATGTTGTTCATTGTGATCCTCCGTTTTTGTGAGTGTGCAGCCGGCTTACGGTATTATATTATCACGCAGCACGCCGTTTGTACATAGACCGTTCGGCAAGGTGAAATTTAACCGTTGTTCAAGCCGGTTGAGGTTTAGAAGGCAGCATCGTTATGCATTTCGGCGATAATACGTAAAGTATATGATAACTTTTCAATCTGTGGTTGATTTTTCGCGTTTCAGCTCAACAAGTTTTTGATACCACACCAACAATCCACGCTTACAAACAACATATCGGGAGTTATAGCCATAACTCTACGGAGCATCAGCTATAGTGGAAAAATATGTAGCCATATTAACCGGTAGTAGATTTTTTCACATATGTGTGTTATAATACGCATTATAGTACCGTATTGAAGATGCGGTATAAATCAACCCCGCAGGAGGCACAAAAATGGCTAACTTTACAAAGAAAGCAATTCAAGAGTCCTTTCTGAAATTACTGACGGAACGGCCTCTGTCCAAAATTACGGTGAAGGATATTGTAGCGGATTGCGGCATCAATCGCAACACCTTTTACTATTACTTCGAGGATATGCCGAAACTCATTGAAAGTATTGTGGAGGAGGACGCCGCAAAAATCATTCAGTCCTATCCCACGATAGAAAAATTTGAAGACTGTCTGGACGCGGCGATTACGCTGGCGCTTGCAAAAAAGCGCGCGGTACTGCATATTTATCACTCGGCAAATCGGGAAATCTATGAGATGTACTTATGGAAAGTCTGTGATCATACGATAAATGCTTATGTTTCATCTGTCCTGCGCGGGAAAAAGGTTCGGGAAAGCGACCTTTTCATCGTGAAAGAGTATCTGTCCGGTCTGGCCTTCGGCATCTTTTCCAGATGGCTGAAAAACGGTATGAACGATGATATCCGAGGCATGCTTTCGCGCCTTTTGGAAATCAAAAAGGGGCTGATCGAAGAGATGATTTTGTGCTGTGTTGAATCTTAAAGTCAGTCAAACAGAATCGTTTGCCTATAAATCGTTCATTCTTATGTCCCGTGTCTGATTATCGGACGCGAGACTTTTTATGTCTGTATGCAAATTAAAACAGCTTGATTACAATAGAATCAAACGAGCAAAGGAGGTTTGCTTCTATGAAGATGCGATCTGTAGTACCAATGAAAATTGCGAAAACCGGATACATCGTTATGTCCGTCCTGTTTTGCGCTGCAGGCATTCTCTTTATTGCCATGCCCGGAATCTCAACGGAAATAATCGGCGTTTGTATCGGCGTTGCAATGATCCTTTTCGGCATTGTCAAGCTGATCGGCTATTTTTCAAAGGATCTATTCCGATTGGCATTCCAGTTCGATTTGGAATTCGGGATACTGATGATCATACTCGGCGTGATCGTCCTTTTTAACCCGAAAAATCTGATGGTATTTATCTGCATTGCTCTTGGGATTTCCATTCTGCTTGACGGTCTGTTCAAAATCCGAATAGCCATGGAGTCCAGACGGTTTGGAATCAAAAGCTGGTGGCTGATCCTGTCC
>CANQMJ010000090.1 GCA_947624945.1 uncultured Clostridia bacterium | reverse complement strand
CCCGCGCCCGCGAGCTCGATTCTGTCGGGCATACTGACGAAGGTCGGCGTATACGGCATAATTGCTACGACCGTGCGTCTGTATGCGGGAGATGTAAAATGGGGCGTTCTGCTATTCGTGCTCGGCACGGTGACGCTTCTGCTCGGAGCCGTGCTCGCGCTTCTGTCCGTCGATATAAAGCGCACGCTCGCGTGCTCGTCGATGTCGCAGATAGGGTTTATTTTGACCGGCATCGGCGCTGTCGCGGCACTCGGCGACGAGTGCGCGCTCGCGTCCGCGGGCGTCGTGCTCTACATGCTCAATCACACGCTGATGAAGCTGATACTGTTCACTATCGCCGGCATTATACATATGAACCTGCACAGCCTCGACTTAAACGATATTCGCGGCTGGGGACGCAGCCACCCGTTTATAGGCATAGCGTTCGCGCTCGGAGGCGCGGGACTTGCCGGTATCCCCGGCACGGGGGGTTATATTGCAAAGACGCTTCTGCATGAGGCGATAGTGGAATCGGCGGAGATAGCGCCGATAGCTCACGCGGTAGAGGTAATGTTCCTGTTCGGCGGCGGCTGCACGCTCGCGTATATGATAAAGCTGTTCGTGTGCGTGTTCATAGAAAAACCGTCCGAGCATGTGGAAAAGCATAAAGGCGGACGCGCCGTGACCGTTGCGACATCGCTCGCGTTGATATTTGCCGTTTTGCCGACCTTATTCACATGCATACCGGCGATCGCTAAAGAGGTCGCGGTGCGCGGAATGGCGTTCGCGGGCAGCGGCGAGTGGCACGACGTAAAGTTTTTCGGTTGGGAGTGCCTGTCGGGAGCAGTCATAACGATGACGGTCGGCATCGTGCTCTACTTCGCGTTCGTGCGCACAGCGACGCGTCGCGGCGGCAGCTACGTCAACATACTGCCCGCGTGGTGCGACCTCGAGCGCACCGTATATGTGCCCGCGATAAATGCGCTGACGCGTGCGGGCGGCGCGGTCGCGCGTCTGTTCGGCGAAAACGTTTTGACGTCGCGGCTTTGCAGGTGGGGCATGGCGGCGGCAGGCTTCGTCTGCCACCTCGTATGCGACGCCGCCGACCTCATAGTCTACGCGCTGCGCAGGACGATACTGCGTCCTGCGCGCGAGAGGACACGCGCGAAGCGTTCGCACCCCGTCGTCGACGCCGTTTACAGGGAGCGGGCGACCGACAATTTCTCGTATTCGCTCATTACGACCGTCGTCGGCGTGTGCGTGATACTGCTGTTTTTGTTCATAGTACCGAGACTGTAAAAACATAATTTACGGGCGGGAGCGCATGATGTGCGTTCCCGCCCCGATAATTTATGAAAATAGGCTGTATCAGTTTGCCGGCAAAAATCCGCGTATCGCTCCCGCGACGGCACTTACGGGCATCGACTGTATCCATACGGTGCCGGGTCCCGTGAGGACAGTATTGAAGAAGCCCTCTCCGCCGAAGAGCTTATTCTTGAGTCCAGCCACGGACTGAATATCGAGCCCGACTGTCGCCGTCATCGCGGCGAGATAACCCGTGTCGACGATGAGCTGTTCGCCGGGCGCGAGGTCGTAGCGGCAGCAGTAGCCGTCGATCTCGACAAATGCAGTGCCGTTGCCGGAAAGCTTCTGCATGATGAAGCCCTCGCCGCCGAAAAATCCCGCGCCGAGCTTCTTCTGCATATGTACCGACAGCGTGACCGTCTGCTCGGACGCGAGAAACGCCGACTTCTGCGCTATTATCTCCTGACCGGGCGCGATGTTGAACGCCATAATGGTGCCGGGGAAGCTCGATGCGAACGCTATCATGCCCTCTCCGCCCTCGGCGGTGTATATGTTCTGGAACATGGATTCGCCCGAGAACATGCGTCCGACTGCCTTGCCGAATCCGCCCGCCCTCGTCTCCATTTTCATGTTCGGCGACATCCAGCTCATGGAGCCTTTTTCCGTTATGAGCGACTCGCCTGCGTCGACATGGCATATAACGACGGGGAGCGGTTCGCCTACGATCTCGTATCTCATGTAATACCTCCGAATGATAATGTAAATTGATTTTTGTAATGATATTATACTACCGATCGGTCAAAAATGCAACAAAAAGATGTGCCGCGACTGTGCAAAATGCGGTACGGGTATTGACAAAATACGATGCAAATTGTATAATCGTATGTGTAAAATCATAGAGGGCAAATCCCTGCGACTGCGGATGCTGTCGATGTATGGTGCGCATCAGCTGTCATAATCAGGAGGGGTATAAGATGAAATGTCCGAGATGCGGGGCCGACAACGCTCCCGAAAACAATTATTGTCTCACATGCGGCGCTCCGTTTGAAAAGAACGAAGCGGAAAATAAGGCCGGACAAGCCGTAAATACGGTCAGTAAAAATGAACAGGTCGAGATGATCGCGGCAAAGATGAAAGGCAAAACTCCCGGCAAAAAAACGGTCGGCATCATCGCCGCTGCGGTCGCGGTCGTTTTGATCGTTGTGATAGCGGTCGTTGCCGTTTTATTGTCGGGCGGAGGAAAGTTTGACATGATAGAGTCGATGATCGTGCCCACGTTCGGCTCTGACGGGTTGTTCCTCGTCAACGGAGCCGCGGCGACGCCCGTGTCGGAACAGATAGGCGGCGACGCGAGCAGCGTCAAATTGACGCTCTCATCGGTAGACAGGAAGACTGTGGCGATCCTTACGTCGAACGGCGACGTGTACGTCAGCAACAAGGACGGCGGCCTCGATCAGGCGCTCGACGGCGTTGAAAATATGGCGTTCTCGGGCAATTTTATCGCGTATGTCGACGCGGACGGCTCGCTCGGCGTATACAACATCAAGAACGGCAAAAAATCGAGGATCGCGGACGATGTCGATGCAGCCTCGAGCATTGTGATGTCGCCGGACGGCAAATATGTGGCGTATGTGGTCACCGACAAAAACGGCGACGATGACCTCTACGTCTACAACGGCAAAAAGTCCGTCGAGATAGACGATGCGCTCGTCGCTGTTGCGATATCGAATAAGGGCAAATACATCTACTGCTACAACACCGATAAGGACGGTCTCTACGTCTACGACATGAAGGGCGAAAGCACGAAGCTGTCGGTCGGTGTCGGCGGCACGTTCGTTTTCAACCGCGACAACACGGAGATGATATTCACGGCGTCAGACGGCGACTGCTATATCTCTGTCAAGGGCGGCGACAAGCAGAAGCTCGGCACGGGCATGCTCATGCCGATACTGCCTGTATTTTCGCAGACGCAGACGTCTTATTTAGAGTATTCCGGCAGAATATTTACGGCGGCGACATACGGAGTTGATACGCTTTCCGAGATGTTCTGCTACAATACGTCGGCGGGGACCGTCGTTTACCTCGAGGACGATATGGAGACGGAGCGTGTCGCGTCGTCGGTGACGTACGGCAGTACGAGCATAAGCAGTGACGGTAAAACGCTTTACTATATGCGCGACGACGTGCTTTACCGAGTCAAAGAGAGCGATATAGACGAGTCGGTAGAGATCGCGGAGGATGTCGAGACGTTTGCGATGTCGAGAGACGGAAAGTTCGCGTACTACATCGACAGTGACGATGCGCTTTGGTACGTAAAGGGAACAAAGAAGCCGAAGCAGGTAGCCGACAAGGTCGTCAGTGTGACCGTCACGCACGACGGTTATGCGTTGTTTGTCGGCGAGTACAGCTATTCGTCCAACAGCGGCGTCCTTTACGCGTGCAAAAACGGAGGCAAAAAAACACAGGTGCTCGACGATGTTTACACGAGCTCGTCATACAGCATGCTGCCTCTGCCGTCGGTGACGTACTGCTACGCAGGCTATAACGCCGAAACGGGTACTGTCGACATGTACGCGGTCGAGTCGGGAACGGAGTTCACGCTCATCGTCGAAGGCATAAAATAAAATAATAATGCGAAAAACCGGTTGTGGGAGACGGCTTTTGCAAAAGCCGTCTCCCACGGTTTTATTTTTATATGCAGTCTGATTCGAGGTCGAGCAGATATTTTTTGACATCAAGTCCTCCGCCGAAGCCGACGAGCGCGCCGGACGCGCCTATGACGCGGTGGCAGGGAATAATTATCGGTATGGGGTTTGCGTGATTTGCGCCGCCGACGGCGCGGCATGCGCGCGGCGAGTCTATCATGCGGGCGACGTTGCCGTACGAAACGCGGCAGCCGTAGGGGATCTTGCGGAGCGCGTCCCATACGCGGAGACGGAAAGGAGTCCCGACAGGGGCGAGCGGAAGGTCGAATACGCGCCTTTTTCGCGCGAAATATTCGTCGAGCTGACGGCATGCGTCACAGAGCAGCATCGTTTCGGGTGGCGATTTCGGTAGCGACGATTTGATCTTTATATGTACGATGGCGCCGTCATGCTCGGTTATGGTAATGGCGCCGACGGGAGAGTCGACGGTGCAGGTATAAAATGCGGAGTTTTCCATATTCGTTCCCCTATGCGCGGTTTATATTTACAGTATAGTCCCGTCGCCGCCTGTTGTCAACGGGACAAATTTCGCGTTTGGACTTGACAATTCGGCTCGCGTATGCGATAATGTAACGGCACGGAGAGTTATCGAAGCGGTCATAACGAGGTGGTCTTGAAAACCTCTCACGATGTTGCAAGTCTTCTCCCCGCAAATCCTTGCGGCGCTTGACTTATTTTCTGTTCGAAGCGTGCGGGAAAACGCGAATTCTAACGCGAGTTCTAATATTTTTTATCGGGTCGATTTCGTCCTTTCGGACGTTATCATATACTCGGAGAGTTATCGAAGCGGTCATAACGAGGTGGTCTTGAAAACCATTTGCCGGAAACGGCGCGTGGGTTCGAATCCCACACTCTCCGAAGATGAACGGTGTCAGAAACATCTCTGGCACCGTTTTTGTCTTTTCTTTTAATCAAAGAGGAGATGCGTTCATCTTTTGAGTGTCATTTCTTCTATCACCTTGCGATAAACGGCGGTAGTTATCATTTTGCCGACCGTCTCGGGCTTTGTCACATAACGAATCAGGCTCGCCTTTGTACAGTGCCACACACCGCACACATTCGCACCTACGAGCGTTTTGCTGCGTATCAGGTCATTTACCTTTGATGACGGTATGCATGTCAGGATCTCTGCCTTGCGGCTTGTGAGCGCTTCAGGCTCATCCGCCCATGCGGACGTAAGATATCGGTGCAGTGAGGCACAGTTTTCATCTGTTACTGCAAATGCGTCGGCAGGATGCTCCTTTCTCGGAGAGGGATTCGCTCTGCTGCTGAACTTCCCGGCTGTCTCATGCAGGAATCCGGGAGTATTCGATTTTTTGATAAACGCTTCCGCGTCATCTTTTTTGACGAGATAGCGGTGTGTTTTCTTTCCTGTATCTGTATATGGTATATAGCCGTTTTCGAGAAGGTATTTCATCTTGCGCTTTGAGATGTGCAAAAATTTATAGAGATCATCTCCGCTCAAATACTCATTCATTTATATTACCCCGTATGTAAAAGGCATCCCGAGCGGGATGCCTTATTTGTTCGCTGCTTTGAATATATCGGTTATCACATCCGCACTGATCTGCTTGCTCGCTCGATCAAGGTGTGCGTATATGTTCGCTGTCGTTGATATATCGCTGTGACCGAGGAAGTTCGACACATTGATGAGCGGTACTTCCTTGCCAAGCAGGATGCTCGCAAACGTGTGACGCAAATCGTGGAAACGTATTTTTCGCAGTCCGTTCTGACTGAGGAAGACGTTAAAATGATTCGTCACATACGACGGATGGATCAGCTCTCCGAGTTGATTGGCACACACAAAGTCGCTGTAACTTGTATCATAGCTGCGCTTGAACGCCGCGCGGTACAAAGCCTGTTTTTCACGCTGTTCGATCAGCATATCGTACACAGGAGCAGGCAGCGGCAGTGTCCGACGGCTCGACTCGTTTTTCATCTCAAATATAGGCTCGACGACTCTTTTGCCGTCTTTGATATATTCGACGATCTTCGTATCGAGAAGTACTGTCTTTTTTCAAAGTCTATCCTTGACCATCTGACGCCGAGCGCCTCGCTGCGTCGCAAACCAAGTCCGCCCGCAAGAACGATCGCGGGATATATCGTGTCATCCCTTGCGAGGTCGAGCAGTTTTACAAGTTCTTCCTCGCTGTAATATTCTCCGCGGTATTTTGTCTTTTTAGGTCTGTCAACACGGTCGAACGGATTTGCGTCAATGATCTCATCCTTGAATGCCTGTGAAAACGCTCGATGCAGAAGCGAATGAAAATGTATTATGGTCGCGCCTGCCAGTTCGCTTTTCGTCAGGTAGTCGTAAAACGCTCTTATATCGTTGGCTGTTATGTTTCCGACAGTTATGTCGGAGTGTGCGCCGAAGTACCGCTTTATTCTGCCGTAAACCATTACTCTGTATCCACGGTATGTATTGATTTGCAGATCAGGCTGCACACGTTCGAGATATCCGCACATAAAATCAAATATCGGAAGCTCTGTGATCGGGCAAGTGTTAGTTTTGGACGATTCAGCCATAGCGTCCTCAAAGTCGTTTACAACTGCCCTCATCGCTTTCTGTATCTTTGTTTTAGGTGATCCCTCGGGCAGTCCGAGCGACCGCCATACCGATTTTCTCTTTCCGCTGTCGACATACTGAATTACGGCATAAAGTCTGCCTTTTTTCGGCTGCACGCTGTCGGTCAGATTCGCATTGATATTTGCCATTATTGTTTTTCCTTTCTTCCTTTCTTTTGTTTTCGGCAACCGGAACGATACCACAACATCTCTCGAAAGTCCAGCGATTTACCGAACTTTTTTCGTTTTTATTTTTCCCGGGTTCGTATCTGCTTCATTGCCTTTGTGGATATGCTTCATTAAGTTGCTTTTGGAAATTCGATTTTCACGCCCGATTTTTACCGATGATATCTGACCGGATCTTATCAGCTTGTAAACGGTGTTCGTGCTGACGCGCAGTATTTCGGCAACCTCTCCCACAGTAAGTGCGTCGGGATATCGCTTGATATCTTTCGGAATATAATTCCCGCTCATGGCTCACCTCAATATTTCTTCCATACACTTTATTCCGAGTCCGACGATAATGGCGCGGTCAACATCCGCCATCGCGAACTTATTCAGCCTGCCTATGTATTCGTCAAGCCGTGACTTATCGATCGTCCTGATCTGTTCAAGCATTACGGTCGATTTCTTTGCGAGTCCCTCGGTGTCGATATTTACATGTGTCGGCTGCGTACTGTACTGTCGTCTGCTCGTGATCGGCGCTATGATCGTCGTGCTGCTGTGCCTGTTGCCGATGTCGTTTTGAAGTATGAGTACGGGTCGGATGCCGCTTTCCTCCGAGCCTATCGTGTCAAAGAGATCGGCGTAATATATCTCGCCTCGTTTTATTTCTTTCATTTTGCATGTCCTCCCTATGTATATGGTTCCGCAACGAGGCGGTCGACAATAAAACGGCCGCCTCGTTTATCGTTAGTTTTTCATTGCTTGTATTTATCCACGATGCCCCCAAGCAGAAAGAGCGCACAAGCGCCTTTCGGGAACACACTCACCGACTGTGCATTCAGTCTCATTGGAATCTCACCACCTCCGTGATCTCCGCAGGCTGCCCCCACTTGTTGCGACGGCATGCGATGCTTCGCATCGCCGCAGATTCGCGAATTTCATTCGCAAATCTGCAATCTAATCTGCTCGAAGTATCGCTTCAACGCTCGACTTTATGGCCGGACAGAAGTATCATTGTTGCTCTCGCCTGTCGTCGCCCCACAGCGGATGCGCCGCTGTTACACGAGTTCAATGCTCGATCGGCTCACCGGCTCATCACCGGCAGCGAGAGGAATGTAGTGTGTGTGCTGTACTATTCAGTTGTCAATGAACAGCTCCGTGCAGACAGCAGAGCAGTGAAGAACGGATCAGCCCGGCTTCTTCACCTTTGGCTTTGCAAAGGAAACAAGGATACTCTTGAGCGTATCCTGTCTATCGGGCGAAAGTTCGGGGAGCAGCTCACGAAGGAGCGCCTCCCGGTCTTCACGCAGATATCGGCGGCTGAGATACCATCCGTCAGCAACACGGATACCGCCGCCCGGACCCGGAACGGTCAGGATCGGTACGGAGCTTGACAGCGATTCGATATCATATTTGATCGTTCGTATGCTGACATTGCATTCTTTAGCTAAGTTTCCGACGCTTATACTGCGTCTGTCGCTCAGTGTTTCAAGAATATACTGTCGACGTTCGATAGCAGTCACTCTCCGCACCTCCTTTCCGTTTTTCCTTTGATGCTGTATCGTAACATCTAACGGTACAAGCTAATTGCACTAATTCAAAAAAAGTTGAAAAATTTTTTCTAAATGAAAAACCACCGGCAAAACAGCACTATTCCGCAGAATAGTGACTGCCTTGTCGGTGGTCTGAAAAGACTGCACCGCTTGCTGATGACCTGATATCGGACTTATGCGGTTAGTATTTCCGCCGCCTTATCGTCGTTTCAGTTTTTCAAGACAAGTTCGATGCGTGAACTGACACAGGATTTTTGCTTTAACTTTACACTGGTGGTCGCCGCATCGGAAATATCGGTTTGTTTATATATGTACCTCGCCTTTCGGCGCGTAGTCGAAGTATTGGAATGTGATCTTCTTATGCGCTTCGATGACAGTCTCGATGCGATCGACGGTTATGTAAATGCTTTCATTATCCGCCTTGAATCTGCTGTCGACGTAGAATCCGCTCCGCATGAGGTCGTTCTGATACGGGCTTGCGAACACCGACAATTTGTCGATCAGCGCTTTGCTCTTGCGTGTTGTAATGAACCGTGACGACTGTACCGCGTCGATGAGAAGCCGCAGTTCGGGCATATCAAAGTGACGTGAGGCGACGTGGTATTGGTTCTGCACCCCTCTCACTGACACGATGTCGATGCCGAAGTCGACAAGCTGCGCGATGTCCTTGCGGATCGTCCGCGCGTCAGGCTTGGAGATCCCGCGTTCGGTGAGATATTCGGCGATGTCGGCGATGGTGGCGGTATGTGCTTCGTCCGTTTGCTGCCACAAAAAGGAGAGGACGAGAAGGGTGCGGTTGAATAAATCCATTACTAATCCTCTTCGAAGTAAGTTGAGAATGACAAGCAAGAACAAGTTTCAAACATAATCACGAATATGATAGCCCACTGCTAAATTGTCAACCGTATAGTGCGTTTCTTCATATATATATTCCTTAGTTGCTGAGCGTTGGCATATCAAAATAGTCTTTTTACCCCATAGTGACGCACACAGCCGCACACGATTTGCTCGCTAACAGGTCCGGAGTTATGATGTTCCCATTTATTTCTACCCCATCAATCGTAATGCCTTTGATGCCGTGCTGAACGCTGTCAGGGTTTTTGAACTCTATGGATAATTCACATCCCCGATATACGCGCTTAATGCTGAACTCTTTCCATTCCGCAGGGATAGACGGGTCGATCAAAAGCCCTCGGAGGATCGGGCGTACACCGAGAATATACTGCGTCGCTGCTACATCCATCCACGCCGCCGTGCCGGTGACCTGAGAAACACAGGCTTGACCGAACTGTTCATTATCCGGTCCAAGCATCGTGCTGGAATAGGCGTATGCCTCGCCCTTGTAAGCGTCAATTCCCACGCGCTTGATGACCTCACGGGGGATGAG
>CANQMJ010000089.1 GCA_947624945.1 uncultured Clostridia bacterium | reverse complement strand
GCCGTTGCCGCGTCAGCGAGAGGCGCGTCCTCGATAGAGTTGACGGACGATATCGTCATACTCATATTCGTGCCCGTGTCACCGTCCGGTACGGGGAACACGTTGAGGCTGTTGACGGCGTCCCTGTTTCCGTCGAGGACCGCCGCGCCGCCGCGGAGCATCTCGAGGTAGAGGGAGCCGTTTATTGTTTTAACCGTACTCATTTTTTATCCGGGAATAAAAGCTTGGATATTACAAATCCGAGGATGAGGAACGCGGAGCATACGACGGAAAGTTTGACCGTGTTTCTGCGGCGGATGCGGCGCGCCACCTCAGAATAGTGATATTTACCGTACTTGCCGGTCGGCGTCGACTCCTCGAGGGAGTGCGGGATCTTGTTGTAATGGCGAAGCATGCCGCGGCATTCCTCGCAGTTTGCGATATGTTCCTTTATAATGCGCGACGTTTCGGGCGACGTCTCGCCGTCCGCGTAAAGGGGAAGAAGGTCGCGGATGACGCTGCATTCACATTTGAGCTCACTCATTTATCAAAGCCTCCTTGATGTATTTCTTTGCGCGATGGCAGATGACCTTCGCGGAGCTGACGGAGATGCCGAGCTTTAAGGCGATCTCGGAATACGGCAGCTCGCCGTAGGTGTGAAGCAAAAACACTTCGCTGTACTTTTTGGGCATGCTCTCGAGCACCTTTAAGATGTCGGCGATCTCGATCTCGCGCATCAGGCGGTAGCCGGGTTCGTCCGTGAGCGGCGCCTCCGGGTCGCTGATGTAGAGGTCGACGGTCATGGACTCGCGGCGCTGACGGCGCAGGTATTTGAGGAAGATGTTCTTCGCGATGGCGGCGAGCCACGTGTACATCTCGCACTGTCCGTTATAGCGCGAAAGCGAGATGTAGGCCTGATAAAACGTCTCCTGCGTCAAGTCCTCGGCTGTCTCCGGCGAGCGGCAGAGCTTGTAGAGAAATGAGTAAATACGCCGGTAGTGGTCGCGGTATATCTGCTCGAATTCGGCTTCTGAACTCTTCACGTTGTCCTCCTTAAAGTAAAATATCCTTCTATACTGTTAATACCCGAAAATCGAAAAAGGTTACACAAAATCGAAAAAATATTGAAGATCTTTTTATTATAATTCACCGATTACATTATATACCGCGCATTTTGAGATGTCAATATCGTTCGCCTCCCTCGTCGGACTTTTGCCCCTCAAAAGTTTTGCCGTGATGCGATAAAAAATAAACACATGACTTGACATTTTTGGTCATGAGGATTAAAATATAGTCAGAATAACCGCTATAAAACAACGGTAAAGGAGCGAGATATGAACTACTACAAAATCAAGCTGGCCGGGCTCGAGCGGAGACTGCCGCTGTGCCCGCTTACGGAAGACCTTTACATAGGCGCGTTCGTCACGTTCGGCGACCCCGAGCTGACGACGGCGTGCGCGGAAGAGCTGTTGAAGCTCGCGCCCGAATACGACTACATACTAACCGCCGAGGCGAAGGGCATACCGATAGCGCACGAGATGTCGAGGCTTGCGGGCAACCGCCGCTACTTCCTCGCGCGCAAGAGCCCGAAGCTCTACATGACGGGCGTATTTGAAGTGTACGTTCGTTCGATCACGACCGCGAGAATGCAGAAGCTGTATCTCGACCAGGCCGACGCCGACCTCATGAAGGGCAAGCGCATATTAATCGTCGACGACGTCGTCTCCACGGGCGAATCGCTCACCTCTCTCGAACAGCTCACGGCACAGGCCGGCGGCGAAGTCTGCGGCCGTATGTGCATCCTCGCCGAAGGCGACGCCGCTAAACGCGACGATATCACCTTCCTCGGCAAGCTCCCCATGTTCGACAAAGACGGCAACCCGCTTGAGTGATATTATTTAGTGTTTTGAAGGGAGAGAAGGGAACTTCTTATAATGAAGTTGGCTTTTTCGCAAAGCGAAAAAGCAGAAGAAGGGGCGAATGCCCCTTCTTCCTGTTCTCCCTTCACCCTCTCTTCCTTCAAGAATTTTTATGACAAGTTTTCTTTTTAGAAAAGTAACCGAGAACAATATCCTCGGAGATAGCTTGAGATGAACACTATTTAGTCCGCTTTTGGAGAAGGTAGGGGACACCTTTTACCAAAAGGGGTCCCCGAAAAAGAAGCTCCGCCCTGCTTCCCAATAAAACATGTTCCACATTTTCTTCTTCACAAACTCACCAAAACGACTGCGCTGATTTTGTGAAAAAATACCTATTTTATTTTCGGCATCCGTATGGTAAAATAATAATGAACTCTGCGGGGTTCGTGACAGCTCGGTTATTAAAACCCACGATAGAATAAATGGGGTCGCCCTTCGGCGGGGTCGATGCAGGCCTCCCGCTCGCCTATCTGCGACGGACGTTGGAAGCTCAAAAACCGTCGAGACGACATACCAGCCTTGCCAAGTGCAGGGTTTCTAATCGCCGAGCACACGGCTTTGCGGGGTTTACTTTTACTTTTCGGCAAAAGTACGGAGAGGAAAGCGGAATCGCTTTCCTCTCCGAATTTTATATTGGCGTTTTTTACTTTCTCTTGCGTAACAGCACGCACGCGGCGGCGCACGCGATGACGGCGTACACGCCGGACACCGACGAGTCGCACGAGCTCGACTCCGTCGTTGTATTCGACTGTTCACCCGCGCCGGTGCTGACTGCGGGAGCGGACGTCGTCGGTGCCTCGGTCCCGGCGGGAGCCGCAGTCGTTGCGGGAGCTTCCGTCTCGGGCGCCTTCGTTTCCGGCGGCTCTGTCTCGGGTACGCTCTCGTACGATTCATAGTAGAAGTCGACCTCGATCAAATCGAAGTTCGGCGTCTTGACAGTTTCGCCGTCAAAATCGGCGGGAGCCGCAAGACGGAGCACGTAATCGCCCTTCTTTATTGACTCGAACGTCTCCGTTACGACCAAATACGTCGACCACGAGCCAGTGTCGGGGCATGTGACGCGGCGTGTCTCGTCGTTGAAGGTGAGCTCCATGACGCGCTCTCCCGACGCCGCATAGCTGACGTTGAACTCGATGCGCACGCAGTCGGCGGGCACCTTGATGTTGTACTCGAACCACGCACCCTCGGCGTTGGCGCCGTCGAGAGGCTTAAGGCCGTATGCGTTCAAGCCGCCGAGCGAGTCGGTCTGACCCGCTGTGTTCGCGTTTTCACCGAGGTTGTCGTAGAATGTCGCGTAGTACCAGTCGGTGAGGGTCGGTTTTTCATCCTCCGCGAACACGGCGACTGTCATGGACGCGGCGACGATGAGCGCCGTCAGCGCCAAAAGTAATTTTTTCATGTTTTCCTCCGCAGGTAAAGTTTATGTCCTGATTTGATTTTACAACACTATTGACGCTTTGTCAATCGTTCGCGGCAAAAACTTTGTTGAAAACATCATAATGTGCCGCATATGTGATTGACACGGGAGCTGATATTTACTATAATAATAAAAACGAAAAAGGAGACCGGACATGACTGAAAACAGAGCGGAAATACCCGCGAAATACAAATGGGACCTCACCGCGATATACGCGGACGCTGACGCGTTCGAGCGCGATTATTCGGCGGCGAAGGAGATCATAGAAAAATTCCCCGCGCACGAGGGAACGATGAAGGAGTCGGCGGCTGGGCTGCTCTCCTGCCTCGAAGATTCGGTGCGTCTCGACCGCATAATATCGAAGCTGTTCACGTATACGAGCCTGTCGTCGGATCTCGATACGTCCGACAACGGCGCGCTTGCGCTCGAGGGCAGAGTCATGGAACTCGCCAACGACGCGGGCGCCGCGTCCTACTTCGTGTCACCGGCGCTCATATCGCTCGACGAGGAGACGCTCGGACGGTGGTATGAGGAATGCCCCGAGCTGAAAGCGTATGTGCGCGCCATAGACGGCAGCCGCCGCTACAAGCCTTACACGCTGTCGGACGACAACGAGCGCCTGCTCGCCAACCTCGACCGCGGCATCGGCGGCTACGGTCAGATACGCTCCACGTTCGCCAACGCCGACATCGACTTCGGCTACATAAAGGGCGAGGACGGCAAAAAAGTGCATCTCACCGACGCAAACTACGTTACGTTTTTGATGTCCGCGGACCGCCGCGTCCGCCGCGCCGCGTTCACGAAGATGTACGAGACGTACAAGCAGTACGGCAACACGTTCGCGGCGCTGATGAACGCGTTTTTGAAGGAGCGCACGACGTCGTCGAAGGTGCGCGGATATGATTCGAGCCTGCAGTGCTCCGTCTACGCCGACGAGGTCACGCCCGTCATATACAACACGCTCATATCGACGGTGAACGAGCATCTTCCCGTGCTCTACGACTACTACAAGCTCAAAAAGGAAGTTCTCGGGCTGTCGAGATATCACCTCTACGACATCTACACGCCTCTTATCGGCGAATGTACCAAGACGTACACGTACGAGGAAGCGGTCGAGGAAGTGCTCGACGCGCTGAAGATATTCGGCTCCGAGTATCACGACGTGCTCGAAGCGGGCATCAAGGAGAAGCGCTGGGTCGACGTATACCCGAGCCGCGGCAAGCGCAGCGGCGCATACAGCGGCGGCTGCTACGACACGGAGCCGTACATACTGCTCAACTACACCGAGACGCTCGACGACATATCGACGCTCGCGCACGAGGCGGGACATTCGATGCATTCCTATTTCTCGCGCAAACACAATACGCCGCAGGACTCCGAGTATAAAATATTCGTCGCAGAGGTGGCGTCGACGGTGAACGAGCTCATCTTCGCGCACAAGAAGCTGCGCGAGTCCGAAAGCCGCGAGGAAAAGCTGTCGATACTGAATCAGCTGCTCGAAACTTACAAGGGCACGCTGTTCCGTCAGACGATGTTCGCCGAGTTCGAGCGCGACATACACGCGATGTGCGAGGCGGGACAGACGCTGACGCGCGACGTTCTGTGCGAAAAGTACTATGAAATAGTGAAGCGTTACTTCGGCCCCGACGTCGTATGCGACGACGATATCGCGTATGAGTGGATGCGCATACCGCACTTCTACATGTTCTTCTACGTCTACAAGTACGCGACCTGCATCTCCGCCGCGTCGTCGATAGTGAAGCGCATCGAAACGGAGGGAGACGCCTATATCGGCAAGTACCTCGAATTTCTGCGCTGCGGCGGCTCTAAATCGCCACTCGACAGCCTCAAAGTCGCCGATATCGACATGTCCGACCCCGCCGTCATCGAGGACGCCATCGCCGACTTCGCCGATACGATAAAGCAGTTTAGGGAGATTTATAATAGTTAAAATAACGCAGGGAGGGCGGGAAACTTCTTATAAGAAGTTTCCCGCCCTCCCTGCACCCTCCCACCTTTCAAGAATTTTTATTACAGTTTTTCTTTTTTGAAAGGCAAACGAGAACAATATTTTCGGAGAGAACTTAAGATAAACACTATTTAGTCCGCTTTTGGAGAAGTGGAGGACACCTTTTACAAAAAGGGGTCCTCCAATCAAAGAAGTTTTCCTCTCCCTCTGCACTCCCTCTCTTTTCAAGAATTTTTGTTACGAGTTTTGTTTTTGAAAAGCAACCGAAAACAATATCTTCAGAGAGAACTTAATATAATCAGATTTGGTCCGCTTTTGTGCGAAGAGCATCTCCGAGCATGGCGAGGAGATGCTACCTTCTCCAAAAACGGACCGATCAGTGCTTATCTTAAGCTATCTCCGAGGATATTGTTTTCGTTTACTTTGTAAAAAAAGAAAAAATGTCATAAAATTTTTTGAAAGGAGAGCGCGAGAGGGAAACTTTTTGTAAAAAGTTTCCCTCTCGCAAAGAACTCATTTAATTTCGATCAAACTCTCGTTCCACATGGACGGGGCGTCGTAGCCGAGGAGGTTGACGACGGTGGCGGCGACGTTGGCGAGACCGAACGTGCCGGTGTCGCCTTTAAGCGTGTACTTATCGGCGTTTTCGTTGTCGTAGACGATGAACGGCACGCGATTGAGCGAATGGCTCGTCTTCGCCTTCGGCTTGCCGTCCGCCGACAGCTTGGGCTGCTTCGTTTTCTTGTCGAGCTCGTACATCTCGTCCGCGTTGCCGTGGTCGGCGGTTATGAGCGCGACGCCGTGCACCTCGTCGACGACGTCGAGGATGCGGCGAAGCTGGAGGTCCATGCCCTCGAGTCCGCAGCGCGTCGCCTCATAGTTGCCGGTGTGACCGACCATGTCGCCGTTCGGGAAGTTGACGCGCAGGCAGTCGTATTTGCCCGAACGCAAAGCCTCGAGCAGCGCGTCCGTTATCTCCGCGCACTTCATCCACGGGCGCTGCTCGAACGGCACCACGTCGGACGGTATCTCGACGTACGTTTCGAGCTCCTCGCTGAATTTGCCGCTCCTGTTGCCGTTCCAGAAATACGTCACGTGTCCGTACTTCTGCGTCTCCGATATAGCGTACGAGCGAACTCCCGTCGCGGCGAGGTACTCGCCCATCGTGTTCGATATCTCCGGCGGCGCGACAAGGTAATTCTTCGGTATGTGGAGGTCGCCGTCGTACTCGAGCATACCGGCGTAGACTACGTCGGGTACGCGCTTGCGGTCGAATTTGTCGAAATCGGGTCCGCCCTCGAACGAGCGCGATATCTCGAGCGCGCGGTCGCCGCGGAAGTTGTAGAATATGACGCTGTCGCCGTCGTTGACGGTGCCGACCGGCTTGCCGTCCTCGGCGATGACGAACGCGGGAAGATCCTGATCGAGCACGGGCGCCTCGGCGCGGTACGTCTCGATAGCCTCCTTCGCGGACGCGAACTGTCTGCCCTCACCGAGCACATGGCACGCCCAGCCGCGCTCCACCATCGACCAGTTCGCCTCATAGCGGTCCATCGTGATGTTCATTCTGCCGCCGCCGGACGCGATCTTCACGTCAAAGTCCGCGTCGCGCAGACCCGCGATGAACTCCTCGAACGGCTCCACATATTCGAGCGCCGACGTCTCGCCGACGTCGCGGCCGTCAAGCAGCGTATGTATGCGCACGCGGCGCACGCCGTCCGCCTTCGCGTGCTCTATCATCGCCTTGAGGTGGTCGATGTGCGAATGGACGTTGCCGTCGGAGAAAAGGCCGAGGAAGTGCAGCGTCGAGCCGTGCTCCTTCACGTTGCCGACCACCTTCTGCCACGTCGCGGACGCGAACAGCTTGCCGGACTCTATCGACTGCGTCACGAGCTTGGCGCCCTGCGCGAACACCTGACCGGAGCCGAGCGCGTTGTGGCCGACCTCGGAGTTGCCCATGTCGTCGTCGGTCGGAAGGCCGACTGCGGTGCCGTGAGCGCGGAGGGTGATGTTCGGATACGATTTCATCAGCATATCGAGCGTCGGCGTATACGATTCCGACACTGCGTTGCCGTCGCCGGCGGGGGCGAGTCCGACGCCGTCCATCACTATCGTGAGGACGGGACCGCGGACGCCCGCGAATTTTTCGTTTTTCTTCAAAGCCTGCATAAGTTTATTCCTTTCGGGACCGCAAAGCGCGGGATTTTTCTCCTATATTATAGCGCGGCGCGCGCGAAGTTGCAAGTACAAATCGCAAAACGCGCGCGAAAAAGCCGCCCGGCGGCGCATTTACCGTTTGGGCGGCGGGTACGGCGACTTTTCGTCGGTGAGGCCGAGCAGGTAGTCGGTGCTCGTGTGGTAGAACTCGGCGAGCTTGATGAGCACCTCGGTGGGGAGCTCGCGCCTGCCTATTTCGTAAAAGGAGTAGCAGACCTGCGTACAGTTCAGATATTCCGCGATCTGACGCTGCGTCAGGTCGCCGTCCTCGCGCAGATCGCGCAGACGTTTATACATATTCTGCCCCCTTTACGCTTTCTAAAAAAAGTATATCCTAAAACAAAATGTTTTATTGACATTTAATGCAACATGTATTATCATGTATATATAACATTATGTTTTATTAAATGGAGGCTATATGAAATCAAAGAAAAAGCTGCTGTTCATCGCGGCAGCGGCAATCGCAGTATGCGCCATCATCGGCGCAATCGTCGTCAGCGCGGCTGACGGAAAAAACGGCGAATTCAACGGCTCCCCCGCACACGTTTTAGTCGAGGAGGGCAAAGAGGAAAAGCTGTATATCGACAGTATCAATTTCCCGGACGAGGTGTTTAGGGAATATGTAAAAGAATTTGACAAGGACAAAGACACGTACCTTGACTTGGAAGAATGTTTGGATGTTGGTGGTGTAGTTAAAGGCAGTATATATCTAAATAGCCGAAACATTTTTGATTTAACAGGTATAGAATTTTTCACTAACATTGAATATTTGGATGTTCATCGCAACTACCTTAAAGAACTCGATTTAACAAAAAATACGAAATTGCAACAAATTAACTGTTACGGAAACAATATACTCAAGCTCACTCTTCCAATAAATGGCGAGCTCACATATTTAAATTGCGGAGGCAATATTCTTTCCGAACTTGATCTCACAAACTGTGCAAAGCTGAAGGAATTAGATTGCGAAGAAAACATATTAGAAAAACTTGATTTATCCAAGAATACTGCGCTTGAGACTGTGCGTTGCTCAGACAATGTTCTAACCGAGATTGTTGTTTCAAATAACCCGCTTCTCACCACATTGATTTGTTCAAACAACAGTCTTGCAAAGCTCGACGTTTCATCTGCAACAGCTCTTGCCGACCTCGATTGTGGAGGCAACAATATTGAAACGCTTGATCTTTCATCAAATACAAAGCTGGTCACTCTTTACTGTGGCAACAACATACTTACTTCAATAAATCTTTCAACGCAAACATTGCTTGCATCATTTGACAGCCGTTTCAATAAACTGACATCGCTTGATTTGTCAAAATGCACTTCGTTGAGAAATCTTAATTGCCGAAATAATGAGCTTGTGTCACTTTTACTGCCTGAGTCAAATGCATTGACAGATGTCTATTGCAGTGACAATAAGCTGATATCGCTCGATGTAACAAAACTGTCGACGCTGGTCAATTTGGATTGTGCAAATAACAATCTGACCTCTCTCGATCTAACAAACAATAATGTTTTAAGAACTTTAGATTGCTACAGCAATAGTCTCTGCTCGCTTGATCTTTCCAATAATAAGGGCTTACGGGATGTAACTATTGGCAATCAATTATTAGATAAAATCGGAACTGCACGCAAGATAAAAGAAAAGGTTTATGAACTCGATCTTTCAGCAGTTATAAGCAGTGATATTTATTCTAAAATTGAAGAAATTATTGTAGATTATCCGTATGGTGCGCTTTCGGAAACCTTGGGTGATAACGGTATAATCACACTTGAATACGAATATGATTATAGACTTGATAAAATCGGAATCATATACTATATTCCTACAGGGCACACCATCAGCAAAGAACCGATCTCAATGCGGGTCGTGGTTAATTTTGACGTAGAAGGTGGTGACACAGAAGAAACAACGGTACCGCCCGAAACGACAGCTCCTAAGCCTGCCGAAACGACGCTTGCTCCCGTTGAGACGACAAAAGCCCCCGTCGAGACTACGAGGACTCCCGAAACGACAAAAACGCCCGTACCGCCCGAGACAACGTCTCCTAAGCCCGCCGAGACGACGCCCGCTCCCGTTGAAACGACAAAAGCCCCCGTCGAAACTACGAGGACTCCCGAAACGACAAAAACGCCCGAGCCGCCCGAAACGCAGACGCCCGAGGTGACGCCCGCAGAAACGACTGCGCCGAGTGAGCCGC
>CANQMJ010000088.1 GCA_947624945.1 uncultured Clostridia bacterium | reverse complement strand
AAGAAGGTCCTGCGACGCCCGGCACGCCAGACGGGCTTTATATGCTTTCGAGCAAAGATGCGGGCATGTCTCTGCTTATCCCGGCGGGGTCGATAGAGTCGTCCCTGACGTCGGGGCATTATATCGTATACTATTTTCCGAACAGCGGTGCAGTCTATGCCGTGTGGTACTGTGACAAGGACGGGTTCAGTACCGAGTTTACCGATAAGGATAAAAGGCTGCAGCAGTCTGTCCTCGTCGGCTATTACGGCGACAGCGTGGGAAATGTCATCGACCGCGCGAAAGTCGGTCAGCTCCCTATCCCGAAGGTCACGCTCACGAACGCGGAGGAGCTCAGGCTCGATATAGAAATGCCGTTTGAGAGCGGTTCCGAAATCGACCCGACAAAGACGACGCTCGAGGTGACGATTACCGGCGCAAGCAGCGACGCAGTAAAAACGCTGCTGAAGGCGAATTTCGGTGCGGGCGACCCGGCGCATAAAGTCACGATCGTTCTTGATACGCTGGAAGAAGGAAAATATATTTCATCAATGCCGACCGACGGTGCAGCTTCGCTGATAGTTACAAACTACGGCGGAAGATTCAGTGATATTGCAAAAGATACCGGAATCCACCCCGGCGAAGATATCACGGTCACGGTAAAGGTCTCGTATACGCCCGATGACGGCGGGAAGGATTTCACCGATCAGACGGTATCCGTGAAGGGCAACAGTCTCTTCGCGTTCGTGAGTGACGGCCATACCGCGAATATCGCATACGGCCGCCATCTGCAGAATCTCAACAACGACGAAACCGGCATAACGGCCGCAAATCAGATCCGTGATATTGATTTTTCGGATAAAACGAGTGTAACCGAAATAGAGTCGTGGGCGAAAACATACGGAGAAACAACGCCATTTGCTCCGATAAATAACAGTGCTATCACATCCTATAACGGCAATAAGCTCAAGATACGCCGCATGACGGTAGGCGTGTCGGACGGTAATTCCGGACTGTTCGCTGATGTAAAGAACGGCACATTTACCGATATCGTTCTTGTTGACTGCAGGACGACCGAAGCCGCTTCTGTCGGAACACTTGCGGGCACGGCGGAAAAAGCCGTTTTCTCCGGCTGCGAGGTCTATGTCGAAAAAGATAAGGATGCGGAATCGGTTGCGACCGTCCCGCTGCTCACCGGCAAAACCGTCGGCGGACTCGTCGGCACCGTAAACGGCGGATGCGAGTTTAAGTACAGCTTTGCCTCGACGGTCGAGAGCGGCAAAACCGTCGGCGGACTTGTGGGAGAGATAACCGGAACCGAAAAAACGACTATAACAAGCTGCTACGCGGCGGGATACTTGAAATATCTCGGCGGCGCAAAAGACAGCGGTTATATCGCCGGACTTGTCGGCAATGCAGAAAGTATAACGATAAGCAATTGCTACACTGCGGGAGTTATCACAGGAGATTTGCTGCACGACAATGGCAATAGCCCGTATAACGCTGTTGTTGCCGGTATTGCAAACGGAAACGCAGCGGTTCCCGCGGGAACAGCCGCTTACGCCGCTGTAATTTACGATAGTATTACATCAAAAAACGGCAAATCCGTTGATGTAATCCCGACAGTTGAAGGTGCCGGTAAAAACTGCTTCTACGTCAATCAGTCAGGGGTAACATTCAATACATCCGAAGCAGTGAGAAAGACCGCGTCCGGCATGATGATGGACACGAAGTCGTTTACCGAGGCAAATTGGTACAAATCGAACGGTTCATCGGCAAATCCCGGGTATACGGTTTTCCCGTATAAGCAGACGAAGAAGTCGAAGACGCTGTCCTCGCCGTATCCTTATCCGGAGCTTAAAGACGAAAAAGGGGATCCCATCCTCCACCACGGCGACTGGCCGCGCTTCTACACCGCGGGTTATTTCTACTGGGAGCTTGAAGACGGCAAATATCATTTCTATCTCGTCGAATGGGAATCCGAGGACGGGGAGAACTGGCACGCGATCGGCAAGGACGGTACCAACGAAGTAACGCTCATTGATACGCTGTGCTATGACTATCATGAGATAAACAATGTCCCGAATGTCGAAGAAAGCGGCTACGGCTACTTTACGTCCGGTTTTGACACCGCACCGAGTGTATCGGTAAGTGGAACCGAATATACTCAAAACGAAAAATTGTCCGCAGCTCTTGAAAAAGAAGTCGGAACGTCGGTCACGGCTAAGTCTTATACCACAGTAGATATGGGCAGTAAAACTTATGCTACATGGAGTTTTAATGGTGAACATAATATCCCCACTGCATACCTTTGCTCCGACTTTGCCGCTTCGATCGCGGTAAACGACAATACAGCGACATATACAAAAGAAGGAACAGCATATGCGACAGAAAAGCGCGGTATCCCTAACAACGCAAATGACTTTGGAACTGCAGATTATCCGTATGTCGTAAGGTCGATAGCTCAACTTGATAATGTTGATGCACGCAGTGCTGCTTACATGGGCTCAGATAGTAAACACCCGACATTTGAACAGCAGCATGATTTAAATGGAAAAGGTCAATCTGCATTCCAAATGATTGGACCGGATATGAAGGCATTCTACGGTCATTTCATCGGACTTGGATACCGTATCCTTGATTTGAACATTGTGGGAAATTTAAGTCACGCCGCACTTTTCGCAAACCTTGGTGCAGGTTCTGTTATCGAGCAAGTTATTATGTATTCCCCGAGTGGAACTGCGACAGTTACAGCGACATATGACAGTACTTATAGAAATGGTGATCAAGCAGCTTCCGTCAATGCCGCCGGTATTGCGGCGGATGGATGGGCTGCTTCGAGCAATGATGATCCTGTAATAAAGAACTGTATTGTCGCAGGATATACGATTCAGGTCACGGGCAACGGATACGGTTTAAGCAAAGTAAGTAGTACCGCAGGGCATTATATAGGTGGAATAGCTGCATGGTGTCGTGCAAAAATAGATTCTTGTGAAGCTGTTGTGACTTTGAGATCTGATGCAGGCAACATCAGCGGAGTGTCTGACAATTATAAGAATGTCTTTGCGGGCGGAATAATTGGAGGAACAAACAGAGCAACAATAACAAACTGCTATGCAGGAGGTATAATTTATACAGCCACAAGCGTCACACCGTCGAACGACCCTAATATAAGACAATTCTCAGGTGGAATTCTCGGCAATATCGATAATGCACAAGCTGCAGGAAACGCAACAGCAATAGAAAGATGCTATTCATATATGAATATGCTGAGACTTGAAACCGGGATGGGTACAAGAAGGGGTTACTTAGAAGATAAAGCTAACGATGTGCAAAAAGAATATTATATTCAGGCCATTGGTCCTGCTTATAATGGCGATGGCACTTATGGAAACAACAGTTATTGGTCAGCGGGTGTGCCTGCGAGAGATGATGCATATCACAAAAACAGCGCGACCGGTGTTGCATTTGATGGGCTGACTGATTTTAAAAGCTGGACCGGGTATAGCTTCCATAATGCAACCTATGTAAACGGCGTCGCAAGTAATGCTTTCAAATTGGGAGCGATTGTCAATGTTCCTGTTGCATATAACGGTAACGGCAAAAGAACACCCGCCTACGTCCACTACGGCTGGTACCCGAAAGACAATGCTGACAGATACCCCCCCACCCCGTAACGAAAGGAGGAACGCTGACGTGAAACGCATTTGTGAAAAACTTAAAAGCAGCAGGGGAGCATCGATCCTCTTCGCGATCCTTGTATTTATGCTTTGCATCCTCGCGGGCACGTCGGCGCTGACCGCCGCATCCGCGAACGCGGGACGGTATACGCACCTCGAAGAGGATCAGAGAAAGTATCTGTCCGTCGCATCCGCAATAAATATGTTCAAGTCCGAGTTCGCGGGAAAGAAGTTCGAGGAGTCGTTCACACACACGAAAACGGAAAGCTGGTATTGGGAGACGGGTGACGACGGCACAAAGGTGCTGAATGAGACGGAGGAAGAAAATCTTACAACGACAGAGGAAACAGAGGGCGGTGTCGTTCATAAGTTTGTCAATGAATATCTGAAGCAGTATTTCATGAGTATGATCCCCGGTTCTTTCACCGATCCCGACGAGCCGGCGCCTGTTATGCCGGAAACGAGACTCAGGATATCGGGAAACGATAAGCTTGCAGATGCACTGACAGACGTCTACGTCACGCTCGAGATCGATGCCGTCAGCGGCGACCTTATATTCACGTTTTCGTCCGGCGGCGACACGGACGGCGGAGCATACGTTTCAACGCTTCGCATCCCTGCCGAAAAAGAACCGGAGATGAGCACTCCGGACGTGAAAGTCGTGGTGGAAGGTACCGACGAGAAAGGCTCGAGAACGGTGACGACGACAGCCACATTCAAAATTGAGTGGAAATCCGATGCCGTCGTGACGCGCGTGTCGGACTGAGAGGCGGGATATCGGTATGAAAAAATCACTTCGTGAAAGACTTGCATCGCGCTCGGGCGAGACGCTCGTCGAAACGCTCGTTTCCGTACTCGTCATCGCGATGGCGGCGCTTTTGCTCGCGTCAATGATCTCCGCGTCGGGAAGCATAGACATTTCCGCACGCAATGAGGACGATGAATTCTATAAAAGCCTTTCCGCAGCGGAGCTTCAGAAAGATACGGACGCCGAGACGGGAAGTATAGAAATTACCGTTCAAAAGAAGAACGGCGACGAGTACACGGACGACACGACTGAAACCGTTCAGGTCGACGCATACGGCGGTGACGGACTCGCGTCGTACAAGGTCCGCGGCGGAGGAGGCGGAACTCCATGAAAAAAAAGCTGAAGGGGCGCGGCGGATATACACTCACCGAGATCCTGATAGTCGTGGCGATAGTCGCGATCATAGCCGCCGCAGGTGCGGTCACGACGACGGCGGTCATCAGCGCGCGCAACTCCATGATCGAGGCCGCCGACGCGCAGATCTTGGGCTCGACTGCGGCGCAGGCAATAGCTGACGAGCTGAGATTCGGGCAGAATATAACGATCAGCACGGATGAAACAAAAGTAACGCTCGACAGCACGGCATTCGGCGACAGCGTCTGCATAAAATTAGACGATGGCAGGCTGGCTGTCGTTGGTGTAGACGGCACCGATCAGATGATGCTTGCGGAGTCGGCGTACAGCGGACTCGAAATCTCAAAACTCACGTTCAAACAAGATGGCACAGGCGTGACGGTCAATATAACCGTCTCCGGCAGAAACGGTGAGGACAAATGGAGCGAGAGCTTCTCGGTCGTCCCGCTGAACGGGATAGACACCACTGCCTGAACAATGCATGCTTGCGGCACGAGCAAGTTAATACGCATCGGTAAGGGGGACGCAAAGCGTCTCCCGTATGATTTTTTACAAATGCAGAAGAAAGTTATGCGGATGCAGAAAATGCTTTGACGGATCGGAGCAGTACCGGAATGTTCTGCGACGCAGCACCGTCCTAACCGTGCGCGTATATTTCATATATGAACATTTACGTCTTGCAATTTTACACAAAATGTGATATTATAAACCAAAAAGGTGCATGAAATGCACAAATCAACGGCACAACGAGGTCAGATCATGATAAAGATCATCGCCGACAGCACGTGCGACATCGGAACGACTCTCGCACAGAGATATAGCGTCGACATCCTGCCGCTCAACATCATACTCGACGACAAGAGCGTCCGCGACGGCGAAATGACGCAGTCGGAGCTTTTCGCGTGGGCGGACGCGAACGCGAAAACGCCCAAGACGGCGGCGCCCGCGCTCGATGAAGCTGTCGAGATGTTCTCGCACTACCGCGACGACGACATCATCGCGTTCAGCATATCGTCGGAGATGAGCACGTCGAATAACGTCATGCGTCTCGCGGCAGAGGAGGCGGGATGCCGCAGCGTCCGCGTCATAAACTCGCAGAATCTCTCGACCGGCATCGGACTTCTTATCCTCCACGCCGCCGACATGGCAAACGAGGGAAAGAGCATAGACGAGATCGAACAGTCGCTGGCGACAACGATCCCGCGCGTCCGTGCCAGCTTTGTAATCGACACCCTGACATATCTGCAGCGCGGCGGGCGGTGCTCGCCGCTGACGGCGCTCGCGGCGAATCTTTTGTCGCTCAAGCCGATGATAGTCGTCGAGGGCGGGAAGATGGACGTGTCGAAGAAGTACCGCGGCAAGCTCGCGCGCGTTATCGAAAACTATGTCCGCGACCTCGAGCCGGCGCTGAGGAAAGCCGACAAGCGCCGCGTGTTCGTCACGCACACGCTTCAGGGCGCCGACCTTCACATCGCCGACGACGTCGCGATGTCACTGCGCAGTATGGAGATATTCGACGAGGTCCACATCACGACGGCGGGCGGCGTCATATCGAGCCACTGCGGCCCCGGCACGCTCGGCGTGCTGTTCATCGACGGTGATGGCGCATGAACGACGGCGAAAATATAACGAATTCGGAATGTGCAGATACGCCGGCGGACGCCGACGTTTCGGCTCCCGGCGCCCAGGACGACGGTGAAAACGGAAAAAATCGCGGCTTCTTTTCGCGTATACGCTGCCTTGATTCGCTGACGCTCAAGATCATCGCGATGGCGCTCATGTTTTGCGACCACACGTGGGTGACTGTCGCATACGAGCACGAATGGCTGACCGTCATAGGGCGCATCGCGTTCCCGATATTCGCGTTTCAGATCGTCGAAGGCTTTTTCCACACGCACAGCCGCGGGAAATATCTGTTGCGCATGTTCATATTCGCGCTCATGTCGGAGATACCGTTCAATTTCCTTGTCGGCGGCGGACCGATATATCCGTTTCATCAAAACGTGATGTTCACGTTCTGCATTTCGCTTTTGACGATGATGGTGCTTGAACGTGCGAAGCATCACGCGTGGTGGGTGTTCCTCATCGCCGTGATCGTCGCCGTGCCGCTCACATATGTGCTCGGATTCATCACGTTCGTCGACTATTTCGGCTACGGTATACTGACGGTGCTCGTGTTCTATCTCTTCCACGGCGTGAAATTCGGGTGGATAGCGGAGACGGCGGCGCTTATATACATCAACTGGGTGATGATAGGCGGGCTCGTTTTCACCGTGACGATTTTCGGTCGCGAGGTCGAGATACCCGAGCAGGGATTTGCGGTACTTGCTCTCATACCGATAATGCTCTATAACGGCAAACCGGGCAGCAAAAACAAGATCGTGCAGTACGCGTGCTACGCGTTCTATCCCGTACATCTGATAGTGCTCGTCGCGCTGTCGCATCTGCTGTTTTGATTTCGCAAAAGCGTTGGTGACGCTTCGAGAAAATAACGCATTATATAATAAACATCGCGCAACAGCTGTCTGTGGACGGCTCCGCGCGGTGTTTTATAAATTTGTCGTCCAAGCTATGGCAGCGTCACACTTTTCGCTTCGCGAAAAGTGTAGGAGATGCCAGTGAAGGATGCGGTTTATCGGTGACGCGAAAAGTAAAAAAATACACAAATTTGTGAAAAATACTTGACAAATCACGAAAAATGTGGTATAATATAGGTGTTTAAGGGAAAAAGGTGTTCGTAGGTTGAGCGGGGGCAGCCTGCGAACAGCACCCTCGCGGCATGTCGAGTGCGCGGCAGTTCGTCGCTGACGCGCCGACCTGCGACACATTTCCGCTTCGCGGAAAGTGTAGTGAAAAACCGGCATAACCGGATAACGCACGAATATGGTACGCGTAGGGTAAACCGGGAAGCCTTACGGCGGCAGTTCGTCGCTGACGCGCCGACCTGCGACACGTTTCCGCTGGCGCGGAAAGTGTGGCGTTGCCATTTCTTGGACGGCGGCGGTTTCCGCTTCGCGGAAAGTGTGGCATCGCCGTCACTTGGACTACGAATTCTAAAACATATGTCGCGACGGAAGCAGTTTATATTGATTTTACGCATCATTTACGTTATAATTGAATCGCAAAAACGCAGCGCGCCGAAGGAGACGCACAAAATGAAAACGACAGGCTTCACATTCGCAAACGGCGGGTACACACTCCGCGTACTGCCGTACAGCGGCAAAATAGTACGCGTGACGTACGGGAAAGAGGAGCTTTTCCCGCGCGACAGCATGATCGTGACGGCACAGATGCCGGAAAAAGTCGACGCAGAATACGACGACACAGACGGCAGCGCCGTGATAAAAGCCGACTTTCTTTCGATTATAATTGATAAAAAAACGCTCGCCGTCAAATATTTCCGCGATGGGCACCTTTTATCGTCCGAATCCGAGAGCGCGCCGCGCACGCTTGAAAAATACGACATTTACCGCGCTGTCGGCGGCGTCGTGAACGAACGCGTCACCGTCGACGGCGTGCGCTCGTCGATGTCGGGCGGCGGCAGGGAGCTGACGGGCAGCGCATACCACGCGAGCGTGTCGGTCACATTCGCCGACGATGAGACCGTGCTCGGGCTCGGCAGCCACGAGGAAGGATATCCCGACATACGCGGGCACTTCATACCGCTGTATCAGGAGAACATGCGCATCGCTGTTCCGTACTTCGTCTCGTCCGCCGGTTACGCGTACCTTTTCGACTGCACGTCTATGATGACGTTTGACGACCGCGACGGACGCGGCGTCGTGTACCTCGACTCCGTCGACGCCGTCGACTACTATTTTATCGCGGGCGACGACTTCGACGACGTATGCCGTGGATATCGGACGCTGACGGGCGCAACGCCCATGCTGCCCAAATACGCTGTCGGCTACGCGCAGTCGAAGGAGCGCTATACGTGCTCGGATGAGCTCGTCGACGTCGTCGCCGAGTACAGAAAAAGAGGCGTCCCGCTCGATATAATCGTTCAGGACTGGCAGTACTGGCGCGGATCGTCGTGGGGCGACAAGGTATTCGACAAGAGCCGCTATCCCGACGTAGGTGCCCTCACGGACGTGCTGCATAAAATGGGCGCGCACATGATGGTGTCGATATGGCCGAACATGAGCGGCGACTCCGAGAACCGCCGCGAGTTTGAGAGTGCGGGAAAGCTGCTCGGCGACGGCTCCGTATACGACGCGTTCGACGAGGAAGCGCGCCGCATATACTGGCGTCAGGCAAACGACGGCATATATTCGCACGGCACCGACGCGTGGTGGTGCGACTCGACGGAGCCGTTCGACGCCGTATGGCACGGCCACGAACGTCCCGAACTCGACGAAAGAATGAAGATGTCGGTCGGCGAATTCAAGAAATATCTTAGCGACAAAGTCATAAACGCGTACTCGCTCGCACATTCGCGGGGCATATACGAGGGACAGCGCGCCGTCGGCGACGGCAAACGCGTACTGAATCTGACGCGATCCGGATATTCCGGTCAGCACAGATACGGCACCGTCGTGTGGTCCGGCGACGTGAGTGCATCGTGGGAGACGCTGCGCCGACAGGTCAACATCGCGCAAAATTACATCGCGTGCGGCGAGGCGTACTGGAACTGCGACATCGGCGCGTTCTTCGTAAGAAAGGGTTATCCGTGGTTCTGTAACGGCGATTATGACGGCGGATGCAATGACGACGGCTACCGCGAGCTTTACACGAGATGGGCGCAGTTTGCAGCGTTCACGCCTATGATGCGCTCGCACGGCACGGACACGCCGCGCGAGATATGGCGCTTCGGCGAGCCGGGCGGCAGATACTACGACGCAATAGAAAAAGCGATACGTCTGCGCTACTCTCTCGTCCCGTATTTTTATTCGATAAACGCCGCGGTTACATTCGACGGCACCATGCCGATACGCGCGCTCGCGCTCGCGTTCCCCGACGACGAAGCTGCGCGCAGCGTCCATGGCGAATACATGTACGGGCACGAATTCCTCGTCTGCCCGATAACGACTCCCGAGAGCGAAAACGGCGGCACGGTTGAGGTATATCTGCCGCGCGGCGGCTGGTACGACTATTACACCGAGCAGTACCATGAGGGCGGACGCA
>CANQMJ010000087.1 GCA_947624945.1 uncultured Clostridia bacterium | reverse complement strand
GCGCATCGGTGAGCTCTTACCTCGCCTTTCCACCCTTACACGGCTGCAGACCGTGCGGTATATCTCTGTTGCACTTTCCCGGGAGTCGCCTCCGGCGGACGTTATCCGTTATCCTGCCCTGTGAAGCCCGGACTTTCCTCGCGTCCGCACCTTGCGGTCGGGACGCGCGACAACGCGACCGTGTCACGGGTGATTATACAGTATCGGCGGGCCGTTGTCAAGATATATGATATCGGAGTGACGATTTTTCGACGGTATTCTACATTTGCATAATAATGTTTGACAAGTGCATAACGAAACTTATGCTTGTATATGCATATATTTTGTTGTATAATCAGATAAAGAGCACATCATGGGTGTTGGCGGAGGCGGATATGAATTTCACATACGAACGCATAGGCGAAATGCTGAACAGGATGTGGCCGTATACGGTGCGCGGCAGCCGCAGGCTTGACGGATTTGAGTTCGCGGAGTGCGGATACAAGAGCGCGAACGTACCGAGCGGCGACCTCGTGTTCCGTCCGTGGCGCGAGTCGGACAGATTCGGGCAGACGGAGGAGTATCACGCGTGGTTCTGCGGTCATATCGCGCTCGACGACGCGCCGGACGGATGCGAACGGTATCTCGAAAACTACTACGGCGACGGAAGAAATCCGCAGTACATCGTGTACATAGACGGGAAAATGACGTCGGGCACAGACCGCAATCATACGCGCGTTCCGCTGCCGCGAGATGCGGGCGAGCACGACGTTATGATGTATGTCGATACGATATACGAGTGCGGGGAGTACAGATTCGAGCCGCGCGTCGTCGACGTGGACACGGAGACGGAGTCGCTGTGGTACGATATCGAGGTGCCGTATGACGCGATAGCGCTGTTTGACAGAAACAGCCTCGAATACGTGCGCATACGCGACACGCTCGACGGCGCGCTCAACGTCCTCGACTGGCGCGCGCCCGGCTCGCGTGAATTTTATGCGTCTGTAAAAAATGCGCGCACATATCTCAAAGAAAATCTCTACGACAAGCTGCCGGAGAAGGGCGCAGGCATTCCGAACGTCGCATGCGTCGGTCACACCCACATCGACACGGCATGGCTGTGGACGTTTGCCGAGACGAGGGAAAAGGTGCAGCGCACGTTTTCGACGGTCATAGAAATGATGAAGAAGTACCCGGAATATAAGTTCATGTCGAGTCAGCCGCAGCTGTATACTTATCTTAAAGAGGACGCTCCCGAGACGTACGCGGAGATAAAGCGTCTCGTAGGAGAGGGCAGATGGGAGCCCGAGGGCGCGATGTGGGTCGAGGCGGACTGCAATCTAACGGGCGGCGAGGCGCTCGTGCGTCAGATACTGTACGGCAAGCGGTTCTTCCGCGACGAATTTGGTCGTGAATCGCACATACTGTGGCTTCCGGACGTGTTCGGATATTCGGCGGCGCTGCCGCAGATACTGAAAAAATCGGGCGTCGACACGTTCGTCACGTCTAAGATAAGCTGGAACGAGACGAACCGCATGCCGTACGACGTGTTCGACTGGCGCGGCATCGACGGCAGCGAGGTGTTCACCTACTTCCTCACGCCGCAGAAGTCGACGAGCACGACGGACCCGATACATACGAATACGACGTACAACGGCGACATCACGCCGTCGATGATAATGGGGACGTGGCGGCGTATGCAGCAGAAGGAGTGCATGGACGAGGCGCTCGATACGTACGGGTACGGCGACGGCGGCGGCGGTCCCACGACGGGAATGATAGAGCGCGGACGCAGAATGACGCGCTCGATAGGCGGTCTGCCGACTGTCAGCTTCGAGTTCGCGGGCGATTTCCTCGACAGAGTGAGAAGGTCGACGGCGGGCAAGCTGCCGCGCTGGGTCGGCGAGCTCTATCTCGAATTCCACCGCGGCACGTACACGTCAAACGCGAAGAACAAGAAAAACAACCGCAAGTCGGAGTTTGCGTATATGGACGCGGAGTCGGCGGCGGTGACGGATATGACGCTTTTCGACGGCGAGTACCCGCGCGAGATGATAGACCGCGGCTGGCGCGACATACTGCTCTGCCAGTTCCACGACGTGCTGCCCGGCTCGTCTATCGGTCCCGTATACGACGACACAGATAAAATATACGCTCGGCTCCTCGAAGACGCGGACGTGTACACATCAAGTGCGCGTGCGCGCATCGCGCAGTCGCTGAAAAAAGCGGACGGCAAAGCGCTCGTGTTCAATCCGAACGGGTTTACGGCGTCGGGGGTGGTGAAGCTCGGCGGCGAGACCGTATACGTCCGCGATATCCCCGCTCACGGTTACGCTGTCGCGGACGTGGAGCGCGGCCACAAAGGTGCAAGGTATGACGAAGCGTCGCGCACGCTCGAAAACGGTCTCATACGCGTGACGTTTAACGACAAATTCGAGCTCGAGTCCGTATACGACAAGCAGGCGCGCCGCGAGGTGTTGTCGGGCGCGGGCAACGCGCTCGTCGCGTATGAGGATTTTCCGCGAGCCTACGACGCGTGGGAGATAACGAACTACTATAAGGAAAAGTCGTACCCTATCGACGGCGTTGAATCGGCGGAGCCGTTCTCTGACGGCATACGCGTCGGCGTGCGCGTGACGCGGCGGTACATGAGCTCGACTGTGACGCAGACTGTGACGGTGACACCGTACTCGAAGCGGATAGATTTTGAGACTCACATCGACTGGCACGAGCGGCACACGCTCGTGAAGGCGAGATTCCCCGTGAACGTCAACGCGTCGCGCGCGACGTATGAGATACAGTACGGACACGTCGAAAGGACGACTCACGAGAACACGAGCTGGGACGCGGCGCAGTTCGAGGTCTGCGCGCACAAGTACGCGGACGTGAGCGAGTACGGGTACGGTGCCGCGATCTTGAACGACTGCAAGTACGGGTACTCGTGCGAATCGTCGACGCTGTCGCTGACGCTGCTCAAATGCGCTACGCACCCGAACAGGGAGGCGGACCAGGGCGTACACGATCTCACGTATTCGTTTTTGCCGCACGAGGGCGATTTCCGAGCGGCGGGCGTCATAAAAGAGTCGTACCTGCTGAACCGTCCGCTCGCGGCGGTTGAGACGTCGGGGACTGCGGACGCGATACCCGCGTCGTTCTCGCTCGTAAGCGTTGACAGCGGGAGCGGCGGCGTTATCGTCGAGTCGGTGAAGGCGGCGGAAAACGACGAAGGAGACGTTATTGTGCGCATGTACGACAGCTTCGGCACGTCGACGAGGGCTCGCGTCAGCTTCGGCTTTGACGTTGAGAGCGTATGTTTGTGCGACCTTATGGAGAACGATATATCGCCGCTCACGGTGACGGACAGCGCAGTATCGGTCGATATCGGTTCGTTCGAGATCTTGACTTTGAGGGCAAGGAGAAAATAAAATAATGGAGCTTTCTGAAAAGACGTTATCGCAGGAATACATCTACAAGGGCAAAATACTGAATCTGCGCCGCGACATGGCGGAGCTGCCGAACGGCAAAACAGCGGCGCGCGAGGTCGTGGAGCATCACGGCGGCGTGACGGTGATAGCGGTCACGGACGATGACGAGGTTTTGTTCGTGCGTCAGTTCCGGTATCCGTCGGGAGAGCTTCTGCTCGAACTGCCTGCGGGCAAACTCGAGGCGGGCGAGGACCCGTACTCTGCGGCTGTGCGCGAGCTGCGTGAGGAAACGGGAGCTGCAGCGGAGCGCGTACGCAGCCTCGGCTGGTTCTACGTCTCGCCCGGCTACACGACGGAGAAGCTGTACATATACGCTGCCGAGGGTTTGTCGTTCGGAGAGCAGTCGCTCGACGCGGACGAGTTTCTGAACGTGGAGCGCATGAAGTTTGACGACGCGCTCGATATCGCGCTCGGCGAGGGGTTCCGCGACGCAAAAACGGACGCGGCGATAATGAAGCTGGCGCTTCTGCGCATGCGGTCGGACAAAAAAGAGATATAAAATAAAATTTATAAAAAGGGGACGAATATGAAGGACATACTTGATTCACCGTTCATTAAGAAAATGATCGAGATCACGTCGAACATGTACCGCCTCGGCTGGGACGAGCGCAACGGCGGCAACATCAGCCTGCTGCTCGCGGAGGACGAAGTCGCGCCGTATCTCGATGTAAGTGACGTAAAGCGGCGCATACCGACGGGATTTTCCGCGCCGGAGCTCGAGGGGAAATACTTCCTCGTCACGGGCACGGGAAAGTATTTCCGTCTCGTCGCGTCGGAGCCGGATGTGACGCTCGGCGTCGTAAGGCTCGCCGACGGCGGCAAGACGGCGGAGCTTTTATGGGGCTATACAGACGGCGGAAAATTCACGAGTGAATTCCCCGCGCACATGATGAGCCACGTCGCGCGACTGTCCGTCGACCCGGAAAACCGCGTCGTCATGCACTGCCACCCGACGAACACGCTGGCGATGAACTACATACATCCGCTCGACGACAGGTCGTTCACGCGTACGCTGTGGCAGATGTGCACCGAGTGCATAGTGGTGTTCCCGGAGGGCGTCGGCGTTCTGCCGTGGATGCTGTGCGGCACGAACGAGATAGGCGCCGCGACTGCGGAGAAGATGAAGCTGTACCGCACCGTCGTGTGGGGCATGCACGGTCTTTACGGCGCGGGCAAGACGATGGACGAAGCGTTCGGACTTATCGAGACTGTCGAGAAGGCGGCGCAGATATTCATGCTGACCGCCGGTATGCCGCGCATAAATACGATAAGGGACGACGAGCTGCGCACGCTCGCAGAAGCGTTCGGCGTCGATTACAGACGCGATTTTTTGGATTAAATTTTATTGAAATCTTTTTCGGGGGAAGGAAAACTTTTTATAAAAAGTTTTCCTTCCCCCGAACCCCCATCTTTTCAAAAACTTTTATGACATTTTTATGCAAAGTAATCGACAACAAAATCTTTAGAGAAAGCTTAAGATAATCACTATTTAGTCCGCTTTTGGCGAAGGTAGGGGACACCTTTTACAAAAAGGGGTCCCCGAACAAAAAGTTTTCCTTCCCCCGAACCCCCATCTTTTCAAAAACTTTTATTACCGCTCCGTCCGAATGAAAAATATCGCGTATGGGGTTGATTTTTCCATCGGTTTGTATTAAAATACGTATAGACCGAAATAAATAAAAATAACGGGAGAAATAAAATGGCAATCGTAACAACGAAAGAAATGTTTGCGAAGGCGTATAACGGCGGCTACGCCGTAGGCGCGTTCAACGTCAACAACATGGAGATCATCCAGGGCATCACAGAAGCTGCGATAGCGCAGAGATCGCCTCTCATCCTTCAGGTCAGCAAGGGCGCCCGCGCATATGCGAAGCACGTATATCTGATGAAGCTCATCGAGGCTGCTATCGAGGACGCGCAGGAATCTGCGGGCTTCGATCTTCCCATCGCGGTCCATCTCGACCACGGCGACAGCTTTGAGCTTTGCAAGTCCTGCATCGACGGCGGCTTCTCCTCCGTCATGATCGACGGCAGCTCCAAGTCTTTCAAGGACAACATCGAGCTGACGAAGAAAGTAGTCGAATACGCGCACGCTCACGGCGTCGTCGTTGAGGCCGAGCTCGGAACTCTCGCAGGCGTCGAGGACGAGGTAAAGGTATCGGCTGAGGATTCGTCCTACACGAAGCCCGAGCAGGTCCAGGAATTCGTCGAGGCTACGGGCTGCGATTCCCTCGCTATCGCTATCGGCACGAGCCACGGCGCATATAAGTTCAAGCCCGGCACGAAGCCCCAGCTCAGATTCGACATACTCGAGGAAGTCTCGAAGCGTCTGCCCGGTTTCCCGATAGTTCTTCACGGTTCGTCCTCCGTTCCGCAGGAATTCGTCAAGGAGATCAACGAAAACGGCGGCAATATGCCAGGCGCTATAGGCGTTCCCGAAGAGCAGCTCAGACAGGCGGCTACGATGGCGGTCTGCAAGATCAACATCGACTCCGACCTCCGTCTCGCTATGACGGCGACGATACGCAAGTACTTCAACGAGCATCCCGATCACTTCGATCCCCGTCAGTACCTCAAGCCCGCACGCGAGGCTATAAAGACGATGGTGGAGCACAAGATCGTGGACGTCCTCGGCTCCAACGGCAAGGCGTAATTAATAATCATTATACAGCGACCCGGGGCGTATAAAAGCGCCCCGCGGTCATGTTTTGTCACGATCTGTAATAATTTGATTTGAAAAAGGGGGGTCAGGGGGGAGAAAAAGCTTTTGCGAAGGCTTTTTCTCCCCCTTACTCATGCCATGATCCTATACGAACCATATCGGGCGCTGCCGCATGACGTTGATATGTCGGGGCGGATGAAGGTGTCCGCGCTGATGCGATACATGGAGGAGACCGCGTACCGTCACATGAACAAGGCGGGTCCGACGGCGGAGAGCCTGCGCGCGAAAGGACAGGCGTTCCTGCTCGCGCGGACCGTCGTCGAGGTATATGCGGAACTGCGCCACGGCGACGAATTCGAGGTCGGAACGTGGGCGGAAAATACGTGCGCGGGCGTGTCGTTCGGGCGCGCGTTTTCGGTGCGGCGCGGTGACGTCACCGTCGCAAGGTCAAAGACGGTGTGGACGCTGTACGATTTCGGCGAGCGCAAAATAATCCGCGTGCGCGACTTTCCGTCCGATTATATGGCGGAGGAGCCGATAGATATGGAACTGCCGCGCAGACTGACGCTGCCCGCAACGATACAGTCGTCAGATCTTGTGAAGCTCGACGAAAAGCGCGTCGAGTACGGCGACATCGACGAAAACAGACACATGAACAACACGGTCTATGCGGATATGTTCTGCGGCTGCGTACCGGAGATATGCGCAGGTGAGGCGCGAGTTAACAGCATTTTCATAAATTACAGTCATGAATGCTCGCTCGGCGGCAAAATTGAGATAGAGGGCGCATCGGACGGCGACGTGAGATATTTCCGCTCAAAGCTGTCGGACGGAACGCTCAACGCGGAAGCAAAGGTGGTGCTTGCATGAACGAAAAAAGCGTACGCATCGAAAGCAGAGACAGTGAGCTGCGCGAGGTCATAAGCCGTTGGCTCACGGACTCGGGTTACAGCGTCGTAAAAAACGGCGGCGCGCTGACCGTCGTTGACACGGAGACGGCGGAGGCGTCCGACAGACGCGTCGAGCAGAAATGCCTGTATCTTGTCTACACTAAAAGCAGGCACGTGCACGAGCTGTTGCGTCCGTTCACTAAAAGCGAATTTATGACTGCGGTCGGCGGCTGCGTCCGTGCGAACGAAAATATACTCGACGAGCTCACGATAGACAGGAATAGGCAGTCGGTACTGTTCCGCGGCGGCGAGGCGATGCTGACGGATAAGGAATTCGCGGTGTTCGAGTACCTCTATGAGCGCGGCGACGAAGGCGTGACGTATGAGGAACTGTCGGAGATCGCGATGTCCCGCAAAGAAAAAGAGACGAACGCGGCGCAGGTGTACGTGTGCTTTTTGCGCGCGAAGCTCGAAAAGCTGACGGGAAACCCGCTCATAAAGACGATCCGCGGGCGCGGGTATGCGCTCGGCAAACTGTGAGGTGACATCATTTGGAAATAATCACGACGGAATATGATTCACAAACGCTCGGTCACGCAACGCCGTACTCGGTCATAATACCCGACAATGCGGCGGGACTGCGCGAGATACCGTACATAACGATAACGCACGGAATGACGGACGACGTCAGATCGTGGATACGCGGCACGCGTCTGCCGCTTTTGCTCGAGGATAAAAAAATAGCCGCCGTCATGCCGTTCGCGGCGAACAGCTATTACACGGACATGGCGAGAGGTGAGATGTACTGGACGCAGATAACGGAGGAACTGCCCGTTATGCTGCACGATAAATATAAATTCTCAACGAAGCGCGCAAAGCGCTTTTTGATGGGCAACTCGATGGGCGGGTACGGAGCGTTCAAGATTGCGCTGTCGCACCCCGACAGATATGCGGCGGCGGTCAGCTTTTCGGGCGTCACCGACATAGTTTACAGATTTCGCGACTGCGGCGCGTGGCCGTCGGACGGGAGAGCCGATTTCGGACGCGATTATATGGACACGCTCGAGGGGTCGGAGCATGACCTGTACGAGCTTGTGCGCCGGGCTGAGGCGAGCGGCGGTCAACTGCCGATACTGCGCCAGCTCTGCGGCACCGAGGATTTTCTGCACGAGGACAATATCCGCTTCCGCGACTTCATGATGAGCCGCGGCGGGTGGGATTATAAATACTACGAGTCGAAGGGCGACCACTGGTGGGACTTTTGGGACAAGAATCTTCCGCGCGTGCTCGATTTCTTCGAGTCGCTCTTGTAACTTTAATTGCTATGACGGTAAACATTTGCCGCCGCACATGTGTGCGGCGGCATTTTTGCGTCTCGGTCACATAAAATCCTCGATTATGTAGAGCCTGCCGTCAAAGGCGACGATGTAGAGCGTATCGTCATCATTGACGGTCTTGCGGTAGTCGTATTCGTCGGGGAAATGAAGCGCATACTGCGCGTCCACGTCGCCGCCGTTTTCATCGGCGCGGCGCGACATGAGCGAGGCGACATCGCGCTCGAATTCGCCGTCGTGACCGTGCTTCAGCGAATATGCGCTTTTTGCGTTGCCGACGCCGGATATGTCGAACACGCTGTATCTGACGCCGTCGCCGAAAAAGTTCGGCTCGGTCGGCGCATCATAAAGCGGTTTTGTCCCTTTGACGAGCTCGAACCCCCAGTTTGCCTTGTAGGCTCGGTCCATATTCCAGAACTCGAACGCTTCTTTGACGAGCGGCAGGGTGATGATTGCGGCAACATTTGCGGCAACGAGCGCGAGCAGCGATACCGATACGATCAGGACTATCTTTGCGGTTTTTGACATAACAATCTCACTTTCGTAAAATAAAAATCAAATTACATGATATATTTTACGATATTCGATAAATTATGTCAATAGGTTCCGATGAAAAAATGCAAAAAAATACGCCCGCAAGCGGGCGCATCCGTTTATTTCATAGGTTCGCATTCGTGCTCGAAGTGTTCCTCGCGTATGTCCTTTTCAAGCACGTATCGCTGCGGTGTGAGTCCCATTTTGCAGTAAAAGGACATCGCGTCCTCGTTGAAGCTCCAAACGCTGAGGTCGAGCCGCACCGCGCCCTTTTCGCGCGCCTCGCGCTCGACGATGCGGTACATCATCGTGCCGATATGCTGACGGCGCGACGACGGTATGACGTAGATGTCGTGCATGTAGGCGGACAGCTCGTCGGACATGAACGTGCGGCGGCGAAGCTCGACGAAGCACAGCCCTACGGGCTTGCCGTCGTCCTCGGCGTAGAGACATATCCAGTCGGGGGACGCGCCGCGGCGGCAGAATTCCTCAAACGAGTACGGATGCGGGAGCGGACGGTACATGTCGGGACGCGAGTTTACGTGAAGCGCGTGCAGCTCGCGCATCATGCCGTCGACGTTGTCGTAGTCGGTCTCCTTCATTTTTCTGAAAATAAGCATTGATGTTTCCCCTGTCGCATTTCTTTTCCGATATGATGATATCACGTCGCGCCGCCCGTGTCAACAGACGCGGCAAAAGAAAATTTTCGGGGGCATGAACTCCCGATAAGCTCATGCCCCGCGAATATTTTATACTATATTATCGCAGCTGCAAAATGACAAGATGCGCGGAGACGGGGAGCGTGCCGCCCGCTGTCGGGGTGAGCGCGAGCGCTGTCGCGTTGTCGGCGGGATTGCGCACGGACAGAACGGAGTTCGCCGCCGTCGTCGTCACGATAGAGATGCCGTTTATCTGCGATGCGCCCGCGTTGCGTCCTACTACGGTTCCGTCGAGCTCGTCGCCGTTGACGGTGACGACGAGCTGTCCCGGCTGCGTCACGGAAGCGTTGAACATCACAAGGTATACGCCGGGCTCGGCGAGGTTGAACGTCGAGGCGCTGAGCCGCGTTATCGTTGTCCCGCCGACAGCGCCGTCGACGGGAAAGTCGACATTATCGCCTGCGGCGACGGCAACATCGTTGTCGGGCGGCATGAGGGCGTAAAAGTCGGCGTACGAGAGCACGGTGCCGGGCTCACCCTGCGGACCGGTCGGACCTGCCGGACCGGTATCGCCCTGCGG
>CANQMJ010000086.1 GCA_947624945.1 uncultured Clostridia bacterium | reverse complement strand
TGCTCCTTCTCGAAGGGCGCGTCGTCGAGTTTTTCGAGTCGCGCGACAGGCGCGTCTGCGGATACAAGATGTGCGCCTATTACGGCGTTGCCGCGTACATGGTGCTTGCCGCCGCACATATTTTGGGAAAGCCGAACTGCACGGTATCGGAATATCTTCCGGAGGATCTGGTCAGAGCGTAGCCGGGGCGGACGCACGAAAACACCGTTTTGCATGTCCCGTTTTTTCAAACGGCGCTTGACAAACGTCGGCATATGGGATATTATCAATGTATACGGCAGATAATAAATGTAAAAAGAAAAGGGGACATATCATGCTTAAAGGTAAGACAGCCGTCGTGACGGGCGGCACGCGCGGCATCGGCTTTGCCGTCGCGAAAAAGTATCTCGATGCGGGCGCAAACGTGGCTATCGCGGGTTCGCGTCAGGAAACGGTGGAGAAAGCGCTATCGCAGCTTACGGAGTACGGGGACCGCGTGATGGGCATATGGCCCGATCTGTGCAGTCCCGACGCGGTCGCGGAAGCGTTCGGGTCGGTGCGTGAGCGGTACGGCTCGTTCGATATACTCGCGAATAACGCGGGCATTTCGTCGCGCACGTCGATATACGACTACACGCTCGATGAATTTACGAAGATAATGGACATCAACGTCAAGGCGGTATTCGTCTGCTCGCAGGCGGCGGCGCGTCTGATGCGCGAGCAGGGCGGCGGCGCGATAATCAACGCAAGCTCGATGGTGAGCGAATACGGTCAGCCGTCGGGGTGCGGATATCCGGCGTCCAAATTCGCCGTCGACGGCATGACGAAGTCGCTGGCGCGCGAGCTGGCGAAGGACCACATCCGCGTCAACGCTGTCGCGCCCGGCGTCACGAAGACGGACATGGTGGCGGCGCTGCCGCGCGAGATGGTGGAAAGGATATCGGCGGGCATTCCGCTCGGACGTCCCGGCGAGCCGGAGGAGGTCGCGGACGCGTATCTGTACCTCGCGAGCGACGCATCGTCGTATGTGACGGGAATCGTCCTGCGCGTCGACGGCGCGGCGAGAAATTAACAAAAAAGACCGGACCGCGTAAGCGGTCCGGCATCTTTTCTGTCAGAACGGCGTCGGCGGCTGTGTAGCCTTCGAGCGAGTTTTCCTTCACCTGTATGCAGATGTACTTTATGCCGGCGTCGTCGGCGGCGAAAAACTGCCTTTTCGCGGCGGGCGATATGCGCAGCCAGTCGCCGGCTTTGAGCTCGACGTTATCGCCGTCTATGACGGCGTGTCCGCGTCCCTCGAGCACACCGTAGATCTCCTCGTTCTGCTTATGGGCATGGACGAACGGGACGCAGGCTCCCGCCGGAAGTGAGTTGACGCTTATCTCGGCGCCCGTCAGGCACAGTGTATCGTGGAGCTCGGTGCGCGCTCCGTCGGCGACGGTTGTTTTGTTGTAGTTCATTTTTGACCTCCCGAAAAAATGATGTTGTAATCTTTTCGATTACAACATCATTATATCATATGCGCGATGTAATGTCAACAGTTACATCGAAATTTTTCCGATAAATTCAACTTTTCACGAGTCTGTCGACGTCGCGCATCACGTCCTCGAGCGTTATCGACGAAAGCTCGTTTTCCATAGCCGTCTGCACGCGCACGAGCTTGTCATCGAGGACTTGATGTATATTGCGCCCGACGGGGCACTGCTCGCTCGGATTTTCGTGAAAGTGGAACAGTCCGCCGCCGCCGACACATTCGACGGCATTGTATATGTCGAGTAGGTTTATATCGCAGAGCGGCTTCGCGATTGCGGCGCCGCCGGAGCCGCGCGCGATGTCGACTAGTCCCGCCGATTTGAGCTGCGAGAGTATCTTTCTGATTATGACGGGATTTACGTTCGTGCTCATGGCGAGAAACTCGCTCGTGACCTTTCTTTCGCCGCCGAATGTGTGGATGCAGGCGAATATGTGTACCGCGACCGTGAATCTGCTCGATATCTGCATATGACCGACGCCCCGCTTTCGATGTCGTTGCCACATTCGATTATACATTGATTTTACCGCAAAATCAACCGCCGCGGTGAAAATTGAAAGAAAAAATGCGTCTTTGTGTCACACGAGCGTGCGAATTGCGACTTTATAGGTGAAGGGCTCTTCGGGAACATTATTTCAAAAGGAGGACGCGCCATGGACGACCATGACATAGTGGAGCTGTACCACCGGCGGGACGAGCGCGCGATTTCCGAATCGGACAAAAAATACGGGGCGATGTGCTGCTCTATATCGGAGCGTTTGCTCGGCGTGCGCGAGGACGCGGAGGAATGCGTCAACGACACGTGGCTCGCGGCGTGGAACAGTATGCCGCCCGAACGTCCGAGGTCGCTCGGCGCGTTCCTCGGGCGCATCACGCGCAATCTGTCCGTGTCGAGGTGGCGGCGCGAGCACGCGGGAAAGCGGTATGACGGCATCGACGTCATGATGTCGGAGCTCGAGGACTGCATACCGTCGACGGAATCGGTCGAATACACGGTCGAGAGACGGCTGCTCGGCGAGCTGATAAGCGAATGGCTCGACGGGCTCGACAGCCGCGACCGCGTGATATTCGTCCGCCGATACTGGTACGGGGACACGGTAAAGGAGCTGGCGGACGCGGCGGGTGAGCGCGCAAACACGTGCTCGCAGCAACTTTTGCGGCTGAGGCGCGAGCTGCGCGATTTTCTCGAATCAAGGGGGGCTGAATTATGAAATCAAGCGATATTTTTGACGGCGTCACCGACATACGCGACGATATTATAGACGACGCGGCGGTGAAGGTAAAGGTGAAGGAAACGGACAAAGCAAAAAAGAAACGCTCGCAAAGACTGCGGTGGATAAGCGCGGTCGCGGCGATGCTCGTGCTCGTTATTGCAGGCGGCGTGATGCTCAACTCGGGCGGCGCGCTCAAGGTCTACGCCATATCGGAGGCGGAATATCCGAAGATGGCGAAATATCCGGGCGAGTGGTACACGGAGGGGCAATTTGACGCGTGGCGGGCAAGCGTGCGTGCGCAGCAGCGTGACCTCGGCGACACGTCCGACCTTGTGTCGTTCTTTGCCGAAAGCGCGCGCACGTTCCTTGCGGACGCGGACGGCGAAAATATAGTGTATTCGCCGCTGAACGTGTATATGGCGCTCTCGATGCTCGCGGAGCTGACGGACGGAAAGTCGCGCGAGCAGATACTGACGCTGCTCGGCAGCGACAGCATCGAGTCGCTTCGCCGCCGCGCGAGCGACGTCTGGAACTGCAATTACCGCGACGACGGCGCGCGGACGACGGTATTGGCGTCGTCGCTGTGGCTGAACGAGAATGTGTCGTTCAACAAGGACACGATGGACACGCTCGCAAGCGAATATTACGCGTCGTCGTACCGCGGACAGATGGGGTCGGAGGATTTCGACCGCGCGCTTCACGAATGGCTGAACAAACAGACGGGGAACCTGCTCTCCGAAGAGGCGGAACAGATTGGATTTGATGATGAGACAGTGCTTGCACTCGCAACGACCGTGTATCTGCGCGCGAAGTGGAGCTTTGAGTTCAGCAAGGAAAATACGACTCCGCAGACGTTCCACGGTGCGGACGGGGACCTGACCGTCGACTTCATGCATCAGCGCGACGATCAGAGCTACTATTGGGGCGATAAATTCGCCGCCGTCAGCCAGAGCTTTGAAGACGGGGGCGCGATGTGGTTCATACTGCCCGACGAGGGAGTTTCACCGGAGGAGCTGCTCGACGATGCGGAGGCATCGGCGTTCATATTCTCGCCCGACAGAGCAAAGTCGGAAAACAGCAAATATCTGTTCGTGAACAAGTCGATACCGAAATTCGACGTGTCGTCGCATCTTGATCTTGCCGACGGACTGCAAAAGCTCGGCGTTGTCGACGTGTTCGACGATACAAAGTCTGATTTTTCGCCTATGACGAACGACGATATCCCGATATGGGTCACAAGCGTCGATCATGCGGCGAGAGTCGTCATCGACGAGGAGGGCTGCACCGCCGCCGCGTTCACTGTAATGGTTGCGGACGGCGCTCCGATGCCGCCCGACGACGAGGTCGATTTCGTGCTTGACAGACCGTTTTTGTTCTGCATCACGGGCGACAGCGGACTGCCGCTGTTCGTCGGCATCGTAAACGACCCGACAGCATAAAATGAACGTGAAAACCGCCGCCGCGCATGCCGCGGCGGCGGTTTTTTGCGAAAGCAGGCGCGCATATATAAAAAATTTCCCGTATCATATGGACATTTCCGCGCAAATGCGGTATACTGTACGGAGAGGATACCAACAAAATAAAAAGGAGAGCGACATATAATGGAAAAGGTCAGATTCGGCATCGTCGGCATTGGCAACATGGGCTCGGGTCACGTCCGCCGCTTCATCGGCGGCGAGGTGAGAGACGCGGTCCTCACGGCGGTCTGCGACATAAAGCCGGACCGTCTTGAATGGGTCAAGTCATACTGCGCCGAGAAAGGCGCGGAGACGCCGGCACTGTTCGACGACTGCATAAAAATGCTCGACTCGGGACTCATCGACGCGATTCTCATCGCCGTCCCGCACTATCTGCACCCCGTATTCGGCATCGAGGCGTTCCACCGCCACATCAACGTGCTCTGCGAGAAGCCGATAGGCGTCTACACGAAGCAGATACCCGCGTTCATCGAGGCGGCGCACGAGTCGGGATGCGCGTTCGGTCTGATGTTCAATCAGCGCACGGACAAGTATTATCAGAAGATGCACGACATGATAGCGGCGGGCGAGCTCGGCGAGCTCAAGCGCTGCGTATGGATCATCACCGACTGGTACCGCACGCAGGCGTACTACAACAGCGGCGGATGGCGCGCGACGTGGGCGGGCGAAGGCGGCGGCGTGCTGCTCAACCAGTGCCCGCACAACCTCGACTTGTGGCAGTGGATATTCGGTATGCCGAACCGCATACGCGCGTTCTGCCGCTTCGGTCAGTACCACGACATCGAGGTCGAGGACGACGTGACGGCGTACGCGGAGTATCCGAACGGCGCGACGGGCGTGTTCATCACGACGACGGGCGAATACCCCGGCACGAACAGACTCGAAATATCGGGCACGCGCGGTAAACTCGTCCGCGAGGGCAAGGGACTCAAGTTCTACCGCACCGAGGTCGACGAGCGCGAGTACAACGCGACGACGGACAACGGATTCGGAAAGATACCGTTCGAGGTCATCGACGTCGAGGTCGAGGGCGTGGGCGGCGCTCACACCGAGATATGCCAGAATTTCACTGACCATATCCTGCACGGCACGCCTCTGATCGCGCCCGGCGAGGAGGGCATACGCGGACTGTCCATATCGAACGCGATGATGCTGTCGACGTGGAAGAACGACTGGGTCGAGCTTCCTAACGACGGCGAGGAGTTCTGGTCATACTTACAGGAGAAGATCAAAACGTCTAAGATCAAGGACGACGTAATCTCAAAGGTCGCAGACCTTTCGGGTACATATAATAACTGATTTTTCCGCAGGGGGAAACTTTTAGACAAAAGTTTCCCCCTGCACCCCCTATAAAACTGATGACTTTTTTTATTTGGAGGCGATTTTTTGTCGTATATAGAGTTTGACAGCGTTTATAAAACGTACGGTACGGGAGAGGGGAAAATAAACGCGCTCGACGGGGTGAGCTTCGGCATCGACCGTGGCGAGTTCACGGTGCTGCTCGGCACGTCGGGCGCCGGCAAGACGACGCTTCTCAACCTTCTCGGCGGCATGGATTCGGTGACGGACGGTCACGTATATTTTGACGGCCGCGACATCTCGAAGCTGTCGCGGCGCGAGCTTACGGAGTACAGACGGCGCGACGTCGGATTCGTGTTCCAGTTTTACAATCTCATCGGCAATCTTACGGCGCTCGAAAACGTGGAGATATCGTCGCAGCTCTGCCGCGACCCGATACCGCCGCGCGACGCGCTCGAAATGGTGGGACTCGGCGGCAGAATGAACAATTTTCCGGCGCAGCTTTCGGGCGGCGAGCAGCAGCGCGTCGCAATAGCGAGAGCGCTGTCGAAGAATCCGCGTCTGCTTCTGTGCGACGAGCCGACGGGCGCGCTCGATTACGCAACGGGCAAGCAGGTGCTCGCGCTTCTATATTTGCTGTCGCGGGAGCGCGGCGCGACCGTCGTCGTGATAACGCACAATCAGGCGATAGCGCCGATGGCGGATCGTTTGATCCGCATCAAGAGCGGACGCATAACGGAGAATTGCAAAAACGAAAACGTCGTGCCGATCGACGAGATCGAGTGGTGACATGCGCTCTGTATTGAAGCTCACGATTCGAACGATACGTTCGTTTTTTACGCGGTATTTGGCGATATTTTTGATCGTGGCGCTCGGCGTCGGGTTCTTCTCCGGACTCAAAATAACGAAGCGCGCGATGAGAGAGACGCTCGACGAATATTATACCGAGCACGATTTTTACGATTACAGGCTCGTCTCGACTCTCGGATTCGACAAAGACGACGCGGACGATATAAAATCGCTGACAGGCATAAAGGACGCGGAGTGCGCGTTTTACGCGGACGCGTTCATGAAGCGCGCGGGCAGCGACGGCGAGGGCGTGCCGTACAGATTCATCATGATGCCGGAGCGCATGAACATGCCCGACGTGACGGCGGGCAGGCTGCCGCGCGCGGCTGATGAGATATTCGCCGACGACGAGGACTTCGGAGAGGGCGACATCGGCAAGAAAATAACGGTCACGGAGACGGGCGACGGCGGCGTGTTCGCGGTGACGGAGTTCACGATAGTGGGCGTCGGTACGACGCCGCTCTACGTCGGAATTGACCGCGGCACGACGACGATAGGCTCGGGCGCGCTGTCGGGGTTTTTCTATGTGACAGAGGATGCATTCTCCGACATCGAGACGTACAACGTGATGTATGCGGCGCTGTCGGACGGATACGGCGTTTACACCGACGAATATAACGACGCGCTCGATATGAACGAGGACGCGATAGCCGATAAACTCGACGAGCTCGCGGACGCGCGTCGCGAACGTCTCATCGAGGACGCGCTGTTCGATGCCGTACCCGAAGAGATGCGCGATATGTTGCCCGACGGTTACTTTGACGATGGCGCTGGTCTTGCGATACGCGAAGCTGTCGAGGACGCGGTGCCGGAGCCGGACACGTACGTGCTTTCGCGGCGCGAGGATGCGGGCTACGTCAGCTTCGACAACGACACCTCCATCATCAGCGGCATCGCGGACATACTGCCGATATTCTTCGTCATGATAGCGGTGCTCGTCTGCACGACGACGATGACGAGAATGGTCGACGAGGAGCGCACGCAGATAGGCACGCTCAAATCGCTCGGATTTTCGGGCGCTGCCGTCGCCGCGAAATATATGCTTTATTCGGGTTCGGCAACGCTTCTCGGCTGGTGCGCGGGCTATTTTCTCGGCACGTGGGGACTGCCGAAGATATTCTGGTACGCGTATTCGGCGCTCTACGACTTCGCGCCGATAAAGTTCGTGCTGTCGCCAGAGCTGGCGTACGGCACGCTTATCGTTGCGCTCGTGTTCATCGTCGGCGCGGGATATCTGTCGTGCTGGCGCGGACTGTCGGAGCAGCCGGCGCAGCTCATCCGCCCGAAGGCGGCGAAAACGGGCAAGAGAGTCATACTCGAGCACGTCGGTTTTATTTGGAACAGGCTGTCGTTTCTTTCAAAGATCACGGCGCGCAACATGCTCCGCTACAAAAGGCGGCTGTTCATGATGCTTATCGGCATCGGGTGCTGCTCGGCGCTCGTCGTGACCGCGTTCGGCATACGCGATTCGATGACGGACGTCGGAGACAGGCAATTCGAAGAGGTGCAGACGTATGACCTCGAGATCGGCTTTGACGATGAAGACGCGTTTGCGGACGATGCGGGCGATGTTGATATGACGTTGTGCGCCGTTCACCGCGTCGACGCGAGTGCGGGAGGCAAGACGAGCTCGGTCAATTTGTACGCGTTCGAGAGCGCGCCCGACGGATTCTGGCACTTCGCCGACGGCGGTGAAAACGTACCTTTCCCGGGCGGCGGCGAGGCGATAATAAGCGTCCGCGCATCCGAGATGCTGAGCGTGAACGTCGGCGGCAGCCTTCGCCTGCGCGACGCGGACGGGAACGAGACGACAGTGCGCGTGTCGGGGATATTCGACAACTTCATCGACAATTACGTCATAGTCGGCGCGCCGACGCTCTCCGATATGCTTGACGAATATAAGCCGAACACGTCGCTCTGCCGTATTCCCGACGGCGGCGATATCGACGATGAGGCGCAGCGATTCCTCGATATGGACAGCGTCACGGCGGTGAAACGCACCGCGTCGACGCGCGACGCCGTATCGAGCGCGCTCGAATGCCTCGATTACATCATCATCATGATAATAGCGTTCTCGGGAGCGCTCGCATTCATAGTCATATTCAACCTGACGAACATCAACCTTGCCGAGCGCTCGCGCGAGGTCGCGACAGTTCTCGTGCTCGGGTTTTATCCGCGCGAGACGGACAGCTACATCCTGCGCGAGAACGTGATACTGTCGGTGATGGCGGCGATACTGGGACTGCCGCTCGGCACGGCGCTCCACGCGTTCGTGATGAGTCGAATAAAGATAGATTTCGTCCACTTCGAAACGGTGACGACGTGGCAGGACTACGTGCTCGCGTTCGTTATAACGACGGTGTTCGCGGCGGCGGTGAATCTTCTCATGCGGCGGCAGATATCGAAAATACACATGGCGGAATCGCTCAAAGCGGTCGAATAAATGCGCGCGGCGGCGCATATGATACTTCGTAAGAGACGATATCGGAGGTGTTTTATGCAGCTGCCGAATGACAGACCCGATTTTTATGAAACGGTATACGTGCCGCGCGGAGGCATGAAAAACGAGCGGCAACGACGCGTGAACGTGCGCGCGGCGGCGTCGGTGCTGTTGTGTGCCGCAGCGTCATATATGGCGGGCGGCGTCATCGCCGCAGATACGACGTCGGTCGAAAGTGCGGTGGCCGCCGATGCATTTGAAGCGTCGTATGTAATGTCGTACGTCGACGAATACGAGACTTACGCCGACACAGACGCGGCGGACGATATGCGGATACGGGAGCTCGCGGACGAGTACATAAGCGAGCACACGAGGTGAGGGCGGGCGATTTGCCCGCCCTCACTATGGCGGTCGTATGTCACGAGATTGGTCACATCACGGCGGCGATGCTCGCCGGCGTGCGCATGCGCGGATTTCGTTTGCGGCGGGGCGGGGGAGGACTTTCGCTCCGCGCGGACGCGGACGGCGCGTCATATATGCGCGCGCTCGCCGTTTACGCGGGCGGTTGTATCGCCAACATTATCGCTGCGGCGATATTTCACGCGCATACGCAATTTGCCGCATACTGCGTCGGCGCGGCGCTGTTCAATCTCCTGCCCCTCGACGGCAGCGACGGCAGCATGATGATGTATGCACTTTTGTGTATTTTTACCGACGACGCGAACAAAGCGTGGCGGACGTGCCGCGCCGTATGCGGCGTCACGCTGACGGCGGTATGGGTCGCGGCAGTCTACATGGCGCTGACGGGACGCGGCGCGGAGCTGCTCGTCATCGCAGTGTTGCTTATCGTGGCGCGGTACTCGTGACAGCAAAACAAAAATCATCGATATGAGGCGTCGTGCCCCGTATCGGTGATTTTTTGTGTGTAAATATGTCAGCGGCCGTATACCTCGGCGGCGATCTTCACGTCGGACATCGCGTCGGGCGAGTAATAGTCGGCGCCGATCTCGGCGGCGAGCTCCTCGGTCAAAACAGCGCCGCCGACGAGTATCTTGCAGTCCGCGCCGGACGCGCGAAGCGCCTCTATCGTTCGCTTCATCGCGGGTACTGTCGTCGTCATGAGCGCGGACAGCCCGACGAGGCGCGCGCCGGTGCGCAATACCTCCTCGACGACGCGTTCTGGCTTCACGTCGCGGCCGAGGTCGCGGACGTCGTAGCCGTAGTTGGACAGTATCGCCGCGCAGATGTTCTTGCCTATGTCGTGGACGTCGCCCTCAACTGTGGCGAGCACTATCGTGCCCTTGTCGTCGGCGACGGAGCCAAGCGTTTTCTTTATCTCCGCAAACGACGCGGACGCGGCGTC
>CANQMJ010000085.1 GCA_947624945.1 uncultured Clostridia bacterium | reverse complement strand
GCCACAGTATGTTCGTCTTCATCTCGGACAGGTCGTGCGACATGTACTCCATCAGAAGCGTCGCGCACGGAGGCGCTGCCGCAAACAGTATCCAGCCGCACCACTTCGGCATTCGCGGATGAACGAACATTAAAACCGCCATCTCGATTATCATTATCATGCACAGCAGTATATTGTTGCTGCGCCCGATATTCTCCTGCGATCTGTCGCCGTTCATCGCGAGGAACGTCACGACGACCGACAAGAGTATCGGCAAAAGATACAGAAACTCAAGCCTGCGCGGCGGCGAAAAGATACCGCGCGCGGCGGTTTGGTCGGGAGCGGCTGACGCTTTGCCCTCGTTTTCGTTGTTTTCTTCCCTGCTATCCTTGTTATCCATCGAAAAAGTTTCCTTTCGTCAGATAATTGTTATAAGTATACCATAAAAGACGGTTTTTTGTCTTTACAGAATTGTTAATTTTCTGTAAACTTCCCGCATACGCCGTCGCGCCGCCGCACATTCGCCATAAACCGCCGCATTATCGGAAACTTTTACAAATAAATGTGCCGTATCGGGCCGCAATATCGGTCATATTGCGTATTTGACATATATAATAATACGTGATATAGTATTATAAGCGTCGCGTGACGGACCGGTTTTGCCGTAATGTTATGTGGCGCCGTCGTTTGCCGCGAAAGCGGTCCGATTTTGTAACGATGATAATTTTGGGAAGGAAGTTTTGAGGTTTTTCTATGGGCTCGTTTTCGCAGTCGCTTAAATCGTTTTTTTCACCGAAGGACATGTCCGTCGGTCCGCCTGCAGTACGTATCGCCGAATTCGCGATACCTATGCTGATAGGCAACATCGCACAGCAGCTTTATAACACCGTCGATACTATCGTCGTCGGCCACTACGTCGACACGAAGGCGCTTTCCGCCGTCGGCGTCGCGGGACCGATACTCAACCTGATGCTCGCACTGCTCATCGGTATATCGACGGGCGTCGGCGTGCTCGTTTCGCAGTATTTCGGCGCTCGCGACCGCAAGATGCTCTCGACCACTATCGGCAACTGCATCACACTCACCGCCATAGGTTCGATCATCGTCATGGCGCTCGGCACGCTCATAACCGACCCGCTTCTGACGATACTCGACACGCCCGAGGGCGACATCTTCCGCTGGGCGCACGACTATCTCATCGTCTGCTTCCTCGGCATCGCGGGCACGTTCTACTACAACATCCTCTCGGGCGTTCTGCGCGGAATGGGCGACTCTATATCGGCGCTCGCGTTCCTGCTCGTATCCGCGGGACTCAATATAGGTCTTGACCTGTGGTTCGTCATCGGACTCAAACTCGAGGTCATGGGCGTCGCGCTCGCGACGATAATATCGCAGACTATATCGGCGATACTCTGCTACATAAAAATGATGCACATGCGCGACGTATTTGACATTAAGCTCGTTTACTTCAAGCTGACGCGCGTCACCGTCGAGATGATGCGCCTCGGCATACCGTCGGGACTCACGCAGGCGATATTCTCCGTCGCGATGCTGCTCGTGCAGAGACTGACGAACAGCTTCGGCGACGCTGTCATGGCGGCAAACGTCATCGTCATGCGCGTCGACGGCTTCGCCATGATGCCGAACTTCTCGTTCGGTCAGGCAATGACGATATACACGGGACAGAACGTCGGCGCACGAAAGTTCGACAGACTCAAAAAAGGCACCGTTCAGGGCACCGTCATGGCGGTTGCCGTATCCGCGTTCTTCCTCGCGCTCATACTTTTGTTCGGTCACCCGCTCATGAGCATGTTCACCGATATGTCTAAGCCCGGAGCCGAGGAGCTCGTCGAGATGAGCTTCGGCATGATGTGCATACTTGCCGCCGGATACGTCGCGATGGGCGTGACGCAGTCGCTGGCGGGCGTCATGCGCGGCGCGGGCGATACTATGACGCCGATGTGGCTGTCGCTCATAACGACTGTCGCGATGCGCGTACCGATAGCGTACGCGATAGCAGCGTTCACCAAGTCGGACGCGCTGCCGAAGGGCGACTATCGCTGCATACCGATATCGTTGCTCGTGTCGTGGCTCATCGGCATGGTGCTCCACGTCATCGCGTACGCGGCGGGCAGATGGAAAAAGAGAATACCCGACTATCCCGAAAAATGATTTCGGACTGTATGCATCTTCCTTTCAAACAACTCCATGCACTTCCCCGTTTCGGTAAACTAAATTTCACATATATTTCACGCAAAATTCTCATAGTGTTCACGTATTCGTCATTATTTATTCGGATTTTGATAATAGACTTAAATTTAAGATGTTAATTATGTTATAAGTAGAATTTTGAGAGAAGTACATTATATTCCATAATATTAATTCAGATCCACAGACAAATCGAGGGGGAAACATGAGAAAAAATATTTGGAAAGCGTTGATCGTCCTGATTGTAACATTTTTGGGTGGATGTATCGCTTACGCATATACTTCACAAGCACTGACGGATGATTCTAAAAATATAGGCATCCTCTTTACGATCGCTTTAGCCGCAGCATTAGTCGTTCTCTTCAACTATAACGGCGACAGCAACAACAAAAACAATGACTGATCGCTCATAGGATCAATTTTACAATGCTTTGGCGGACCCGTTTGCCGCAACGTTGTAAAACTTTTTTGAAACTGAATAACGCAAAAACCGCCCGCACATCGCTTTTACGATGTGCGGGCGGTCGCTTTACATCAAATCGCCGTCTGCTTCACGTCTGCCTGACGTTCAATTCCCTGTAAATCTCCGCTTTGCCGACGCCGCGGTCGCGCGCCGCCGCCTTCATCGCGTCCATACGCGACATTCCCGACCGCTCGTACATCTCGACATGCTCGCGCACCGACAGCGAACGCCAGTCCTCGCCTCCCATCCTGCCGTGCAAAACGAGCACATACTCGCCTCTCGGCTCGACCGAGTCGTACATCGCCTTCACTTCCCCGACCGTCGACCGAACGGTCTGTTCGTTCAGCTTCGTCAGCTCGCGGCACACGTCGAGTCCGCGCTCGCCGCCGCATGCGTCGAAAAGGTCGGAAAGCGTCTTTTTCAGCCTGTGCGGCGCTTCGTACAGTATCACCGTCCTGCGCTCGGCGGCAGCCTCCGAGAGAGCGTCGCGCCGCGGCTTGCCCTCGGGCGGCAAAAAACCCATAAACACGAACGTCCTCGTGTCAGCTCCCGACAGCGACAGCGCAGTCACCGCCGCGCACGGTCCGGGCACGCATGTCACGTTGATGCTCGCCGCCGCGCACATCTTAACAAGCTCCTCGCCGGGGTCGCTTATCGCGGGCATTCCCGCGTCCGTGCAGAGCGCGCACGACTCGCCCTTTTGCAGCCGCTCCACGATCCTGCGCCCCGACTGCGCCATGTTGTCCTTGTAGTAGCTGACCATCGGCTTCGATACCCCGACAGCCGACAGCAGCCGCCCCGTGTGTCTTGTGTCCTCGGCGGCGACGAAGTCGACCTCCGACAGCACCTTGACCGCGCGCGGCGACAGATCCGCCATATTGCCTATCGGTGTGCCGACGAGATACAGCACGCCGCCAAGAACGCGGTTTTTTTCGTTTTCGTCCGCGCCCGCCGCCGACTCGACGATGTTTATATTTTTATCGCTTTCCATACCGTCACCTCACGGTGAATTTGTCGGGGAAGCTCCCCGTCTCATATATGCGTCTGAAATCCTCTGTCTCCGTCCGCGTGCCGCGCTCGTATACGAACAAGGGCGATGTCACCTTCATGCCGGGCGCGCCGCCGCGCTTCGCGGAGCAGAACAGCAGCGACGGCGCACTGTCCGCATCCGCGGACATGAACGTCATCGACTTAGGCTCAAATCCGTTATCTCTCAAAGCGGAGCAAAGCTCCGCGAGCCTGTCGGGGCGGTAAACGACGTAGAACATGCCGCCGTAACGGCAAAGACGTCCCGCCGCAGCGCAGAAATCGTATATCGTCCCCATGACCTCGCGGCGCGCCATGTTCTTCTCCCCGCTCGCGTTCTCATATCCCGAACCCGCGCGCATATAGGGCGGATTCGAGAACACGAAGTCGAACGTCCCAAGCTCGCCCGCCTTCACGTCCCTGACGTCCGCGAGCATCGGTCTTACCGCGTCCGAAAGTCCGTTTATCTCCACGTTCCTGCGCATTATCGAGACGAATTTTTCCTGCGCCTCGACCGCCAAAATGACGTCCGCGCGCTTTCTCGCCGCCGCGAGCAGCGACACGACTCCCGTTCCCGCGCCAAGCTCGACCGCGGTCACATGCTTCCCCGCCGGACGGCGCACATACGCGGACAACAGATACGCGTCCGTCGTGAACGTGAGCCCGTCCGAGAGCTGTATAAGCGTTATATCGTCGTTTATCCTGTCGACGCGCTCGCCGCGCAAAATGTTGTCGGTCACGTTGTCCATAAATGCCCTCAAATACAGAAACAGCCGCGTATAAACGCGGCGTTTCCGTTATGTTCGTGTCGTTTGACCGTCGTCCGATTATTCCTGCTCGGGAGCCTCAACGGGGCAAACACCTGCGCAAGCGCCGCACTCGAGGCACTTCTCGGGGTCGATCACGTACTTGCCGTCTTCGCCCTCAGAGATAGCTTCTACCGGGCATTCGGATGCGCACGCGCCGCAGCCGAGGCACTTTTCAGTATCGATCTTGTATGCCATTTGTGAAATCCTCCATTATGTATTTTGATTCTGCATATATTCTACCACAAAACTCCGCAAATGCAAGAGGTTTTACATAGAAAAGTACGACTTTTTTTACATGGTATCGTTTTTCGGACTTTCCTCGCCCGAGTCTATATCAGCCTCGTCCGCGTCCTCCGCCGGTTTTGCGCCGCCTTTTCTGTGACCGACGACAGTCACCTCGTCGCGGTCGTAGGACTTGACCTCTCCCGAGTCGCCGTCGCCGAAGCGCACCGTCACCTTACCGGCGAGCGGCTGCGAGTCTATGACGACGCCGCTTCCGTCCTTCGTGCGGACGATGCTGTCGACGCGCGGCGTCCGCCTTATCTCCTCGTCGTAGACGTCGTTTTCATATCGCAGACAGCACATCAGCCTGCCGCATGTGCCCGAGATCTTTGTCGAGTTGAGCGAGAGATTCTGCTCCTTCGCCATCTTTATCGAGACTTGGTTGAAATCGTAAAGGAACGTGCAGCAGCAGAACGGACGCCCGCATATGCCGAGTCCGCCGAGCAGCTTCGCCTCGTCGCGTATCCCTATCTGACGCAGTTCGATGCGCGTGCGGAACACTGACGCGAGGTCCTTTACGAGCTCGCGGAAATCAACTCTGCCGTCGGCGGAGAAATAGAACGTCAGCTTGCTGTTGTCGAACGTGTACTCCGCCTCGACGAGCTTCATCGCGAGCGAATGCTCCTCTATCTTCCGCGCGCATATCTTCATCGCCTCGGCTTCTTTTTCGACGTTGCGCGCGTGACGCTCCTTGTCGGCGTCCGTCGCTATCCTGACGACGGGACGGAGCGCCGCCGCAAGCGCCGTCACGGGCTCCTGCCTGTTCGGTATCGACACGATGCCGAACTCTATCCCGCGCGCCGTTTCGACAATGACTTCCATATCTTCGCGGCACTCGTACCCCATCGGGGCAAAATAGTACACCTTGCCGCTGTCCTTGAAGCGCACGCCCACGATCTCGACAGTTTCGACCGGCTCGGGCGCAGTCTCCGCCGCCTCTTCTCCGAACCAGTGATCGGGTATCGTGTTGTACTTTGATTTGTCCTCGACGACGGGCGCCGCAGGGCGCGTCTGCATAACGTCCGCCTCATCCCTGTCCGTGACTATCACGTTCTCCGACAAAACGCGCGCGGGACGGCTGCTTCTGCCGCCTCTGCCACCGCGTCTGTTGCGCTGAGCGTTTCTCCCGTTCGCACGGCTCTGAGCGGACTGCTGCGCGGGCGCACCCTCCGTCTGTACCGCACGATCCTCCGCGCGAACTTCTTGTCTTTCAGCGGCTTCGTCATTCTGCGCCGTCTTTTGCTGCTGCTTCTGCGAGCGCTGTCTGTACTGTCCCTGTCTGCGCCCTCCGCGGCGTCTGCCGCCGTTTCCGCTGCCGCCGTTATTATTTTCTCCCGCCTCGCGCGGTGTTTCCTTTATTTCTTCCGACATTTCTGCCTGCGTGCGGGGCTCGGCTCCGCACCCTTTCGTCCTGTAAAATTTATGAGCGTTTGCTCAGATATTCTTTATCCTTATCGCAAGCGACAACAGCGCCGTCGGCACCGACATGTTTGCATCGAGCTCGTCCCTCGATGCGCGAAGCTCCGCCGCCGTCATGCACAGCGTCCGCGACGTGAACGCAGACCCAGCGTTTCGCGCATCGTCAGCCGTCGGGAAAAAGCAGAGGTCGAAGCCGTCCGTTTTCTTCGCCATAATCATATCGCGCACAGCGCGTTCGCCGTCGTCGAGTATCTGCGCCGCGTCGTCGCGCTTCAGCTTCCGCATCGCGGACGACGTCACCGTCGTTACAGCGTCCGCGCCGCCCGACATCATTGACGTCACGAGCGCGAGCGTCGATTTTTTGCGCTCGATATACGTCAAAAGCGCTTTTTCATCGAGCAGCTCCGCCGCAGTTCCCGGATTGCCTCCCGCGCCGACGAGCAGCTCGCGCCACAAAGCGTCGTTTTCGCGCACCCGCTTTGCCCTACTGCCGTATGTGCGCGTCAGATACTCGCCAAGCTCCGACTCCGTACACGGCCTCATGTGCAGACATGCTGCGCGCGACCGTATCGTTTCGAGCTGCGACTTCGAATCTGTACATAAAAGCAGATACAGTACGTACGGAGGCGGCTCCTCAAGCGACAGAAGAAGCGCGTTCTGCGCCGCCGCCGTCATCGTGTCGGCGTCCTCGATTATGTACACCTTGCGCTCCGACTCCGACGGGATTATGTGCGTGTCCGCGCGCATGTCGCGTATCACATCGACGCCTATCGTCGCTTTTCCGTCGCGTCCGACTACGGTCACGTCTGGGTGCGACTTTGCCTCAAAGTGACGGCACGACGCGCACTCGCCGCACGGACGTTCACCGACGCCCTGACACAGCGCCGCTTTCGCGACAGCGTCCGCGAGCGCACGCTTGCCGACGCCGCGCTCGCCCTCGATGATGTACGCGTGCGACAGCGTCCCGTCCGAAAGCTCGCGCGCGAGCAGATGTTTCAGCTCGTCGTTGCCCGGCACAGAATCGAATCCCACACTCATACGCGTCCGCCTCGCAGTCAAATTTACACCTATCTATTATATCAAATTATTTTGCATGTGTCAACGGGGGACACGGCGATTTCACAGCGGAAAAGAAAGGGGACTTCACGTCCCCTTCCCTTTTTATTTGAGCGCGCCCTCCGCGATGTTCGTCGTGCCGTCGCAGTTGACCTGTTTGCCGCCCGCGTCGACGCTGACGCTCGCGTCAGCCGTTATCGTTATATCGCGCGGAGCCTGGAGGCAGTCGTCGCCGGCGTCTATCGAGATCGTGCCGCCGTCGATGTATATGTAGCCCTTACCCTCTTTTTCCTCCTGCGAGGACTTGATGCCGTCGTTCTTCGCCGACACCGTTATCGCGCCGCCGCGTATCGACACGCTGTCGTTGCCGCGTATGCCGTGATTCTGCGCGTTGACCGTTATCGTACCGCTGACTATTTTAAGGTCATCCTTAGACGTAATGCCGTTGTTGACGTTCGAGGTTACCTCGAGCGAGCCCGTACCGTTGATGGTCAGGTCGTCCTTCGAGAAAAGGCACGCGTTCGGCTCACCGTCCACATTCGCGTCCGTATATTCGCCCGTATCGGCGAGCGAGTTCACGGTTCCGTCCGCGAGCGTTATCGACGTCTTGTCCGCGCCCTTTATCCATATCGGCGCGCTCGACTTGCTTGTCAGCTTGAGTCCCGAAAGCACGAGCTGCACCTTGTCCGTAGACGGCACCTCGACTATTATCCTGCCGTCCGAGCACGAGCCCGATATGATGTACGTGCCGTCGCGCGTGATGCTGACCGTCGTGCCGGATGCCTCGGCTCCCTTGCCCTCGACCGTCGCCGACGTCTCGGAGAACGTGATCTTCACCGCTTCCGTCTCGTCGTAGGACGCGCGGAGGTCGAACTTCGTGTATCTGCCCGTCGGATCCTCGGTCTCGGCGTCTCCGCCGCTGTTCGAGCTGCCGCCGTTCGAGCCTGCCGGACTGCCGCCGTTTCCGGACGGCGCGTTCGTGCCGCCGTTCCGATCGTCCGTTTCGTTCGGTGTGCCGTCGTTCGAGCACGCGAACAGACAAAGCGATACCGCTATCGCTGCGAGGATGAGTGAAATTATGCGTTTCATACTTTATTACCTGCCTTTTGTTTATTTCTTCGTTTATTTTATTCTACTTCTTATATGTGGAAAAATGATGTGCTCTGTATGTCGAACGTGTGAATTTTTTACTCGTCATCGTCATCGTCCGCATACCGGCGCAGATAAACGGGGCCTAGCAGTCCCGACTCGACATAGTCGCGGTCGTTTTCGAATATGTCCTTGAACCGCCGCGTCTCGCGCGCCCTCGTCTCCGCCTCGGGCGAACCGAGCACGGACGTGACGTCCGCGTTCAGCACCGTCACGCGCAGCGTATGACTGCCCGCAGACAGTGTAACGTCCGTTTTATGCGGCGCGAACGGCAGCGATATTTCGTCGCAGTCGTCGATCTTCACCTTCGCCGCATAGCAGACCTTGCCGAGCGACAGCATATAATCGCCCGCATCGGCAATGTCAAACGAAGCCGTATATTCAAGCGTGCCCGAATAGTCGCCCGCAAACTGCCGCCAGTCGCAGAGCACGTCAAGTTCCGCTTTCTCCCCCGACGGCAGCGTCACACACCACCCTGTCGGGAACACGCATTCCCCGTTCGCACGGCGCACAACCGCGCCGCACGGCGCGTCCGAAAGCTTATATACAGCGAGTTCGAGCGGCGCAAGCTCTAACGTGTCCGCGTCGCCGTCCGCGTCAAAGAATTGTCGGCTTACGAAATCGAACCGCTGCAAATGACCGGGAAGCGAGAATCCGAGCTTTCCCGCATACGGCTGCGCCGACTCGTTGAGCATAAAGTACAGTTTCCCGCCGTCCGCATTTCTTGCCGTCAAAGACACGCGTCCGCCGCCGCTTATCCCGACCTCATGCGGCACATATTTTGCGATGTCGCGCGGGTACGTGCATACGGGCGAGCCGACGAACCCCTCCGACGCATAGCTGACAAAAACGATATTCGCACCTGCGTCCTGCATTTTGTGAAAGACTTCCGCGACGTCTCCCGGCAGCGCGTACACGGCTGGTACGACGACGGTCGTTATCCTCTGCCCCGTCGGCACCACGAGCGCGCCGTCTTTTTCGTCAAATGGAAGCGACGTTATCATGTCGTCCCATATGTACTCGAAATCAACGGGCGCGTACAGCAGCGCCTCCGCCGTATCGTTCACCCACTCCCACGGCATGTGCAGCGACACTCTGTTCGCCCGCGACGGCGGATACTCCGCCGAGAGCTGACGGCGCGGCACATAGAGCGCGACCGACGCGGCTGGCGCGTTCTCGTTCAGCATTTTGCCCGTTATTGCGACATGATCGTTCACGTCCTTCGCGAACAGCCTTGATGCGGGATGGTCGAAATCGAGCGGCGTACCGAAGCCGTGACCGCCTTCCGGCGCCGCTATCATCAGATAGAATCTGTCGATGCCGCGCACAGCCTGATACTCCATCGCCCAGCGCATGTAGTCGGGGTGCAGACAGTACCCTGTCGCCGCGAACGACTCGCTCGTCGCGTGCGACTTCCCCGTCATGCGGCGGAACGAACCGGCGAGGCGCGGATAGTCGGCGGTGTGGTCGGGTCTTATCTGCGCCCAAATGTAGTCGACGCCGGGCGCGTCGTTGTAGATATTGTTTTTGAAGAAATCGCCGCTGACGGAATTTGTCGAGCGGACGTCGTGGTCGAGGTCCTGATGACCGACGAGCTCGACGCCGTGCTCGTGGCACCACGTCTGCATTCCGCCGAAGAATACCTCCGCCATCATCGATGTTGCGACGTCGCGCCAGTCGTCGCGGGCGCGTCCGCCGCCGCCCGTCACAAGAAGCGGCAGACTCTCCGTCGGGTCGTAGCCCTTGCGCGCCTTGAACGTTTCGATCAGATCAAACGTGTACGGCAGCGGGAAAGACAGAAACGGCTCGTCGTAGAAAAATCCCTTTATCGTGCCGCCGAAATACTGCGGCATGCGGCAGTAATATTCGCCGTGCATGACCTCGAGCAGCTTCGCTATCGCGTCCTTCGACAAGAGATCGAGCGTGCACTGTGCA
>CANQMJ010000084.1 GCA_947624945.1 uncultured Clostridia bacterium | reverse complement strand
TATGAAAACGGTGTTTGCCCATTCGCCGCGGTGCGATTTGAGGTGCGCCGTCGCGTCGACGCCGTTTTTCACCGCGCGCCGCACGTATTCCTCAAGCGCACACACGCACGGTGCGGCGAAGTCGATGCCGCCGTCATGCTCCGCGCAGTCGAAAACGTCTGCGTCGTCAAAGCCGTACTGTTTCTTTGCAAATTCGCGCTTTCCCTGATAAGCGCCTCCGATTATGAGCTTCATTTCCCCTCCGTCACATAAGCGCGTACACGGCGACGCCGCACAGCTCGCCTATAACGAGCGCATACCCCGACACGTCGCCCGACATGCCGTCGAGCGAGCGGAACGCGCAGAACGATGCCGCCGTATATCCCGCGACAGTCGCCGATGCTGCCGCGCCGCAGTCGACGCCGCACAGAAACGCGCCGCATATGCATGCGATGATCTCGACGACGGTCACGATAACGTGCGACCGTTTCACTCCCTGTTTGTGCGCGCCTGCGTATTCGCTGTGCGCCATCGGGCGCAGCACCGTCACCGCGAACGCGGCGGCGGCGCGGGACGCTGTCGGTATAAACAAAAGCGAGAGCATGTTTGCGCCGTCCTTTTTCGACGCGAACAGCGCGAACTCCGCCATGATGTAGAGCGCGCAGTTGATGACCGCGAACGAACCGACGTGCGGATCTTTCAATATACGCCGCTTTTCGTCGACGTCGCGCCACGATTTTACGGCGTCCGTTACGTCCAAAAAGCCGTCCATGTGGATGCCGCCCGTTATCAGTATCGGGTACGCGCACATGACGGCGGCGCAGATGAGCACGGGCGCGGCGAGCGCCTCCATCACGTATGCTGCCGCCATCCAAATCGCGCCGATGAACGCGCCGACGACGGGCAAAAAGAGCGTCGATGTGCCGCGCAGCTCGTCGCGCCACGCGTGGAACGGACACGGTATCGCGCAGAACATCGAAAACGCCATCGCCATGGCGGTGAAAAAATCGCGTATGCGCTTCATACCGCGCCTCCCTTGTAATACGTCAGTATCCCCGAGCTCGCCTCGGCGACGACGTCGCACACGTCCGCGAGTGCGCGGCAAATGTACGCGAGTCCGCGCCTGTACCGCTCCGTGCCTGCGTCATACGTCTCCGCGTCGGAAAAAATGTAGTCGGCGACGAATACTGCTCCCGCCGCCTCGTTCGCTATGCGGCATAGTCCCGCAGCACATCTTGACGGCGCGTCCGCGTCCTCCGCATAGTCTGGCGGCGGGAACATTTCGCCGTTTAAAAGCGATGTCACACTGTCGACGAGATAAACGCCGCCGTCGCCGCCGATGTCGAGGACGCCGCCTATATCGCGGCATCGCTCGATCGTCTCAAAACCGAGTCCCGCGCGGTTCTCGATGTGCTTTGATATGCGTTTCCTGTCCTCGTCGTCCGACGGCTCCATCGTCGCGACGTAATATAGCGGCGCGCATAGATCACGCGCCAATTTTGACACCATGCGCTGCGCCGCGTCCGATTTGCCGCTCTTGCTGCCGCCGCATATGAGCGCCGTCATGTCTTATCGCCTCTCACAGTGAATTTGTCGCCCTTTCGTATCTCGTCAAGGTATGCGTCGTCAATGTCTGCCTCCGCAAACGTCGCCATGCCGTTCATGACCGCGCACGACGCAGACACTATCTCGAACGCGAGCGGGCATCCGCTTCCCTCTCCGAGCCGCATGCCGAGCTTCAGCATCGGGCATAGCGACAGCTCGCGCGATGCGATCCTGTACCCGACCTCAAACGATTCGTGCGACGCTATCATGTATTCGCGCGCGATAGGAGAGATGCGGCTCGCGCAGAGCGCCGCCACGACCGAGATGAATCCGTCTATGACGACGGGCACGCGCCGTGCCGCGCCGCCGAGGAACGCGCCCGTCATCGCCGCGATGTCGAGTCCGCCGACCTTTGCGATAACGTCGACCGCATCCGTCGGGTCGGGTCCGTTCACCGCGAGCGCGCGCTCGATCACCTTTATTTTACGCATGTACGATTCGTCCGTTATGCCGCCGCCGCGTCCGGTGACGGCTGCCACGTCGCTGCCTGTCAGCGCGGCGAGTACCGCCGACGAAGTAGTCGTGTTGCCTATCCCCATCTCGCCGACGCCGATTATATCTTCCGTCGACGAGAAAGCGGCGTCGAACCCGACCTTCATCGCCGCCTCCGCCTCCTGCCGCGTCATCGCGGGTCCTTCGGCGATATTCCGCGTCCCGTATGCGATCTTTTTGTTTATCACGCCGTCAATGTCGACTTCTCCGGCGACGCCGACGTCGATCACCGTCACCTCGCACCCGAAGTGCTTCGCTATGACGGCGCCGCCCGCCCTGCACTTTGCGAGTCCCGCCGTCTGCGCCGCCGTCACCGACTGCGGCGCGCTCGTTACGCCTTCCGCGCATACGCCGTTGTCGGCGGCGAACACGAAAAGGCGCTTTGACCTGATCTCGTTTTTGACTCGTCCCGTGATGCCCGCCATCTGTACCGACAGCTCCTCGAGCATGCCGAGGCTGCCCGGCGGCTTTGCGAGCATCGACTGACGTATGCGCGCCTTTTCCATCGCATCTCTGTCAAGCGGTCGTATCTCCATAGATTTTACAAAATAGGGGAGAAAACATTCTCCCCCGCGCCTCCGTTTTCAAGCGCTTTATCGTCACGCACAGTGACGACGACGCGTTTATTTATTTGAGCACTTCTGTATCGCCTTTTCGGTGCCGAGCACGAGCACAGACGTGTCGCCGCTCATCACCGTGTCCGCCGTGATGCTCATGTTTAGCTTGCCGTCGCGTCGTATAGCGAGTATCGTCAGTCCGTATCGCTTGCGGACGTCGAGGGTCAGTATCGTCTTGCCTATCCATTCGTCCGGCACCTCGAGCTCCGCTATCGCGTAGCCGTCGTCGAGCTCGACATAGTCGATGATGTGATCCGACGTGCAGCGCAGCGCCGTCCATGACGCGAGCTGCTTTTCGGGATATACGACCTCGTCTGCGCCGTTTCTGAGCAGAAACTTCGCCTGAACGCCCCTCGACGCGCGCGCGATGACGCGCTTCGCGCCGAGCTCGTGAAGCAGCGACGCCGTTTCGAGCGAGCTTTGGAAGTCGTCGCCGATGGCGACGATGCAGACGTCGAAATTCTTTATCCCAAGGGATTCGAGGAATTCCTGATTCGTGCTGTCGCCTATCTGCGCGCTCGTGACGTACGGTAGCACCTCGTTTACGCGTTCCTCGTCCGTATCGACGGCGAGGACCTCGTGCCGCAGCTCGTACAGCTTGCGCGCTATGTGCTTTCCGAATCTTCCGAGTCCGATAAGTAATACTGTTTTCAATTTCTTATCCTTTCATTGTCGACCGTATATCAGCCGACCGTCAGCTTCTCCTGCGGCAGCTTCGACGACGGAGCCGCCGTCGGCGACGTGACCGCGAATATGAGCGTCAGCCCGCCTACGCGTCCGAAATACATCAGCGCGATCAGGATTATGCGCGAGATGATGCCGAGCGACGGCGTGATGCCCATTGTAAGACCGACCGTTCCGACAGCCGATGCCGTTTCAAACAGGCACTCGCCGAGCGGCAGTCCCTCGACTACCGATATCACTATGCCGCCGGTCAAAAATAAGAGCACGTACATCGTCACGAGCGTCGCCGCGTCGCGTATCGTATCGGGCGATATCCTGCGCCCGAAGAAATGCGCGTCGTCGCGGCGGCGGAACACCGACATCGCCGTCGACGTCATAACTGCCGCCGTCGTCGTCTTCATGCCGCCCGCCGTCGAGCCGGGCGAGCCGCCTATAAGCATCAGCACTATCATTATCGCGAGTCCCGACGAGCTGATCAGCGAGAAATCGACGGTGTTGAAGCCCGCCGTGCGCAGCGTCACCGACTGGAAAAGCGAGTGCAGCACGCGCACGCCGAGCGGCTCGTCCGCGAATTCGAGGAAGAAGAACCACAGCGCCGGCGCGAATATGAGCACGAGCGTCACGACGAGCACGACCTTGCTCTGCATACGGTAGCGGCGCAGATGCCACTTGTTCGTTCTCACGTCGTCCCATACGAGGAATCCGATGCCGCCGATGATTATAAGCAGCATTATCGCAACGTTGACGACGGCGTTATCGTGATACCCCGTCAGCGACGAAAACTTTCCGTCAATGCCAAAGAGGTCGAATCCCGCGTTGCAGAACGCCGATATCGAGTGGAAAACCGCGTACCAGATGCCGCGTCCCGCGCCGAGCTTTGAAATGAACACGGGCGCCATCGCGACGGCGCCGATAAGCTCGAACACCGCCGTCATTATGAGTATAAAGCCCGTCAGCTTGACGATGCCGCCGACCTGCGGCGCCGATATCGAATCCATCATCGTGCTGCGCTGGCGCAGTCCGATGCGCCTGCCCGACACGAGCGATATTGCGACCGTGACGGTCACGACTCCCATGCCGCCTATCTGTATCAGCGTGATTATGACTGCCTGACCGAACGCGGACCAGTAAGTCGCAGTATCCTGCACGACGAGTCCCGTCACGCATACCGCCGACGTCGCGGTAAATACCGCGTCGGAGAACGTCGCGCCTTTGCGGTCCGCCGTCGATATCGGCAGCATCAAGAGCACCGCGCCGACGAGTATCATCGCGGCAAATCCGATGATTATGACCTGCGCGTTCGACAGCCGCAGTCTCGGCAGCCGCCGCTTTTCCGTATCTTTTTTTGACGCGGACGGTGTTTTCACGTCCGCGTCAATATCTTTTCCGATCTTTTTCAAGATTTATCTGCCGCTTACGATGCGCTCCGTATCGCGCGCGATAGCGAGCTCCTCGTTCGTCGGGATAACGTATACCTTAACGCGCGAATCGGGCGTCGAGAGCTCGACGTTGTCGCTCTGGTGATGCGTCTTTGCGTTCTTTTCCTTGTCAAATTTGATGCCGAAGAACTCCATGTTCGAGCATGCGCGCTCGCGCAGCTCGGGGTTGTTCTCGCCCATGCCCGCGGTGAACACAATAGCGTCAAGACCGTTCATCGCCGCCGTATACGAGCCTATATACTTCTGTACCTCGTACGCCATCATCGACACTGCGATCATCGCGCGGTGCCTCTGCTCCGGCGTCGCCTCATACGGCTCGCCGAAGAGCGTCTGTCCCTTTATCGCAGCCTCGAGGTCGCGGCTGTCGGACGAGAAGCCGGAGATGCCGAGATATCCGCACTTCTTGTTCATGTACTCGTTCATCTCGGCGGGCGTGTAGCCCTCCTTCTCCATGATGTACGTGACTGCGGACGGGTCGACGGAGCCGCAGCGCGTGCCCATTACAAGACCGTCGAGCGGCGTGAAACCCATGCTCGTGTCGACGCACTTGCCGCCGTCGACAGCAGTGATAGATGCGCCGTTGCCGATGTGGCATGTGATTATCTTCGTTTCCTCGATGGGCTTGCCGAGTATCTTCGCCATCTCTGTTGCGACGTATTTGTGCGATGTGCCGTGCGCGCCGTACTTGCGCAGCGAATACTTTTCGTAAACGTCATACGAGAAGCCGAACATGTACGCTTTCTCCGGCATCGTCTGATGGAACGACGTGTCGAACACGAGCACCTGCGGCTTATGCGGCATGACGGAGAGGCACCCCTCGATGCCCATTATGTGAGCGCCGGTGTGGAGCGGCGCGAAATCGTAGCAGAGCTTCAGCTTTTCAAGTACATCGTCTGTGAGCAGCACGCTGTCGAAGAAGTACGGTCCGCCGTGGACGACTCTGTGACCGACAGCCTCGATCTCGTCCATATCCTTGATGCAGCCGTATTCCGGGTGCGTCAGGTGGTCGATGACGACCTTCATCGCCGTCGCGTGGTTGTCGAATTCGATGTTTTCGTTATACTTCTGACCGTTTACCTTATGCTCGATATGACCGCCCTCGATGCCGATGCGCTCGCAAAGACCCTTTGCGAGAACGTCGCCCGTTTTCGTTTCGAGCAGCTGATACTTCAGCGACGAGCTTCCTGCGTTTACAACAAGTACCTTCATTATCTTACCTCTGTCGGGAATTATTTTTTTGTTTTGCGCGCGTGCGATTGACAAAACGGCGCGAAACATTTATTATTGATTATACTATAACAAATCCGCAAGGTCAAGTAAAGTTTTTAACAAAGAACGGTAATATGCGAAATTTTATCTATATAATATGCGAATTCGACCCGCCGCACAAGGGACACGCGCACCTCATCGAGTCGGCGCGCACAGCTTTTCCCGACTCCCTTGTCGTATGCGTCATGAGCGGTCATTTGACGGAGCGCGGCTCGCCTGCCTCGCTCGACAAATTCACGCGCGCAAAAGCCGCGCTCTCTATCGGCGCCGATCTCGTCTTGTCGCTGCCGTTCCCGTACTGTTCGTCGTCCGCCGAATATTTTGCGCGCGGAGGCGCCGCCGTCATACAGTCGTTGTCCGAAGCATTCCCAGACGTCACGCATACGCTCGTATTCGGCAGCGAATGCGGCGACACGGGATCGCTCGTCCGCGCCGCATCAAATATGTCAAGCGTCGAATACCGCGCGCGCCTTTACAAATGCGGCGAGGGCGGTCATAATGCGCGGTCGATGCAGTCGCTGTATGAAGAAATGTTCGACTCCCCCTTCCCCGACGGTCCAAACGACATGCTCGGCGTAGAATATATTCGCGCGCTCGCGGGCACGCGCGTGCGTCCGTATGCGGTTCGCCGCGTCGGCGCGCGTCACGACGGCGATATCGCCGACGGCATCGCGTCGGCGTCCGCGATACGCGAAATGATGTCGTCCGGCAACGACGTATCGGACTTCATACCCGCCGACGCGCTTGAAATTATAATGTCAGTGGTACGCGAGCGAGGCGTCGCGTCTGAGGCGCGGTTCGGTGACGTGCTGCTGCCGATACTCCGCCTCACCGACCCCGACGAAGTCGACGGCTTTGCCGAATGCGGAGGCGGCGTCGGTCGCAGACTTATCGCGGCCGCAAAGGAGTCGCGCAGCTTTGGCGATATGATGTCGCTTTCAGCGACAAAAAAGTACACGAACGCGCGTCTGCGGCGCGCCGCCGCGTTCGCCGCGCTTCGCGTTCCGCAGTCGGCGCTTCATGCGCCGATCACCGCGACGCAGCTTTTAGCCGCGAACGCGCGCGGGATATCGGCGCTCCACCGCTATCGCGGCGACGTCGCGGTAACGTCGGAGGCGAGGCTCGCGTCCGCGCTCGACGCGCGTCTCGACGCGCTTTACACGCTCGCATATTCGCCCGCGCTGCCGTATGACGCGTTTCTGCGCACGCCGCCCGTGATCGTACGCGAATAAAGGAAAGGAGCAGACATGATATCGAAAGATAAGACGCATGCGCGCTGGTATCCCGCAGACGAGCTCGACACGATATACGATGTCGACAACGTGCGCATCGGTCCCGACGGTCTTACGGTCGAGATGATCCCCGACGGGAAAAACAGAGACAGGCACAAACACCTCAAATTCATATGGGACAGCTTTGTCTCGTATCAGGTGAGCGCCGAGGCATACCGCGACGACTGTTGGGTCGACTGCAAAAATGACGCGTGGTCGTTTTTCGTCAGCGATGACTCGCAGTATCTGCAAAATTTTCGTGAGAATTGCGCGCTTTTTCCTCACAGCGCGCGCCACTTTCTTATCGTCGGCACGAACCTTATCGCCGATATTATCGCCGCGGACTATCCAACCGTAACGGAATATTGACAATAGCAAAATCGGACGGACCGTTTCGGTCCGTCCGATGTTTTACTTTGATTTTACGCTTTTATGGCACTCGCCGTGAAGCGCACATTCGGCACAGTTGCAGCCGCACGACGACTTCCCCTGCTTACGGTCGCGCGCCATTTTAACTATCACCGCTGCGACTATCGCCGCCACGATGAGCAGCACCACTATAGTACCGATGTTGCCGCGTATCCATTCGAGCATAGCGACGCCTCCGCTCACACCTTCGTCACGGCTTTGTCCGCGCTCTTCGATTCGAGCTTCGTCGCCTCCTTATACGGGCGCACGAGCATGAATATGATGAACGCGAGCACCGCAAACGCGGCGATGACGCCTATCACGTTCGCATTTCCCGTGAACAGTCCGCCGAACTGGTATATCATCAGCGATACCGCGTACGCGAACACACACTGATATCCGATAGCGAACCAAGTCCACTTCGCGCTGTTCATTTCGCGTTTGATAGCGCCGATAGCGGCGAAGCAGGGCGCGCAGAGCAGATTGAACGCAAGGAACGCATATCCCGCGAGAGGCGCGATCCCTTCAAAGTCGAGCACGCCGAACACGCCCACGACCTCTTCCTTCGCGACAAGTCCCATGATCGTCGCGATCGTCGCCTTGATGCTGCCGAAGCCGAGAGGCGCGAACAGCCACATTATCGCACCGCCTATCATGCCGAGCACCGTATCTTCAAGCTCAAGGTCGAGCGAGAATCCGAAGTGTCCGTCGACGGTGCCGAACGACGAACCCGCCCAGATGATGATGGACGAGAGCAGGATTATCGTGCCCGCCTTCTTGATAAAGGACGACGCGCGCTCCCATACGGAGCGGAATATGTTCGACGCTGTCGGCCAGTGGTATGCGGGCAGTTCCATGACGAACGGCGCCGGGTCGCCGGCGAACATCTTCGTCTTTTTCAGCATGATGCCGGACACAACGATAGCCGCCATGCCGAGGAAGTATGCGGAGGGCGCCACCCACCATGCGCCGTGGAACAGCGCCGTCGCGATGAGCGCGATTATCGGCAGCTTCGCGCCGCACGGTATGAACGTCGTCGTCATTATAGTCATTCTGCGGTCGCGCTCGTTTTCTATCGTGCGCGACGCCATGACGCCGGGAACGCCGCATCCCGTGCCTATCAGCATCGGTATGAACGACTTGCCGGACAGACCGAACTTGCGGAATATTCTGTCCATGACGAACGCGATGCGCGCCATGTATCCGCACGATTCAAGGAACGCGAGGAAGAAGAACAGAACGAGCATCTGCGGCACGAATCCGAGCACGGCTCCGACGCCGCCTATGATTCCGTCGACGATAAGGCTCTCGAGCCACTCGGCGCATCCGATCTTTTCAAGTCCTGCCGCCGCAAGCTCGCCGACGCCCGGCACCCATATACCGTACTCAGACGTATCGGGTACGCCGTCCGCGTCCTCGCCTACGGCGGCTTCATATATGCCGGAAATGTCGTAGCCCTCGTTTGCGAGCGAGTCCGCGTATGTGCCGTATGCTTCGTCGAAGTCGGCGAAGCTGCCGTCGTCTATCGCCGCCGCGATATCCTCGGCGCCGATCACATCAGCGTCGACCGCCGCGTTCACCGTCGATTTAAGCTCGTCGGTGAACAGATGCTCCGCCGCGTATGCGTCCATCGCCTCGTCATAATCCGACGTGCCTATACCGAAAAGGTGCCAGCCGTCGCCGAACAGTCCGTCGTTCGTGAAATCGGTGACCCATGCTCCAACCGTCGAGACGGAGATATAGTAGACTATTATCATCACGACAGCGAATATCGGCAGCGCCGCCCAGCGGTTCGTCACGACGCGGTCGATCCTGTCCGACGTCGACAGCCTGCCCGCCGATTTTTTCCTGTATACGCCCTTTAGGATGCCCGCAATATACACGTATCGCTCGTTCGTTATTATCGACTCGGCGTCGTCGTCGAGTTCATCCTCAGCTGCTTTTATATCTTCCTCGATGTGATCGAGTACGGTTTTTTCGAGATTCAGCTTTTCGAGCACTTTTTCGTCGCGCTCGAATATCTTTATCGCGTACCATCTCTGCTGCTCCGCCGGCATATCGTGTACGGCAGCTTCCTCGATGTGCGCGATAGCGTGCTCGACAGGACCCGAAAACGTGTGCTGCGGCACTGTTTTGCCGTTCTTCGCGGCGTTGACTGCGGCCTCCGCCGCCTCGTTTATGCCCGTTCCCTTCATGGCCGAAATGTTGACTACCGGGACGGCGAGCTCGCGCGACAGCTCCTTTATGTCTATCTTGTCGCCGTTTTTCTCGACGACGTCCATCATGTTTATCGCGACGACGACAGGTATGCCGAGCTCGACGAGCTGCGTCGTCAGATACAGATTTCGTTCGAGGTTCGTGCCGTCGACGATGTTCAGTATCGCGTCGGGACGCTCGCCAATGAGATAATTTCTCGCGACGACCTCTTCAAGCGTGTACGGGGACAGCGAATAAATGCCTGGAAGGTCGGTGACGACGACGCCGTCATACTTTTTCAGCTTTCCTTCCTTCTTTTCGACAGTGACGCCCGGCCAGTTTCCCACGAACTGATTGGAACCGGTCAGTGCGTTGAACAGCGTCGTCTTGCCGCTGTTCGGATTGCCCGCGAGGGCTATTT
>CANQMJ010000083.1 GCA_947624945.1 uncultured Clostridia bacterium | reverse complement strand
ACGCTCATCCCGGCGCGTTCGAGCGCGGGACGGCAGCCGCCCGTTTGATGCGTGTCGCCGCCCTCTTTGCCGTAGATCCAGCATGTGCCTATCGCGCACGCGGGAATGTCGATGAAGTCGAATCCGTCGGGGACTGCGGTGTCTGTCGGCGTGAACATGCCGATGTAGTATTCGAATTCGCTCTCACCGCGCATTTCAAGCCCGACGTAGCCGCCGCCGCTCTCCCAAACCGAAAGTATCGAGTCGACGCCGCCCATCGCGCGCTCGATCTCGTCGAACCAGCCGTTTGCGAACCACTCGCCCCAGTTGCCGAAATCACCGTATTTCTTCCCGATGAAGCGCATCGCGGGGATCTCTTCTCTGTAGGTTTTGATTATTTCCGCCATTTGTAGACTCTCCTTAAATTTTATTCTGATTTCATCCGTATCGGTACGAATATCGTTTCGGAAAACAACCTGCTCTCCTCGACATAGCGCTCGAACTCGTAGTCGGGACGACGCTCGAATCGGCTCTGCGGCAGCCACACGTCGCGGATAAAGTCCCACGTTTTGCCGATCGTGGCAACGAAGTCGACGTGAGACGCCGGTGTCGTTTTGAATACTGCGTATAGCCCGCCCGACAGCGACAGCGTGACCGTGCCGGTCGTGTCGCCCGCCGCCTCACGCTCGTCGACGCCTATCCAGTAATCGAGGCGCGACGTCGACTCGTTCCACCTGCACACACCGTAGTCGGCGACTGTCCGTCCGCCCGAAAGGCGTGACGACAGTCCGTTTACGTTGTACCTGTTCCAGAACTTCGTCGGATCGTCCTCGTCGCTTTTGTATGCGACGACGCGGAACGCGTCAAGCTCTACCACATCGCACAGCGGTCCCTCGCACCTCGGCACGAGCTCGAAGCGACCGTAAAGCTTGAGGCTGTTGCCGTGTCTGCGGTACTCGGTCGGCAGGATGTGATGCTCGGACTTGAACGCGCGTATGAAATTCTCCTTCGAGTTGAAGCCGTACTCGAACGCGATATCGCTGATGGGACGTCCGCCGCACTCCATGCGTGCGACTATCTCGGAGATGCGGCGCTTCCGTATGTAATCGGCGGGCGTCAGCCCGACGAAACGCTTGAAAATGCGCAGAAAATGATACTCCGAGTATCCGATTGCGTCGGCGACCTGTCCTATGCTTATGTCAAATTTGAGATTGTCCTCGATATAGTCGACGGCTTTTTGTATCGTTGAAAGGCTTTCCATGCTGTCTCCCGTATGTGATCACGGATACAGTATAACATATTTTTTGCGCGCATGATTGATAAAAATTGCGGTTTATTATAAAAGTGCGCAATTACAACCCGCAGTTTCAAAATCCGCCTTTCTGTAAACTTTGCGGTTCTTGACCGTTCGCGCACACGCATGTATAATAAAGTCAGGATAAGCGCTTAATCAAAATCAAAAACACGGGGGTGGTGCATCAACAACATGAACATAAATATGAAAGAAAAACTGCGCGAGCTGCGCAAAAAGAAAAACGTCACACAGGAGGCGCTGGCGGATCATCTCGGCTTAACGCCGCAGTCGGTGGGAAAATGGGAGCGCGGCGAGGGATTCCCCGACATAACGCTCCTGCCCGCGATAGCGCTCTATTTCGGCATAACCGTCGACGAGCTTTTGGGCGTCGATCAGGCGCGAATAGATGAAAAGTTGGCGGCTTACGACAGGGAAGCGCATGAGTACCTTCACGCCGGGAAAGTATCCGACGCGATAGCGGTAAGGGAGCGCGCATACAAGGAATTCCCGAACGATCTCGGCGCCGCGGTCGATCTGATGAACGACTTGTATTTTGAGAACGTCGCCGGGCAGCGTGAGCGCGCGGAGCGCATAATCGAGCTTGGAGAGCGAATTATCGACGAGTCGCGTGTCACACGGCAGCGCGAGAGCGCCATTCAAATTCTGACGTATGTGTATCACGACCTCGGCGACAAGGAGACGGCGCTTAAATACGCCGATATGGGCGGAGATTTGTATACGACGTCGTATGACCTGCGCGCGTCCGTCCTCGACGGCGAGGAAGGGATCAAATGCGCGCAGTCGTACATCCAGAATCTGCTCCTTCTTTGCTCGCTGTCGGCGAGAAGCCTGACCGGAAAGGCGGACATGACGCCGGAGGAAAAGATAAAAGCGCTCGAATTCGCTGTCGCCGTAAGGCTTCTGCCGTATGACGCGGACGAAAACGTCGGGTTTGCGGCGCTCGGCGTCTCGCAGGACTGCTCCGAGATCGCTTCTTACTATGCGCGGCTCGGCAGGTATGAGGAATCGTTTGACGCACTCGAACGAGCGGCGAGGTACGCGGTCGACTCGACTATGCGCGAAAAGCGCAGATTCAAGTCGTTCATCGTGAACAGGATAGAGGAAGACCCGAGCAGAATGACGAAAAACTACGAGGGCAACGCGTGCGATCTGCGTCTCACCGCGCTTCGTGCCGGCGAGTTCGATGCGATGCGAGGCGACGAACGTTTCGCGCGCATAAAAGCGGAGCTTTTGGCTCACGCGGAGCTCGCGCACGGCGAGGAGAAGTAAAACACCTCATGAACAGCAAAGGGAATTTAGTAGTAATCTTTTTTGTGGGGAAGAAAACTTCTTGAAAGAAGTTTTCTTCCCCACACCCCTATTTTCAAGAACTTTTATGACAAGTTTTTATTTACAAAGCTATCGAAAACAATATCTTTAGGGCGTACTTAAGATAATCACTATTTAGTCCGCTTTTGGAGAAGGTAGGGGACACCTTTTACAAAAAGGGGTCCCCGAAAAAAGAAGTTTCCCTCTCGCACTTTTTCAAGAATTTTTGTTACTTTTTTTCTTTTGAAAAAGCAAACGAAAACAATAATTTTGGAGATGGCTTGAGATAATCACTATTTAGTCCGCTTTTGGCGAAGGTGGGGGACACCTTTTACCAAAAGGGGTCCCAACTAAAAAGTTTTCTTCTCGCATTTTTTATCTTTTTTCCTGTGGTTCCTTCGTCGGGGTGATGAGGCTGTGGAGCGAATGGATATGCATGCCGTTTACCTGTCCCACAGATCCCGGTAGATGTAGAAACGGGTTGTCGGGGCAGTGGACGTCGTAGGGCGCGGGGTGAAGGAGCAGTATCGGGGTCGCGCGGTATGCGTCCCGGCGCGTCATTTCATATCGGGGCACGCGTTGTTTTTTTGCGTCACGGGAGAACCATAAAAGTCCCATAATGTATACGGGAATGCGCGTGTAAAAGCACGACTGCACGCAGCCGTCGGAGGTGAACGTCAGCTCCTCCGTGACGCCGCGCGTGTTCCACAGCTTGACGGCGTAGACCATGTCGGGAAGCTCGATGTAGAAGTCGTAGCACTTGCCGCGCTTTGTGGCGAACAGCCACATGAAATGGGCGGGGGTGATGGAATAGCCGTTTTTCCGGCACCAGCGCTTGAGCTTGACGCACAGCGCGAGTCTTTTGAAGATAAAGCGGACGAAGCGCAGAACGGTCGGTATCATGCATACGACGGCGATCATGGCGGCGACTTTGAGTGTGCCGGTAAGAAATTCCAACATATGAGCACGGTCACCCTTTCCCGAGTGATTTTTATTTGACCCATAGACAGTATATCACGCAGCTTTAATAAAGTCAATAGATTGTGTGTAAAATATTATGAATTTGATTTGAGTTTATTATAGTAGAAAATGCAAATATATGATTTTTCGCGGCGCGAGATTTTGTAATTGCTTATTTTGATGATATGTGGTAAAATATTATATTAAAGGAATTCGGCGGGGGATATATGAGCGATCTGCTTTTTAAGACAGATGAGGGCGTGTTTTCGTACCGCGTCGCGGGCGTATGCGTGCATGACGGATGCGTGCTTTTGCAGTCGACGGCAGACGATCCGTCGCTTGCGTTCCCGGGCGGTCACGTCGCGTTCGGCGAGACGAACGCGGAGACGCTCGCGCGCGAGTTTGCGGAAGAGATGGGCGCGGAGATAAAGGTTCGCGGTCTGCGTTGGGCGGCGGAGGTGTTCTTCCCGTGGGGTGAGCGGCGGTGCCATCAGATATGCCTTTACTATGATGTCGAGATAGTCGGCGGTATTCCGATGCGGGGGAGCTTCACGGGTCGTGAGCAGATAGAGGGACGAAAGTTTGATCTTATATTCCGGTGGGCGCCGATTGAAAAGCTCGGCGGCGAGGGCTTCGTCGTTTATCCGACGCAGTGCGCGGAGCTTTTGAAAAACGGCGGCCGTGAAGTCGCACATTTCGTATACAGGGAAGAATAAAATGATAGATCTTGACTATGGCGGCGAGGAGTTCGTCTTTGAGAACGATTGGGACACGGCGGTGCCGATAACGGTGCGGAAACGCGACGGCGCGGACGTTTACATCGAGGTGTTCCCGACATATGAGCGCGAGGCGCGCGAGTTTGAAAAGCTGTTCGCGTGCGATCCGTTCTCGCGCGACGCGCTGTCGTTTTTGTGGGAGCGAATAGGCGTGCCGATGGAGGCGCGCGGATATTGCGACGAGAAGAAGTTCCGCCACAGGTGGTATTACACGCTCGTCATAAAACGCGGCGACGAGATCGATAAAAGCGTCATTTTGCCGTCGACGGTGAAGCTGACGGAGGCGGCGGTCAAAGGCAAAAGGAACCGCACGACGTTTGACCTCGAACGATATATCGAGGAAGAGATCAATGCGTTCGTCACGGTCGAGGGCGGCGAGGTTTTGTCTATCGCGGCGGAGAATATGTCGTGTTCGGGCGATTTCGACGATGACGAGGAGTGCGGCGGCATAACGGAGATAGGCGTCGAGACGGCGGTCGGTGTACGCGGGCGCGGGTTTGCCGCGTCGAATGCGGCATCGCTCGCGAGGTATCTGATCGAGACGGACGTCGTTTACGTCACATATGAGACGGACTGCGACAATGCATCGTCGCTCGCGGTCGCGAGACGCGCGGGTTTTGTCGGGTACGGTAAGTGCTATTACTATGTGATGCGGAAAAAGATGTGAATAGGGAGCAGCTGAGTCACAAAAAATATACACAAATTTGCGAAAAGTACTTGACAAATCACAAAATTTGTGATATAATATATGCGTGAGTGAGAAGCGGGGGGAAAAGAATTGTAATAAAAGTTTTTGTAGTAAAAGTTTTTGAACAAGAGGGTTAATGGGGAGAAACTTTTTCAATTTAGGGAGAACCTTTTTGTAGAAAGGTAGGAGTTTTGTCGCTTACGCTCCAAACCTCCGACACTTTCCGCTTCGCGGAAATGTGTGTGTAACGTCTTCTCGTTACACTCGAAGCCGTCCTGCACTTTCCGCTTCGCGGAAAGTGTGGCAGCCCCGAACGAAGTGAGGAGATGCTCCCCTCACAAAAGCGGACTAAATAGTGGTTATCTTAAGGATGCGCTGAAGATATTGTTTTCGGTTGATAAGTAAAAAAGAAAAAAGTAGTAAAAGTTTTTGAAAGAAAGGGGTCTGGGGGAAGGAAACTTTTCACAAAAAGTTTCCTTCCCCCAGGACAAACCAAACAAATGCCATACGATGCGGCTGTGATGGCGGCGGTATGCCGCGAGATAAATGAGATGCGAGGCGCGCGATGCGAGAAGGTATACGGGCTGTCGGGCGAGGAGATAAGCATTATTCTGCGCGGGCACGGCGACTCGCGCAGGCTGTACATCAACGCGGGAGCGTCGAGTCCGCGGATGTGCTTTTCGTCGGAGGATGCGGACAATCCGGCGACGCCGCCGAATTTCGTGATGATGCTGCGCAAGCATATTGCGGGCGCTGTGTTCGAAGGCGCGGATATGATGGGCTCGGAGAGGGCGGCGCGTCTGACGTTCGATACGCGCGACGAGATGGGGTTCCCGTGCAAGCGGTACCTCATCGTCGAGATAATGAACAAGTACAGCAATATGATTTTGTGCCGCGACGGAGACAAGATCGTGGGCGCGTCGCGAACGGTCGATTTTACGACGAGCCGGCTGCGTCAGGTCTTGCCCGGCATGACGTACGAGACGCCGCCGAAGCAGAACAAGGTCGATATACTCGACGTCGACAGGGACGCGCTGTTCCGCGCCGCCGCCGATGCGGGCGATACGCCGGCGGACAAGTTTCTGATCCGCGGCTTTGCAGGGCTGTCGCCGCTTCTGTGCCGTGAGATCGCATACCGTGCGGGCGGGAGCGCCGATGCTGCGACGTGCGACTGCGACGGCGGTCGGCTGTGGGACGCGTTCTCGCGAGTCCGCGAAACGATTTCGACCGGCGAGGCATGCGAGATGTCGCTCGTGTGCGACGAGGCGGGGCGTCCGTTCGAGTTCGGCGCGGTCGACATAGTCGAGTACGGCGACGCGTATCCGAAAAAGACGTTTATGTCGCCGTCGGCGATGGTGGAGGAGTTCTTCCGCGAGCGCGGACGCGCCGACAGAGTGTCGCAGCGCGGTCACGATATAGTCAAGCTCGTCGCGGCGGCGAGACGGCGCATCGAGCGCAAGATCGAAAAGCTGTCGGAGGAGCTCGAACATGCCGCCGAGGGCGAAAAGTATAAGCGGGCGGGCGATATTATAAACTCTAATCTGCATTTGCTGCGCCGCGGCATGACGGAGGCGGAGCTCGTCGACTACTATGACCCGGAATGTAAGACGGTGCGCGTCACGCTCGACGGCAGGCTGTCGCCGTCGGACAATGCGCAGGCGAATTATAAAAAGTACGCGAAGTGCAAGACATCGGCGGTGGTGACGTCGCAGCAGATGGAACTCGCGAGGGCGGAGCTCGATTATATCGAGACGGTCGAGGACGCGCTGTCGCGTGCGTCGGGGGACGCGGAGCTTGACGAGCTGCGCGCGGAGCTGTCGGCGGCGGGTTATGCGAAGACGCTTCGGTCGAGCGCGAAGGGGCGCGTCAAGTCGCAGCCGCCGCAGCCGGATAAATATGTGACGTCGGGCGGGTACACTGTTTTGTGCGGCAAAAACAACATGCAGAACGACAGGCTCACGATGAAAACGGCGGCGGGCGGCGACTGGTGGTTCCACGTCAAGGGCGCGCCGGGAAGTCACGCAGTGATGATAACGCCCGTTGGCGAGGAGCCGTCGGAGGTCGATTTCACCGAGGCGGCGATGATAGCGGCGGTCAATTCGAGTCAGCGCGACGGCGTTTCGGTGGCGGTCGATTATACGCAGGTCAAAAACGTGAAAAAGCCGTCGGGGTCAAAGCCTGGGTATGTGATATACAAGACGAACTGGACTGCGTTCGTCACGCCGGACAGAGACAGGGTCGCGGCGATGAAGGTCAAGAAGTAAGAGTAAGAATAAAAGTAAAGACGAGGTATTGTCATGGGGATCGCGCATGAGTTTGAGCGGGAAAAGCTGTTCTGCGGCGTGCTTTATACGGACGAGGGCGATTATGAGCGTGCGAGGGAGAGGCTGTGCGAGAAGTTCGGCGACGTTGATATAGAGTCTGAGCCGATGTCGTTTTCGTCGTTCAGTGATTATTATTCGTATGAGATGACGGGCGAGGTCAAAAGGCGGTTTTTGTCGTTTGATAAGCTCGTGCCGCCCGACACTATCGCGGATATCAAGACGTGGACGAACGAGGTAGAGGTCGATATGTCGGATGGCGGCAAGCGGCGCGTCAATCTCGATCCGGGACTGATAGGACACGGTCGGCTGCTTTTGCCGACGACGAAGCCAGCCGGTCACAGGATCGCGCTGCGCGACGGGATATACATCGAGATGACGCTGTTTTACTCGCGCGGCGGCTGGCATGAGTTCCCGTGGACGTACCGCGATTTCAAGTCGGATGCGGTGAAGGAGATAATGACGCGCATACGAAAGCGGTATATCGCGGCGCGGCGCGAGATATTGAAGGCGAACGGAGAGGTGTGAGATGTCGGGACTTATAAAGACGCGGTACACGATAAAGACGCGCGGGCGCGCCGATTTCAGGGCCGCCGTCATATCGGATACGCATGAGGCGGTGCCGGACGAGATTTTGATGCTGACGCGGGCGATGGCGCCCGATGTGATACTTTTGGCGGGCGATATTATCGAGGCTAAGACGAAGAATTCGGCGAGGCGTCATGAATCGGGCGCGGGCGCCGAGCGTTCGTGGCGGCTCATAACGGAGCTGTGCCGCGTCGCGCCGGTTTACTACGGGCTCGGGAATCACGAGGCGAATCTGACGCGCGCTCAGCGCGATATGATAGCGTCGACGGAGGCGCATCTGCTCGTCGACAGATACGAGCGTGTGCTGATACGCGGGTGCGACGTCGCGATAGGCGCGGTGTCGCCGCGAGAGACGAACACGCAGCGTATGCTTAGTGCGTTCCGAGCCGAGGATGCGTATAAAATTTTGATATGCCACCGTCCGGAGGTATACATGGAGCGGTGGCGGAGCAGATACGACGATATAGTGCTTGCCGGTCACGCGCACGGCGGTCAGTGGCGAATATTCGGTCAAGGAATGTTCGCACCGGGGCAGGGGCTGCTCCCGCGGTACACGAAGGGGCTTTACGGCAATCTGCTCGTGTCGGCGGGAGCGCATAACAGTGAAATTTTGCCGAGGATAAACAACAAATGCGAGATACTCGAAGTCAATTTCGTGAGGTGAGAAATGGAAAACATCGTACGTGATATGGCGCTCGCGGAGTCGGGGGCGCGGAAGATCGAATGGGTGCGCACGCATATGATGCTGCTTGCGCATATCGAGGAAAGATTTGCAAAAGAGCGTCCGTTTGAGGGGATGAGAGTCGCGATGTCGATACATCTCGAGGCGAAGACGGCGCGGACGGCGCAGCTCCTTCATGCGGGCGGCGCCGACGTGTACGCGACGGGGTGCAATCCGCTGTCGACGCAGGACGATGTGGCGGCGGCGCTCGCGGAGTCGGGAGTTCATGTGTTCGCGCTGCACGGCGCGACGGCGGAGCAGTATCACGATCACCTTTGTCGGACGCTGTCGTGCCGTCCCGATGTGTTCATCGACGACGGCGGCGACTTGACGGCGATTTTGTGCGGCGAGCATCCCGAGTATGCGGAGAATCTCCTCGGCGGCAGCGAGGAGACGACGACGGGCGTTATGCGTCTGCGGGCGAGAGCGGCGGCGGGCGAGCTGCCGTTCCCGATGGTGTGCGTCAACGACGCGCAGATGAAGTATCTGTTCGACAACAGGTATGGCACGGGGCAGTCGGTGCTCGACGGCATCATGCGCACGACGAATCTTATCGTCGCGGGCAAGACGTTCGTCGTCGCCGGTTACGGCTGGTGCGGCAAGGGCGCGGCGATGAGAGCGAAGGGAATGGGCGCGCGCGTCGTGGTGTGCGAGGTCGACGCCGTGAAAGCGGTCGAGGCTGTGATGGACGGCTTCGACGTGATGAAGATGGAGGACGCGGCGCGCGTCGGCGACATTTTTCTGACGGTGACGGGCTGCCGCGACGTTATAACGACGGAGCATATAAAGAATATGAAGGACGGCGCTATCCTCTGCAACGCGGGTCACTTCGACGTTGAGGTGGCGGTCGCCGACATGAGGGAAAAGGCTGTGCGCACGTGGTGCGCAAGGCAGAACATCGAGGGGTTTGAGTTCGACTTTGACGGTGTGAAAAAAGTCGTGTATCTGCTCGCGGAGGGCAGGCTCGTCAATCTCGCGTCGGGCGACGGTCATCCCGCAGAGATAATGGACACGAGCTTCGCTTTGCAGGTGTTGACGGCGGAGTATATATCGAAGCAAGGGCGAGAGATGAAGCCGGGAGTTTACGAGGTGCCGCAGGATATAGACAGAGCCGTCGCGGAGCTGAAGCTCGAAACGCTCGGCAAGACGATAGACACGCTGACGGACGCGCAGCGCGCGTACATCAACTCGGCGAACGGGTGACGGGAAAAAGTGCCGGTGACGGTAAAAAGGCGGTGAAGGATATGTATTTTATAAAGAATGTAAGGCTTTATACGGGACGCGGCGAGTATGAAAACGGCGCGGTCATAACGGACGGCGGTAAGATTTTGTATGCGGGCGACGCTGCGGGCGCGCCAGAGTGCGCGGGTGCGGAGATCATCGATGGGCGCGGCGGCATATGCATGCCCGGGCTGTGCGACGCGCACTGTCACGCGCCGATGGTGCTCCTTCGCGGAGAGGGCGCCGATCTGCCGCTGTTCGATTGGCTCGCGTGCGTGCAGAAGATGGAGGAGAATTTCACGCCCGAGACGATATACACGGGCACGATGCTGGCGATCGCGGAGCTTTTGCGCGGCGGTGTGACGTCGTTTGCGGACATGTATTTTGAGTGCGCGGACATGATACGCGCGGTCATTGATTCGGGCATACGCGCGAACATCACGCGCGGGTCGACGTCGGTCGAGGGCGTTTATTCGCATATCGGTCTTCACCGTGAGTTTGATGGTGCGGAAGGCCGGGTGCGCGTGTTTGTGGGGCTGCACGGCGAGTACACGTCCGATGAAAAAGTCGCGAGAGCGGCTGCCGAGACGGCGGGAAAGCTCGGCGTCGGCGTACACGTTCACATGAGCGAGAGCAGAGGTGAGGTGGCGGGCTGCATCGAGCGTCACGGAGTGACGCCGCCCGCGTATTTTGAGCGGATAGGACTTTTCGACGTGCCTGTTATCGCGGCGCACTGTGTGCATGACCGATGAGGATATCGACATACTCGCG
>CANQMJ010000082.1 GCA_947624945.1 uncultured Clostridia bacterium | reverse complement strand
GAGTGTAGAAGAGCACCTGCACCCATACGGACAAAACTCTCGACGGCTTCCACTTCCTGTTCCAGCCGACGTAACCGCTTATTAACGCATACGAGTTTACGGCGCCGTAGCACGATGCCATCAAAAACCACGAAACGATATATTCCGCCGACCACATCTTCGCCGAGGTGAGCACGCCGCCCTGATTGAGCGTATGCATCAGAACTATCATTATCATCGAGACGCACCTGAAAAGGTCGATGCCGTAGTTGCGTCCGCCGCTTATATTTTCATCAGCCATAGCTATGATCCGCCTTTCTGCAAATGGCGCCGACGGGTTACAGACCCGGGACCGCCGCGCGAAATATTATTGAAATATATGTGTTCTATAGTTCGGTCGATCGCGCGATATATACTGTCATCGGAAGGTATTGAAAGCACGTGCCGAACGATGTATAATAAACGTGGAGGTCGGAGCATGAAAAAGATGTTTTATCCGATCGCGCTCATATGCGCGATAATATTTGCCGCGGTCAGTGTGTCGGCATCGGCATCGACGGGCGATTCGGTGACGCTGCCGATACTTATGTACCATTCGTTCACCGACGACGCGGACGCGGTTTCGTATACGACCGTTTACTCGGAAGATCTCCGCACCCAACTCGCCGCCTTGACGGAAGATGGCTATACGCCCGTGCTTTATCGCGATATCATCAACTACGTGCGTCGCGGCGGGACGCTGCCGGAGCGTCCGATACTCATCACGTTCGACGACGGATATCGGAATAATCTCGACATCGCGGCGCCGATACTGGAAGAATACGGAGCGTGCGCGTCGATCTCGGTCATAGGATGCTCGTGCGGAAAGTCGAATTACAAGAACACGGACACGGAGATCATACCGCATTTCACACTTTCAGACGCGTCGGAATACGTGGCGCGCGGCGTGCTCGAATTAAAGAGCCATTCATTTGATATGCATCAGTCGGAGAAACTCGACGGAGCCTTGTGCCGGCACGGCGCGGTGAGACGCGCGGACGAGCACATCAGCGCATATGTCCATACACTGTGGGAAGACTGGTATAGGATGTCGGTGCTGCTCGGTACGGTGCCCGGCACGGTAAACGATGTATATACATACCCGTACGGAAGCTGCGATATGCTGTCGGAAGCGGTGCTGAAAAGCATCGGATATGCGGCTACGGTAACGACCGAGAGCGGCGTCAACGTGATCACGAGAGGGGATCCGGAGAGTCTTTATATGCTGCGGCGCGTCACAGTTCCGGGCGGCATGAGCGCAGACCGCTTGATGCGGACGCTGCGCGAGCTGTCAGGAGAAAAGTAGTTGATAATCGAGCTGCTCGCCGTGCCGCAGTCAAGCGACAATATCAAAGACGCACGTCACTCCCCGCGCATGGCGGCTCTGTCGATTTTCGACATAAGTACATCTATCTTTGCAAGTCGGAACAGCCGTATGCGCGCCATGTCGCACAGCGACAGCGCAATATAAATGATAAACGACGACGCGAGCACGAGCGCCGCGTAGCGCAAAACGTCGCCGCCCGCAAAGCTTTTCGCATATCCGTCGAAATACATACGCCAGACGAAATAGTTTACGTGAATTATATATACGCCGAGCGACGCGGGAGCAAACGCCCCGATAAGCACGGCGCAATTTTTACCGATCTTCAGCTTCGAAAACATCGCGCACAGCGACGCCGAACCGATGAACACCGTCGGCGATATGTACGAGAGCAGCATATTACTGCCCGCCATCTTCACGGCGAAAGTCGAAGCAGTCGACGCGGCATATATAAGAAGCAGCACCGCGTTCGGTATGTTTTTGCCGACATCGAACCGCGACATGAGCCCGCCGAAGATGTAACATATCATAAGCCACAGAGCGCTGTACCCGCCGTCGAGTCCGAACACGGACAAATTCGCCGCGCGCGGAACTGTCATAAAAATAACGACCGACGCGGCGGCGAAAGCTGCCGCTTCGCGCTTCGTCGCGTTCGCGATGCCGCGATTCAGAAACGGCGCTGTCACCATCAGCGCGACGTATGACGTCATATACCAGTAGTGACCCGTAAATATCGGGAAAAACGAGTATTTCAGCGCCTCGCCGCTCACCTCGTAAAGACCCGTCGGGAGAAATACAGCCGCCGCCAAAAGCGCGTAAAACAGCGTCTCGACCCACACCGACAGCGCCCGCGACGGACGCCATTTCCTGTTCCAGCCGACGTAGCCGCTGATTTTCGCGTATGCGTCGACGGCGCCGTAGCATGCGGACTCCAAAAACCACCCGACGGCGGCCTCCGCCGAACCTGACCTCGCCGCCGACAGTGCGCCGCCTCGGTTGAGCGTATGCAGCACGACGACCATCATCATCGACACGCACCTTAAAAGGTCGATGCCGCAGTTCCGTGCGCCGCATGAATCTTTTTCCATTTTGACGATCCTCCGTCAGATGTCGCTTTATATCTGCATATATAAAGACAACATCCGACATCGGACCGTTTCGGAGAAAATGAAATTTCCACAGCGTCCTGCGGTTTCATACTATTATGACGGAAAAAATATCCCGCGCGTCACAGTTACATATCCGTCATTTTTCGGATTCGCGCAGAAAGCGCATGTATATAGTCTCGTCATCGCGCTTCATGAACATCGAATCATAGCTTCTCGACTCGCCGCTCTCGTCGGTCAGCGTGAACCCTACGCGGTACGTGTGCTCCGTCTCGACGCAGTTGTCGACCGTCAGCTTTACCGTCACGGTCAGCGGCTGTCCCGTCGTCGTGTACGCGTGTACGCGCGGCAGATACGTATAGCGCACGCCGCTTTCGTGCGTCACGCTCTCGTCGCCGCCGAAATTGCGGTAGACGGCGCTCTCGTAGTCCTTTTCCGGTATTAGCGTCGTTATGTTGTACTGCGGGTACTCCTCGACAGCATCCGCCAAAAGCTCGCTGTTGCCGCTGTACGCCGCGTACCCGGTGCCGAGCATGTAGTTGAGTATCGCATCCCTGTTGCCCGACGACGCGCCTCTCGGCGACTCGAACGGCGTTATCGCCGCGTTGTCGAGCGTCAGAATCCCTGTTATTCGCGTTATCTCCGCGTATGCGTCCTCGTCCGACGCGACGTGCCTCACCATCTGCTCCGACTCGTAGTCCTTCATATCAAATCCGAGCCACGTCATGATAGTCTCATACGCTGCCCCGGAGCATGACACGAGCATCGCCGCCGCTGCCGACAGCGCCAATATCATCACTATGCGCGCGCACTTCATGACGCGCACCCCATCACTTTCACGACTGCGTCCGCCGCCTCGGCGTAAAGGTAAAGCGAGCCGAATATGAACATCGGCGCGTTTTGCGCCTTTGCGTCAGCGACGGCTTTTTCGACCGCCTCAATGACCGTTCCGCACGGCACAGCGTCGACGCCGTGGCGTCTGAACGCGTCCGCGTAGCCGTCCGCTGACAGCGCGCGCGGATTGTCCGGACGCACCGTGTATACGCGCGACAGATACGGCGCCGCGATACCGACGGAGACGTCGTAGTCCTTGTCCGCCATCACTCCCGATACCGCGACGACGCGCTTTCCCGGGAAATAAGATGCGATGCTCTCAAACGCCGCGCCGACTCCCTGCGGATTGTGACCACCGTCGTATATTATTATCGGGTCGCGCGACAAAAGCTCGAACCGCGCGTGCCATACGGCGCTTTCGATGCCGCCGCGCACCGCGGACTCGGGTATGTCGTATCCGCATTTGCGAAGCTCCGACGCCGCCTCGATGACGGCGGCGGCATTTCGCGGCTGGTAGAGTCCCGCGAGCGGGACGCGGTATTCCGTGCCGCGATAGTCGATTTCGCTGCCCTCGACCGACGACGACAGCACGGACAGCGCGCCGTAGTCGGGTTCGGCATACGGCGCGCCGACTCTCTCCGCTGCAGCTTTTACGACGCTCCGCGCTTTCTCGTCCGTGCCGGTGAACAGCACGCGCGAGCCTTTCTTTATGATGCCCGCCTTTTCGCCCGCTATCGCCTCGACAGTCGGACCGAGATACGCCATATGGTCGAGCGCTATCTCCGTTATGACCGCGAGCGCGGGCGCTTTTATCACGTTCGTCGAGTCGAGCCTGCCTCCCATGCCGACCTCGCACACTACGACCTCGCACTTTTTGCGCTTGAAATATTCGAACGCTATCGCCGTTATAAGCTCAAACTCCGTCGGCGGGTCCGCCATTCTGTCCGCGAAGGATTTTACATATTCCGTACACTCGGCGAGCTCGTCCTTTTCTATGTCGCGACCCGAGACGCGCATGCGCTCGGTAAAATCCTTCACGAAGGGCGAGGTGAAAAGTCCCGTTTTATACCCCGCCGCGCGGAGGACAGCTTCGAGCATGCAGCAAAACGAACCCTTCCCGTTCGTCCCCGCCACATGCACGAACGACAGAGAATCCTGCGGGTCCCCTATCATTTTTGTGAGTTCCGATATGCGGGAAAGCCCGGGGCGGCTCCCGCGCCAGCTTATCGAATGTATATATCCGATCGCTTCATCATACGTCATCATGTTACGTTTATCTCAAAAACTCCGAAATCTGTTTGTTTTTTGAAAGCGTCATTATTACCGCGTACTCGACGGCGCCCGCGAGCGCCGAAAAGCCGAGTCCGATGAATATGCCGTACCACGGCATTCCGAAATACCACATCTTGCCGACCGATTTTATCAAAACCTGACCGAAGAGGTGCGCGGTCGACACCGCGACCGCGTACCGCAGAGCCGGTTTTGCGCGCGACAAGAGCCGCGACGCAAAGCCCGACACCGCGCCGACCGTTATCGCGCCGAGGCTGATTATCGGGTTGAGCTGCGGATTCGTCGATAAAAGGCAGCTTATCGCGTCCGACGCAAAACCCACTATCGCGCCCGCCGCCGGTCCGAAAAACACGCCGGCCGCGAGCACGCCGATATTTTCGAGCGTGAAGCGGTAGTAGATCATGAACGTGAACGCGTTCTTGCACACGATGCCTACGACGACCGATATCGCCGTCAGCATCGCGAGCATGGTGACTCTGAGCGCAGCCGAACCGGCGCGCGCATGCGTCTGTGTCTCTTTTGTTTCTTTTGTGTTTGTTTTTTTGTCCATTCTTTTCCTCCCTTTCCGCACGGTGCAGTCGGGAGTTATCGAAGGACAAGCCTTTGACAAACGACCCTATGCAGCAGCGGGATGCGGCATGCGCACCGCGATCGCTCTTCGTCCCGTTGGCAACTCCCCGTCCCCCGGGCACTTTACGCGCGCACGCCTACTCTGTGCCTTTCTTTGTAAAAATATTATCATAAACGCGTCGCCGCGATATGACCGTAGATTATTGTGCCGGATATTTCAGCCGGCGCTGATTATTTTAAGTCCCTCCGTCGGCGTCCACGACGTTTTATACTCCGACTCGAACATCTCAAAGCCCGCTTTTATCGCGGCATGCTTTGAGCTTTCGTTTTCGGGCGTGCCGTATGACGCGAATTTGCCCTCGCCGCAGATGTCGCATGCGTAAAAGCTCGCAAGCTCCGTCGCTATTCCCTGCCCGCGCATATGCTCCGATGTATAGACATACGAAATATCCCAAAAGTCGCCGTCGAACGTGTCCGTGATGAGGTAGCCGAGTATCGCTCCCGCGCCGTCGAAGCAGCCGTAGACGCGGCAGTTTACGCCGCCTGTCTTTACTCTCGTTTCATATGCGTTCCGCAGATTATCCCTAAAGTCCGTGTGCGGTTCCTCAAACACGAGTACCGCCGCCTCGTCGTTTTCCGTGAGCTGTCTTACAGCGTATTTATACTCGCGCTTTTTCGGCGTCGAAAACATGCCGTACTGCTCGTAATGACTTATATCATGCTTGCCGAAAAGAGAGACGAACTTCGACTCCGAAAACAGCTTTTCGTCGTCGGACGAGAGGACATATTCCTTCCCGCCGCTCATCTCGTCAAAGACGGCGTCGTATATCTTCCTAAGATTGTCCGTGTCCGACACCTCAAAATATATATGACATCCGCCGAACCAGTAAAGCGAGACTATGACTATATCGTTCCCGATCTTATATCCGTATCTTCCCGTGACCGCCAGCCGCGGGTCGCCGACGTTACGAAGCTCATACAGCTTGAAAATGTATTTCTTCGGGTCCCTCGCCAAAAGCGTCCTTTCAAGCTCCCCGCCCGTCAGTTTTTCAATCATTGCCGTTATCGTTTTATCTCCTTTATCATCAGGTACGTATTGCGCTGTGTGCCGTCTTTGAGGCGCACAGCGTTCGGGTGAATTCCCGCGATGCGGAAACCCATTTTCTCGTAGAGGTGACGCGCCCTGTCGTTGCCCTCCGTAAATTCAAGCTCGATCTGCGTGACGCATTCGCGCGCCTCTGCGAGCCGTATCATCTCACCGAACATTCGCGTCCCGATGCCGAGTCCCCAGAATTCCTTCAAAAGCGCGATCCCTATGACAGCGCGGTGACGCGTCTTGAGCGGCTTAAAAAAGGTGATCTCGCAGTTGCCCGCGACTTTGCCGTCGACGACGCATACCATCATCGCCTCGTTCGGCGACGCGTTCATCTGCTCGAACAGCTTCTTTTCTCCCTCCGGCGTATACTTGCCGCACTCCTCCGGATAGCGTATGATGAATTCTGTCTCTCCCGCCGATTTATAAAGATAATCGAGCGTGCCGTCAATGTCCTCGTCCGTGGGACTGCGCAGAAGCGCTCGCCGCCCGTCTTTAAGGTCGAACCATATATCGTTTATTGTCATAACTTCCGTCGCACCCCTTTACATACCGCGAGCGCCGTCGCCGATCTTACAGCATGCCTCCGACGTCGCCGCCGTAGACCTCTGTCAGCTTCTTGTTGAATTCCTCGGCGGTGTTGTACCCCATCTTCTTCTGTCTGTTGTTCATCGCCGCTATCTCGATGACGACCGCGAGGTTGCGCCCCGGTCGCACCGGCAGCGTCGTCGTCGGCACGCTGATGCCGAGAATGTCCGTGTACTCCGTATCGAGCCCAAAGCGGTCGTAGGACTTGCCCTTCACCCACGTTTCGAGCTTGATTATCATGTCCACCCTCTCCGTCTGCTTGACGGAGCCCATGCCGAATATGCGGCGCACGTCGATTATGCCGATGCCGCGCAGCTCTATGTAATACTGTATGAGCTCGGGCGAGCTTCCGACGAGCGAGACCGCCGACACGCGCTTGATGTCGACGGCGTCGTCGGCAATGAGGCGGTGACCGCGCTTGACGAGCTCTATCGCCGTCTCGCTCTTGCCGATTCCGCTGTCGCCGAGTATCAGGACACCCTCGCCGTATACCTCTACGAGCACGCCGTGTATCGTTATGCGCGGAGCGAGATGCAGATTGAGCGACGCTATGAGCGCCGCCATGAATTCGCTCGTCAGCCTGTCGGTAGTCAAGAGCGGGACCTCATAGTATTCCGCTATTTCGAGCACCTCGTCCGACGGCTTGTTGCCGCTCGTGATTATTACGGCGACGGGACGGCGCGAGAAGAAGTCGGCAAACATCGTCTTACGTCTGTCCGGCTCCATCGTCTCGAGGTACGTGTGCTCAACGATGCCCACGAGCTGAATGCGCGCCGGCTCGAATCTGTAAAAATATCCCGAGAACGCGAGTCCCGGGCGGTTCACTTCCGCTATCGTCACCTGACGCTCGCGCCCGTCCTCGGGCAGGTACGCTATGTCGAGCGAAAATTCGTCTATTATCGTTCCGAGATCGACCGTCGGCTTGTTCAGTCCCATGATATATACTCCGTTTCGATTTATTGTACGCTTCTTTTTGATTGTATCATACGCGCGCCCGCTTTGCAAGAGAAAAGGAGCGCGCGGACGCACTTTTTTCGCGCGTCCCGCGCGCACCTTTACATTATTTTACTGCTGTGTATATACGCCCCAGCCGTGTACGGCATTAATAGACAGGATCTCGTCGACTGCCGCATACTTTTCGATCTCCTCCGGCGTCGCGTAGAGTATGATCTCGGCGTCGTCATCGCCAATATACACGACGTCGTTTTTGTCCGTCACGTATTTGTCTATGATATTGTCCGCCCACTGTCGGCACAGCTCACGCTCTTTTTCATACATTCTCGCGGCGTGTTCGTTCCAGTCGTCTATTTTCGCCTGCTCATACGGCGTCCGTCCCGTCTTTTTGTCCGGCACGTCGACGTTTTCCCCGCCTATCTTTGCTATGAGCTCCTCCCTCAGCTTCGGCAGATGCTCGCTTTCATATTTCTCGTACACATATTCTTCCTCATCGGGAGCGTACACATAGTTGTAGAGACGGATAAGATATTTTCCGTCCCCGCGCCTGTCGGAGGTGAACAGATCGGCGTAACGCACCTTACTTCTCGCGCTCTCGCTCAGGCTGAAGTAATCGTCCGGCGTCTCTCCGTTCTTTTCTGCAAGCATCTCGTAATACGCCGTATACTGGTACACGTCGAACACAAGATCCCAGTAATCTGTCGTCATCTTCCATCTGCCGTCCTCAAAGACGAATACGTAATCGCGATACGGCTCGTCGAACGTGACGCCGTAGTCGCCGTAGCTTTCGAGGTACTCGCGCAGGATAAGTCTCTTGCCGTCGGCGAGCACGTCGTATGTCACCTTCACCGGCGAACCGTAGCCGCCTGCCTGGTTCTGCCTCTTATACGCCATGCCGTCGATATTCAGAAACATTCCGTCCATATAGCGGTCCGCCATATCGTCCGTGTAAAGCGAGTGGATATAGTCGTTCACCTCGTCGTACGTGTCGAGGCTGCCGTATGCGAAGCGTTTGGCGCAGGCATCGTACCAATACGGGCCGTGATCGCTCGAGTAAACGTCATATCTGTCTTTGTCCGTCGGCGGCGAATAACTGTATGTAGCGTCGACGCCGCCGTACGTGTAGTATTCGATATTGTCGCCGCCCATCTCTGTCCAGCCGACGGTCTGGAGTATGCAGAGAAAACGGAACAGCATTCGCTCGACGAGTTCATCGTCCGCCTTGCCGCCCGCCATAACTGAGCCGAACAGCTCCGATATCCTGCCGTCGTCATCCTCCGCTATCCATCTGTCGCCCGACGTGTCGCGTATGCCGAACCCGCCGTTCTGCACATACGGCGGATAATAGTGGTCGGGCGCCTTGTCGCTGTCGAGCTCGATAAATATGTGCCTGTGCTCTACGGCAAATGCGCGTGCGAGCGTCTCCGCTCCCGTCCCTGCCCTTGCGAACAGCCGCTCGGCGCCGTCAAGTACGCCGTCCCTTATCACGGTCACCGGCTTGCCGCACGCAGTCTCGGGTATCGTCACGTCACCGCCGAAAGCATCGTAATATCCCGTCACCTCGGCGTGGTCGCCGTATATCTCGAATTTGAGTTCCTGACTCGACGCCTCGTACGACTCGACGCTCCTCACCGTGTCCACCGACGCCTTTATCTTCGCGCCGCCTTCGAGCAGCTGCCACAGCGGCTCTTCGACGTCGACAGACAAAAGATATCCCGTGTCGGCGCCGGACGCGATGTCGGCGGTCGTTTTTATTTTGTCGCCGTCCGTACATTCGACCGTCAAAGACACATTCAGCGTGTTCGTCGTCTCGTCGTATATGACGCTGCCGACGCTCCATTTTACGCCCGCCCCCGGCGAGCGCACATATATGACAAGATCGTCCGTGCTGCTAATCGCCGGATAGACCGACGCAGGCCACGAGGAGCCGTAAAGTCCGTACTTTCGTTCGAACTCTCTGAATTCATCAGACCCCATGACGGGATATGTCCCGCCGGCGTAGCCGCCGCATCCGAGCTCGTCGCAGAGAGCGATGTATTCGTCGTCGTCAAGGTATTGCGAACTCGCCATGAAGGACTTCGCCGACAACACCTGCTTTACAACAGTCGTTTCGTTCGCCGCATCCGTCGTTTCCGTAGTCAATGTAGTTTCAACAGCGCCCATGTCGGACGTGACCGCATCCGTGTCCGTATCGGTATCGGTGTCTGACACGGAATCCGACGACGCCGACGGCGTGATACCGCCGTCGACCGTATTTCCGGGGACGTTTCCGTGTCCCGTGCCTATGCCGAGGCTCATCACGAGCGCTATTATACCGCCCGTCACAAACAGCGCGCCGCACGCCGCCCATGTCGTTATCCGCGATCTGAAATGCTCCTTCATGCCGCTGCTGCCCTCTATCGACTCGCGGACGAGCTGTTCTGACACGTCGCTCATCGCCATGATTATCTCGTCAGCCGTTATCTTCATCGTTCGATACCCTCGCTTTCAAGATATTTTTTCAGCTTCGCCCTCATTCTGTGGAGCGCCATTTTCACGGTCGGCTCCGTCGTATGCAGGATCTTCGCTATCTCAGCGGTCGTGTTCATGTAGAAATAGCGGCGCATGAAGATCATCCGCTTCTGCGGCGACTGCGACGACAAAAATCTGCTTATCGCGCGCGAAAGCGCCATTCTGTCCACTATCGCGTCCGCGCTCTCACCCGACGGCACGCATTCCGCTATCTCGTCGTATACGACCTCGGCGTGCGCGCGCTTTTTCGTCCCCATCGCTTTTTTCACGTTGAGCGCGAGATTTCTCGCTATCCTGCACCCGTACGAGCCGAGGTCGTCGGGCGATTCGGGCGGTATCGCCTCCCACAGCTTCACGTATGTGTCGTTGACGCACTCCTCCGCGTCCTCTTTTTGGCGCAGCACGCCGTATGTGACGGCATAATACGCGTGACCGTACTTC
>CANQMJ010000081.1 GCA_947624945.1 uncultured Clostridia bacterium | reverse complement strand
CATGCGCGTATTGAGTATTTCGACCTCCTGCGACGTCGCGAGCGCGGGTATGCTGTCGGCGCGGCGAATTGAGATCGAATTGTTGCCGTCGCGGTCGTTGGTGGCGATGAAGTAATAGTGACCCTGCCAATATCCGATACAGGGGTCGGCGCGGTCGTAGGATATGGGGAACTCGTACCTGTCGCGGTGGACGCGCCCGTGCACCGTGTACGTTCCCGGACGCGAGAAGTCGACGTTGTCCTCGTCATAGAAGTCGAGACGCTTCTGTGCCGTCGTGCCGTCGCTGTAGTGAGACGTTACGCGAATATTATACAGATCGTCCGGCGACTTCGCCTCGACCTCGGCGGGGATGTCGATGGCGATGTTGTGCGGCGTCGTCAGTTTACGGTAAACGTAGTCGGCCTCACTGTCGGTGAGCGAAACCGTGTTGCGCGGACGCGCGCCCTCGATACTTGACACGTCGATGCGCGCGGCGGTGAATATGTCCGTCTCGATCTCGTGCGCGCCTCTGACGGCGGTGAAATCGTCGGTCACGCCCTCGTGGCAGCCGTAGCCGTCGCGCCAGCGCACGGTGTAGGTGACGCCGTTTTTGTCGGGCTCGCAGGACACGTTCGTTATAGTCGAGTCGGAGAGCAGAAGCGGATGCTTGTGCTCGTATTCGACGAGGTTATCGGTCGTGAACACGAGGACGGAGCCGCGCGAGCTCTTGTCGGGGACGGCGGCGCCGTTTTCGGGATGCACGCGGACGGCGAGCACGCCGAAGCCGCCTCCGTGCAGGCGGAATATGTACGGCAGATCGAGACACATCGCGTCGAGAGTGCCGTTTTCGTTTTCCTTCGCCTTGGCAAAAAGCACGCCGTAGTTGTGATTCAGCGCGTGAAAGCCGTCGCCGGTATCGAGCGCGAGATGCATGCTGTAAGCGAGCTTTTCGGAGTAAACGGCGCTGTCGAGCGGCGTGCGCGTGTATACGAGCAGTTGATTTTTCATGTTTATCAAGTCCTTTACCGCTGTCGGATTTATACAAATCAACTATAGCATACGTCCGCGATTTTGTCAAGCATAAACGATTTTTATAAAAACTCTTGACGGGGAGAATATAATATAGTACAATAAACTGTACCGAATAAAGTACGAAGGAGACACATCATGCTTGCGGTAAACTATTCCACTATACGAGAGAATCTAAAGGCGTACTGCGACAAGGTCACGGACAACAACGAGACCGTCATCGTGACGCGCAAGGGAGAAAAAAATGTCGTTATAATCAGCCTTGAGGAATGGAACGAGCTTCAGCGCGCGGCGCGTAATGCGGAGTATCTTGCGAAGCTGAACCGCGCTGTCGCGGATCTCGGCTCCGGGCGCGTCGTGACAAAAACGCTTGACGAATTGGGTGCGATGGAGGAATGAACAATATCATATTTGCTCCCGTCGCATGGGACGAATATCTGTATTGGCAGATGCAGGACAAGAAAACGCTTCGCCGCATAAATCAGCTTTTGAGAGATATTGCCCGTGACCCGTTCGGCGGTATAGGAAAGCCCGAACCGCTCAAATACTGCGGCGGATGTTGGAGCCGTCGAATAGACGATAAAAACAGACTCGTTTACATTATAAACGACGAACATGACATAATGGTGGTGTCGTGCAAAGGACATTACGAAGAATGAAAAATCATATCCCCGCATATTTTCAAAAAAATATTTCGCCGCGCGTAACAACGCGGCGATTTTTTCGTCTATAATGGTGTAAGCGCTTACAAGAAACTGTTGAAAGGAGGCCGCGCGTGGAGGACGACAAAATAATATCGCTTTTCTGGCAGCGCCGCGAGGACGCGGTGTCCGCTGTGCAGGAAAAGTACGGGTCACTTCTGTACTCGGTCGCATACCGCATAATCGGCGTACGCGAGGACGCGGAGGAATGCGTCAACGATACGCTCCTTCGACTGTGGGACTCGATACCGCCCGAGCTGCCCGACAACTTTCCCGGCTTCATCTGCCGCATAGCGCGAAATCTCGCGCTCGACAGGGTAAAGCTGCAATCGGCGGGCAAGCGGTCGCACGCGGAAGCGATACTCGACGAGCTCGACGCGTGCGTGCCCGCTCCCGACGATACGGCGAGCGATGTCGCCGACAGACTGGCGCTGAAGCGCGCGTTCGAGCGATTTTTGGCGTCGGAGCCGCCGCCGCACAGAATGATATTCATGCGGCGCTACTTCTACCTCGACGATACGCGCGACATCGCAAAAGCGCTCGGGATAACGGACGGCGGCGTGCGCGTGACGCTTTACAGACTGCGCAGGCGGCTCAAAAAGTACCTCGAGAACGAGGGCATCAAATTCTGAAAAGGAGGATTCAAAAAACAACCATGAGAAAATTCGATATTTCATCCGCGCTCGGCGACGTAAACACGCATCTCGTCGGCGAGGCGATACCGGGCAGCGCGCGAATAAAGGACTGGCGCCGCACGAAAATTACAACGATAGCGGCGTGCGCGTGCCTTGCGCTCGTTTTGGGCGTCATGACTGTCATATGGGCAGCAGGAACAGGCGGGGACGGCACTGTCTCAACGCCGATGCAGCCCGCCGCATCGGGCGCCGACTACGACGCGTCCGCGACGCCGCTGTCGCAGCTCGACAACGAGTCGATACTCGCGTTTGCGAAAAACGACCCGATAGAGCACGGCGGATCCGAGATACTCGGACCATACATGCGCAGCTACGACATGATCTCGGATCGTTTTACGCCCGATATCAGCGCCTTAGAAGAACTCGACGAAGCGTTCTGCGATGCCGTGCGCGAAGCAGCGCTTTCCGCGGAGCTTGCGGGATTTGAAAACGACGCGTTTTTGAACGACGCGGAGGGTGTGGAGACGGTCGCGTCGATACTTCGCTGCCGCGACAGCGAATACGTCGTTCCGGAACAGATAGTCGCGCGTCTGCTTGACGACGTCGTGCTCGACTACTATATCGCAAACGCCGACGCGCTCGGCTACGACAGGGATGCGCTCGAAGCGCTCCACGAAAGCGTGTTCGAAATCGACGCGGTCACGCGCACCGTCGAGATCGAATACTTCGATATGTCGATGACTATCGAGTATACGATGATAAACGGCTCTCCCGCGTCCGCCGAGATAACGGACTGCAACGAGCTCGCAAAAGAAGGCGGGTGCGAAATAAGCAAGTATGATGACGGGACCATCATAACGTCGGACTTAAGACCGAACGTTATTTATGTCTATATGGCAAGCAACAGATTTGACGACGAGATCTATGAGATCCCGTGCATATTTGCCGTCGACCTTGAAAAAGGCAGAAGCGTAGACTTCCTCGCGCCCGTCAGAGACATGGAGTTCGATCTTTGGGGCGTGGATTTCTATATCGAAGGTACGGCAATGATAAGATCCGGCACAAAATGCTACATCGTCGACGCGTTCGAAGACAGATACGGGCTTATGTTCGAGCTGCCCGAGGAGTATATTGACGGGCAGTACGCATCATCTGTCGTCGGCAGATGCAGCGACCCGTACAGCAACTACGCCGACACATACACCGTAAAAATTTATAACACAAAAGTTAATGAAGACACCGGTGTAAACGAAACAGACGAAGTCCTATTCTCCGCAAGCTGCAATCTTTCCGATGTCGAATGGATATACCGCACCGTCCCGACGGACATCATCACTGACACGGCGGAACCCGAAGCGTAACGTCCGCGAGATTCGAAGCAGAATTATAATTGAGCGATTCGGACTGCCTATACAAGGCAGTCCGAATCCGCGTTTTTGCGCACCCGCGCGCGCCGCGTAAGCGGAATTGCCACAGTAAACGTGCATCACCACACTTTTCGCGAAGCGAAAAGTGTAAGACGGCTTCGAGTGCAACGAGAAGACGTTACACACACATTTTCGCGAAGCGGAAACGTGTCGCAGGTCGGCGCGTCAGCGACGAACTGCTGCGCACCGTGCTCGTGCGATGCTCGACGCGACACGGCTTGACGTAGACACGACGTTTAGACGGCGATATCGACATGCCGCGTGCCGCAAGCTCCCCGCTTAACCTGCGCACGCAACGACTTGCTGTAACCGCTTTATCCCCTTAACCGTCTATATTATACCACAAAATTTGCGATTTGTCAAGTAGTTTTCACAAATTTATGTATTTTTTATGCAATGGCTGGTTTCTCCCACACTTTTCGCGAAGCGAAAACGTGTCGCAGGTCGGCGCGTCAGCGACGAACTGCCGTTCACCACGGTTCGTCGTACGGTGCGTGCCCACCGGCAGCTACCTTTTATCACCTGACGTGGTAACGTCTTTCACACCTTTCAACCGGTTTTTGACAAGGGGGACTTTCTCGCAAGAAAGAGACAGTGCGGGATGAGGACCTTTTCTTTACAAGAAAAGGTCCTCCCCCGAACCCCCTCTCCAAAAGAACACCGCGTCATAGCTGTGTGCGAACAGCTTCGCGCGGTGCTATATTTTTGCGAACAAACCGCCGTCTAAACGTCGTGTCTGCGTTTGAAACTGACAGCGCCGAGCATCGCACGGGCGAGGTGCGCGTAGTGTACACTTGAAAGCCTTACGGCTCGTCGCCAAGCTTGGACGGCGGCGCGCGCTTTATGCTTCGGCACGGGCGGTGTCGGCGACGCGCGGCGGCAGGTCGTGCAGCTCACGGTACGTTTTTACTATCAGGCAGACGGCGACGGCGAACGTTAAAAGATCTGCGAGCGGCATCGAATAAAGGACGCCGTCGAGTCCGAAAAAGGCGGGCAGGAGAAGGGCGAGTCCGACGCCGAAGACGAATTCGCGTATCATGGAAAGGACAGTTGATGATACCGCTTTCCCCATCGCCTGCAAAAAGATGAAGCACGCTTTGTTCACGCACGCGAACACTATCATGCAAAGATACACGCGGAACGATCTGACGGCGAAATCCGTGTAGTACGCGCTCTCGTTCGACGCGCCGAATATGCCGATGAGCTGACGCGGGAAAAGCTCGACGATAACGAGCGCCGCTGCGCCGACCGCAGCTTCGGCGGCGAGCAGATACGTAAACAGCTGCCGCACGCGCGATCTTTTACCCGCTCCCATGTTGAAGCCGACAATGGGGATGCAGCCCGCCGCCATGCCGACGACGACGGAGATGACGATCTGGAAGAATTTCATGACGATGCCGACGACCGCCATCGGTATCTGCGCGTACTGCTCCTGCCCGAATATCGCGTCGAGCGCGCCGTATTTGCGTATCATGTTGTTGATAGCCGCCATCGCGGCGACGAGGGATATTTGCGAAAGAAAGCTCGTCACGCCGAGCGCGAGCGTGTTTTTACATATCACGGCGCTTGGCTTAAAGTCCGACCTCGACGGCTTTATCAGCTTCATGCGCGCGATGTAGAGTACCGCGAGCGCGGCTGTCAAAATTTGTCCGAGAACGGTCGCGACGGCGGCTCCCATCATTCCCCATCTGAATGCGAATATGAAGACCGGGTCGAGGATGATGTTGACGACGGCGCCCGCGAGCGTCGACGCCATCGCGAATCGCGGGCTCCCGTCGGCGCGTATTATGGGATTGAGCGCCTGACCGAACATGTAAAACGGTATGCCTAGCGTTATATAGAAGAAGTACTCCTTCGAGTGGAAGAACGTCTCCTCGTTCACGGTGCCGCCGAACATGGCGATGATGTCGTCGTCAAAGATGAGATAGAGTAGGGAGAGCACGACGCCGCATAAAACGACCATTACGACCGAATTGCCAACGCTCTTTTTTGCATTTTCCGGTTGTTTTCTCCCGAGGCAGAGACTGACGAACGCGCAGCAGCCGTCGCCTATCATGACCGCTATCGCAAGCGCGATGACGGTCAGCGGGAACACGACAGTGTTCGCCGCGTTGCCGTACGAACCGAGATAGGAGGCGTTGGCGATAAATATCTGGTCGACGATGTTGTAGAGCGCGCCGACTAAAAGCGAGATTATGCACGGTATCGCGTATTTGCGCATGAGTCCGCCGACGCTCGCCTCCCCGAGCGAGATGTCGGCGGTGTTTGCGTTTTGTTCTTCGATGTTTTCCATAGAGGTAAATCCTTTCAAAAAAACAGTACAGCGTGCGGTCCCGAGCCGGATTTACGCCGGGAGGCCACACGCTGTACTTCGATATTTTGCTTATTCCATATTATATTCGACGCGGACGCGAAAATCAATCGGCGATATGCAAGAAAATCGTGCGTATACCGTATGCGCGATATGCACAAATTTTCTGCGCTTACTCAGATTCGCGGCGCTTACTTTGACGCCTTTTCCGAAACGGCGTCAAATCCGTTCTGCAGGTCGCGGAGGATATCGTCTATATGCTCCGTGCCGATAGAGAGACGTATCGTGTTCGGCTTTATGCCTTGGTCGGCGAGCTCCTCCTCGCTCAGCTGGCTGTGCGTCGTCGTCGCCGGATGTATGACGAGGCTTTTTACGTCTGCGACGTTTGCGAGAAGCGAGAATATCTTGAGGTTGTCGATAAACGTGTGCGCCTCCTTCACGCCGCCCTTTATCTCAAACGTGAAGATGGAGCCGCCGCCGTTCGGGAAATACTTCTCATAGAGCGCATGGTCGGGGTGATCGTGCAACGACGGGTGGTTCACCGCCTCCACCTGCGGGTGACGGACGAGAAAGTCCACGACCTTCTTCGTGTTTTCTACATGGCGCTCGATGCGGAGCGAGAGCGTCTCGATCCCCTGAAGGAGCAGGAATGCCGCAAACGGCGATATGGTCGCGCCCGTGTCGCGCAGCAAGACGGCGCGGATATATGTAACGAACGCGGCGGGACCTGCGGCGTCGACGAACGATACGCCGTGATAGCTCGGGTTCGGGTCCGCGACGGCGGGGTATTTGCCGCTCTTTTTCCAGTCGAACCTGCCCGAGTCGACGATGATGCCGCCGAGCGTCGTGCCGTGGCCGCCGAGGAATTTCGTCGCCGAGTGGACGACGATGTCGGCGCCGTGCTCGATAGGACGGATGAGGTACGGCGTGCCGAACGTGTTGTCGACGACGAGCGGGACGCCGTATTTATGCGCGAGGTCGGCGAGCGCGTCTATATCGGGTATGTCGCTGTTCGGGTTGCCGAGCGTCTCGATATAGATGGCGCGCGTGTTTTCCCGTATCGCCGCCTCGACCTCATCAAGGTCATGGATATTTACGAACGTCGCCGTGATACCGAGACCCGGCAGCGTATGTGCGAGCAGATTGTAGCTGCCGCCGTATATGGTCTTCTGCGCGACGAAGTGACCGCCGTTTTGACCTAACGCTTCGAGCGTGTACGTTATCGCGGCGGCGCCCGATGCGAGCGCCAGTGCGCCGACGCCGCCCTCGAGTGCGGCGACGCGCTTTTCGAGCACGTCCTGCGTCGAATTGGTGAGACGTCCGTATATGTTGCCGGCGTCGATCAAACCGAACCGAGCCGCCGCGTGCTCGCAGTTGTGGAACACGTATGATGTGGTCGCGTATATCGGGACTGCTCTCGCGTCGGTCGCGGGGTCCGGGGTCTCCTGTCCTACATGGAGCTGGAGCGTTTCAAATTTATATTCTGACATTGTTTTCGTTTCCTTTCGTTTGTAAATGTGTTTTTGTGCGTGGTTTGTGTTTGCAGTCAAATCACATTCGTCCGTTGCGAAAGTTTTCTCTCACGAGCTTTTCAAAGTAGTTGATGTGGATGATGTAGTTTTTCATACATTTACCTTTTTTTGTTTGGGTAAAGCATTGTTTTATAATGCCTACCGTTTCGGTTGGCATAGATTATATCACGCATCGCCTACCTTGTCAATAGGTAAATAGGAATTTCTTTGCGAAAATTTTGCGCGTGAGCGGGGCAGCTTACGCGAAGCGAAATTGCCGCAGGACCGGCATCCCCACACTTTTCGTTTTGCGAAAAGTGTGGGGATGTCGCTTATACAGCACACAATAAAACTTGTAATAAAAATTCTTGAAAAGGGTATCTCCTCGCTTCGCTCGGAGCTACTACACGTTTTCGCTTCGCGAAAAGTGTGTGGGGGTCCGGGGGAGGAAATCAGAGTTTGTGCAGCAAACTCGTGCGTTTTCGAAGAAAACGCCTCTCTTCATCAAGAATTTTTCCTCCCCCCGGATTTAATCACTTCTTCAACGCCTTCACAATCGCGGAGAACTTCGGCGGGGTGCCGTAGAGCAGCACGCCGAGGCGGTATATCTTCGCGGCGGCGAACCCCACGCCGACGACGGACGCGGCAAGCAGCGACACCGATATTATTATCTCATAAACGGGCACCTCGCTCATCGCGATGCGCGTAAACATCGACATCGGCGACGTCAGCGGCACGAACGAGCATACCCGCATCAGCGTCGTGTCGATATTGCCGGAGCCGAGCGAGATCATCACGACGATGAACGCGGCGACGAATATCAGCGTCACGGGCATCACGAGCGTGTTCAGGTCCTCAAGCTTCGACGCCATCGAGCCGACGACGCCGTACATGAACGCGAACAGCAGAAAACCGAGTAGGAAGAACAGTATCATATACCCGAACAGCGCGGGCGGCATGCCGAATATCGACTCGACTATCGGGTTATCCCAGTGACTGCGCGTCACCGTATACGAAACTATCGCGGTGCCGAACACGACGACGAGCTGGAACAGTCCCGCCGTGCACGACGCTATGACCTTGCCGAACATCATCGACGTCGGGGACGCGCTCGTGATGAGCAGCTCCATCGCGCGCGAGCTCTTCTCGGACGCGACGTTGGATGCCACCATCTGCCCGTATATCATGATGACCATGTAGAGCGCCATTATCATGATGTAGGTGTAGAAGTAGTTCTGCGACTGGTCGACGCCGAGCGCCTCCGTCTCGTGCGTGACGGCGGCGGACATGACCTCGCCTATCGAGGCTTCGTCCATGCCGTGCGAAGCCATGACGCTCGCCTGATACAGCGACACGAGCGTGCTGTCGGCGATATCGGAGTTGAAGTCGTATAGTCCGAGGTCGCGCACGAGATACGTGTACGACAGCGGCGACTCAAGCACGAACGCGCACTCAGCCTCGCCGTTTGTGACGCGCTCGCGCGCGTCATCTTCGTCGGCGACGTCTACGCGGTAGCCGTCGAATACTTCCGCGAACGCGGCGGCAACAGTATCGGCGCCGTCGCCGGACACGAGCATTACTTGCGCTCCGTCGTCGCCGCTTACGTCTCCGTCGCCGGGCTCCTGCGTCGGTTCCGACGCGAAGAACTCGCCTACGGCGTCGCTGACGACGGGGAAGAACATCACGCCCACTATCACAATAACGAGCGCGACCGTCACCCCGACGAACACCTTGTTTGTAAAATATCCCCCGAGCTCGAAGCGCAGGATTTTTAGGAATTGTTTCATAGTAGCTTTGCAGATGGAGAAGAAATCAGAGTTTTCGAAGAAAACTCGTGCGTTTCCGAAGGAAACGCCACTTTTCTGAAAAAAAGTTTTTTCCTCCCCCTAACTCCCTCTTTTTTCAAAAACTTTTATTACTTTTTTATATTGGACTTGTTGTTATTTCGCGTACTCGACGAAGATATCGGACAGCGTCGGCTCCTTGACGCGCACCTCGTCGATATCGTAGCGCTCGGCGAGCGACTTTATCACGGCGCGTTTATCGCCGTTCATGCGCACCTCCACTATCCCGTCCTCTCCCGCCTCGACGCCGTATTCGCTTGCTATCGCGGCGGCATCCGGCGAGGACACGATCAGCGTATCGCGCGGATACGAACGTTTGATGTCGTGCAATCGGCCCGTGATGCCGATCTTGCCCGAGGCAAGTATCGCGATCGAGTCGCAGAACTCCTCGATGTAGCTCATCTGATGGCTCGAAAACAGCACTATTTTCCCGCGCTCGATCTGCTCTTTCACGACGTCCTTGAGCAGCCTCGCGTTGACGGGGTCGAGCCCGGAAAACGGCTCGTCGAGAATTATCACGTCGGGATCGTGTGCGAGCGCAGTTATGAGCTGAATTTTCTGCTGATTGCCCTTCGAGAGCGTGTCGAGGCGCTTGTCGCGGTACTCGTACATCGACAGCCTGCGCAGCCATTTGTCCACGGACGTGGTGGCGTCAGAATGTTCCACGCCGAAGAGCTCGCAGAAGTAGACGAGCTGGGGGAATATCTTCTTTTTCGGGTAAAGACCGCGTTCCTCGGGCAGATATCCGAAGCGGATGCGCGAGCGGTCGATGGGTCTGCCGTCGACGAGTATCTCGCCGCCGTCGGCGGGAAACACGTCCATGAGTATGCGTATCGACGTCGTTTTGCCCGCTCCGTTTCGTCCGAGAAGCCCGAACGCGTCGCCGGACTCGGCGGAGAAGCATATGTCGTCGAGCACGTGCTTTGCGCCGAATGACTTTTGTATATGGGAAAATTCAAGTTTCAACCGTGCATCACCTCTATTATTGTGATATCAATATGATATCATTAAAGACTCCGTTTGTCAAGAAATTTTTTGAAAATTTCCGTGAAAGTTTTTGTATTCGCATACGCGCGGCGCAGACGCCCCACATCGCCCACGCACGACGCGATCCGTCTTATTCCCTCATCTGTCTATATTATACCACAAAATTTGTAATTTATCAAGTGCTTTGCACAAATTTATGTTTTTTGCTTTTCAAGTCACTCATAGACCGAATTCGAGACTGGTATCTCCGTTCACCACGGTTCTTTGTGCGGTGTTTTCCCACCGGCAGCTACCTTTGCACATATGACGTGGTGACGTCTTTCACACCAACAAATAGGTTTTTGACAAGGGGGACTTTCTCGCAAGAAAGTCCCCCTTGTCGAACCCGAAAGAGGCTCCCGTGTGT
>CANQMJ010000080.1 GCA_947624945.1 uncultured Clostridia bacterium | reverse complement strand
GTTGTTGACCTCGACTGTTATATCGAAGTATATGCTGACAAGCGTGAAAAACAGCCACAGCGCAAACAGCATAGAGAGCACAGTCTCGCCCGCTTTGCTGCCGATGGGGAGCGATATTCCGATAAGGCAGTAGAGTGCTGCCGGTATCGAGAATGCGAGCGCTATCTTCGAAAGCAGCGGCACTCCCTCGTAGCTTGTGAAGAAGTCGAGCAGCGACCCCGCGACGATCACGAATCCGAGAAGCGCGGCTATGAATATCACGGCCGGCGACTTCGATTCTATTTTGATCGACCGCAGGTCGGACCGCATATAGAATACGAGCGCGGCGTCGACGGCGATAATGAGAAAAGTTCCCCACATATATATTGACGGGAGCACCGCATCGTGGTTATAATATGATGTAGACGGGTCAAACTCGACAAGAAGCGCCATCATTCTGAGCATACACAAAAGCAGCGTGGCAATAAGCGTAAAAATCAGCGATACCGTATATGTGGAATACTTCGGTTTCATTCTTTGAATATATGATTCCTTTACACATCATTTTGCAATACAGTATAATTATAGACCCGTTCGATGAATTATACAAGTGTAAATTGTGCATTTTTGCGCGAATTTGATGATATTTTTCGTCGGTCGGCGGTATATACTGTAATAATATGGGATTTTTGACCGACATAGAGCGGCGAGGTGAGACGGTGATGAAGAACAGTACAAACGGGGCGGAGGACAAAACTGAGGTCAAAAGATCGCACGTTTTGTCGCCGCGGCGGGTGATAAACGGCGCCATGCGCATCTTCGACGTCATACGCAAGGACAGGCTGAACGCTTACGCGGCGGAATCCGCGTTTTTCGTCATGCTGTCCGCGATACCGCTTCTGACGCTGACGGTGACTGTCGCCGGCATCGTCATACCCGAGTCGGTGTCCGAGTATATACACCGTCTCGCATCGTTCGTTCCGGGCATTCTCGGCGACTATATCGAGGAAGAGTTTTTGTCGTTTCTTAACTATCCGACGCCTGCCCCACTGTCGATATCGGCGTTCGCGCTCTTATGGAGCGCGTCGAGAGGCGTGCGCGCTGTGCGGCGCGGCGTGCGTTCAGTATGGGGCCGCGGTTCGGACTCGATGCTCTCGGAAATGCTGCACGGCATCGCGTTCACTGCCATGTTCATACTGATCATCGTTGCGATACTCGTGTTCTTCGTCTTCGGCGACGCGCTGTCGTCGTTCGTGTCGGCGCAGCTTGAAAGCGCGGGGCGCGTTTTCGATCACATCGTCGACTTCTCGCCCGTGTTCACGCTCGTTTTACTCGTTATGTTTTTTGTTCTTATGCTGCACGCGTTCACGCCGAAGGACGCGGCGCGCACTCATATTCGCGACGATCTGCCCGGGGCGGCGCTCGCGTCTGCGGGATGGACGCTTTATTCGTTTCTGTTTTCGGTGTTCATATCCGATTTTTCCAATATGCCGCACATATACGGGAGCGCGGCTGCGGTCATGATACTTATGCTGTGGCTCTATATGAGCATGTATATACTGCTCCTCGGAGCGGAAGTAAACAAATTTTTCCTTGAAAGGAAACGTTTAGGCACAAAGTGAGCGGCTTTTTTGTCATTTGTACAAAAAACAGGTTGACAATACGTAATAAAAATGATATTATTGTATAAAGGGTTATGTGCCCGAGAATAACGAAAGGTTGGTATCAGTTTATGAAAAAAAGGATCACGGCGCTGCTTTTGGCCGTTGTGATGATAATGTGCATGTCCGCTATGGCAGGATGTAAAGACGACAGCAACGGTCCGGCGGGCGGCGGCGCAAGCACAGGCAATGCAGGCGGCTCGCCGTCCGACACACAGAGCGCAGGCGGTGCAGGAACTGACGCGCAGACGCAGTCCGCAGAAACGACTCCTGCCGAGACAGAGCAGCAGATGAACGAGTACGGCGTACCGCTTGAATATTTCGAGAACTACATTCCCGCTCCGGACGCACAGTACATGGGCAAGGCGGGTTACATGCTCAAGGGCGGAGCCGCAATAGACGAGATGCGCGTCACGCAGGGCGCGAGGACCGTTATGTACGGCAATACCTTTGAAGAATCAAAGGAGATCCCCGAGGGTCTGTTCACGACGTTCGGCGGCGCAGTCTCCGACTGGTCTGTCAACGACTCGAACCAGCTCACCTACGGCGGCAGCGATGATTCCGTTCTCACGATAGGCAACACGCAGTGGGGCGGCGGAATCAAGGAAGTTACGAAGATCACGCTTGCCGAGGGCAGCGAGGCCCGCATTTACTTCTGCATCAAGGACGAGAGCAACTGCTATTACGTTTCGGTGACGCCGGAAAGCAGCTCCGTTCATAAGATCGACGGCGGTACGGACACCGTTGTATCCGAGCTCGGTATAAAGAGCACGGTCGGCGAATCCTTCCCCGTCACCGTCAGCGTTGACAAGGATTCGATCACGATCTACATCGACGGCACTGACCTGTTCTACATAGGCGACAATCTCACGGTTCACACGTATAACGGTCTGCTCGGTATCGGTCAGTGGAACACCGAGTTCTACATCGACGACATTGTTGTTGAAAACACGTCGACCGGCGAGATCTACTATTCTCAGGATTTTGAAGACGGCACGTTCATGGACACCGTCACGTTCGGTCAGCGCAACGGCGGCGCATGGTCCGCTCCCGACAACTCCGCAGGTGACTGGGAAGTCATCGAGCTTGAGGACGGCAACCACGTTCTCCATTATAAGAGCTCCACGAGCTACGGCGCTGTCGCTCTGTTCGACGCTAATCTGCCCGAGGATTGCACAGGCTACAAGTTCTCGTATAAGGGTTACAAGGTAACGGGTTCCGAAGGCTATGCGTGCCTGTGGGATTGGGATCCCACGACTGTTGAAACAGGAACAAATGTCGGTCAGAACTACACATGCTTCAACCTCGGCGGTTGGTCCGGTCAGGCAGGCTTCCAGACGATAGTCGCCGGCTCCAAGACCAACATCCAGAATAACGCCGACGTCGGACTTATCACCGGCGAATGGCAGCAGGTAGAGCTCTACATGCAGCCGAGCGCAGTCTTCGCGTTCTTCCACGGCGACTTCATCCAGGTCCACTGGTGGTAATTTGATTTTATAAGATTAAATTTTGTGAGGGGAGGAAACTTCTTATAAGAAGTTTCCTCCCCTCACAGCCCCACCCTTCTTTCAAGAATTTTTATTACCGATATATTATAAAAAAATCAACCCGCGTCTTTTTTGACGCGGGTGTTCTTTTCTCTCATAATGCTGTCATAGAATAAAACAGTCTTTCGCTCACTCCTCCGCCCGGCTTTCAGCGAAGAGCTTACCTATTTTTTCGTAGCAGTCCTTGCAGACGAGCTTTTCGTTAAGTCTTACCGTTGCGTCCGAGTTTCCACAGAATGTACAGCCCGGCTCATACTTGCGAAGCACGATTGCGTCTTTGTCCATATAGATCTCGACCGGGTCTTTCGAATTGATGTTGAGTATCTTGCGCGTCTCCTTAGGGAGAACGATCCGTCCAAGCTCGTCGATAGGTCTGACGATTCCTGTTGCTTTCATTGATCCGTTTCCTCCGTTTCCTGTAAAATTAGCGTCGGTCCCGCCTTACGCGGGCGCCCGACTGTTTTTGACAATTAAGTATAACATGTAAAAATACCGTTGTCAACAGATTTCGAACCAATCCGACAGAATTCATTTTTCCCGTAACATTAAATTTTATACATTATATACCATCATGCCGCGAAAGGAGACGTCCTTGCTTGGTAAATGTTTCTCGTTGATCACGATAGCGTCATTCGTTTACTCGGTCATAACGGGCAGGCTGCATCTGCTCTCGTCCGCTATACTCGACGGCGCGGAACGCGCCGTCACGCTGTCGTATTCACTGCTCGGCGTCATGTGTCTGTGGAGCGGCGTCATGGCGCTTTTGAGGGCGGCGGGCATGATAACGCTGCTGTCGCGCATTCTGCGTCCAGTGCTGCGTCTCGTATTCCCGTACGCGTTCCGCACCGGCGTCGCGCGCGACGAGATCGTCGCGTGCGTCAGCGCGAATCTGCTCGGCATTGGAAACGCGGCGACGCCTCTCGCTATTTCGGCGATGAAGAAGATGCGAGACGATTCCCTCTCCGACGAAGCAACCGACGATATGGTAACGCTCGTCGTACTCGGTACGGCTCCGCCGAATCTGTTCCCGTCAACGCTGATAGCGCTGCGGCGCGCGGCGGGCTGTACCGACCCGTATTCCGTCATCGTTCCGATATGGATAGTTTCGACGCTGACGTCTGCGCTCGGCGTCGCGTTATGCCGCGCGTGCGCGTCGATGCGGAGGCGGACGTGAGCATAGGCGATATCCCGTCGGCGATACTGCCGTCGATACTCTTCATCTGCGCGCTCGCGATACTGCGCTCCGACAAAGGCGCATTCGACGCGTTTCTCGACGGCGCCGCCGACGGCATGCGCACGACGGCGAAGCTCCTGCCGTCGCTGTGCGCGCTTATCGTCGCGACGTCGATGATGTTCGCGTCCGGACTCGCTGACGACATCGCGTCGGCGTTATCCGGCGTGTTCGGCGCCGTCGGACTGCCGTCGGAGATAACGCCGCTGTTGCTCACACATCCCATATCGGGGTCGGCGTCGATGGCGTCATTCTCGGAGCTGTTGTCGCGGTGCGGACCCGACAGCGGAGCGTCACTTGTCGCGTCTGTCATCATGGGCAGCTCCGACACAGTCATATACGTGCTGTCGGTGTATTTTTCGTCCGTCAACGTAAAGCGGACGCGTCACGCTTTCCCCGTAGCACTTATTGCGATGATATTCTGCATATTCGCGTCGTCGCTCGTTTGCCGTTTGTTTTTCGATATGTGACAAAAGACACACCGCCCGTATTTCCGGGGAAATACGGGCGGCGCTATTTGATTTTATTGACTGCGCCAGCGGTTCCAGCTGTATTTGATATTCATGCCGAGCCGCCTGCACTGTGAGGCGAAATCCCTGTGGAAGAAGATGAGCACGTTGATGAGCGAAAACACTATCGACAAGCGCACGCCCCAACTTCCGAGCACGAACTCGACGGCAAAAAACAGCACGTCGAGCCACGCGAGCCATTTGATCTTGATCGGTATAAAGAAGAACAGGTAAAGCTGAAAATTCGGATAAAGGAGCGCGAACGCGATGAAGATCGAGAGATTGAGAAAGTCGTTCGTCGCATATCCCGTTATCGCGCCGGAGATGAGCGCGCCGATTATGCCTGTAAGGTAGAACAGATTGAAATAAAGCGCTCCCCACTCGCGTTCGAGCGCCGAACCCATCAGCCAGTAAAGATAAAGCGCGAATATTATAAAGATAAGGCTCGTGTCGGGCGGCAGGAATATGAACGTGAAAAGCCGCCATATCTGTCCCTTCATTATCATGGCGCGGTCGAACGCGAGCCATTCGTAAAGCGACAGCTCGCTGTTGGCGGCGGACACCGCGAAATTCGCGACGAACACTATCGCCATCGCGCCTATCATTATAGTCATGAGATTGTGTATCGCGTACGGCGCGAGCTTATATTCAAGCTTTCTAAGTTTATTGCCCATATATAACTGTAACGCCTCCTTTGCCGTTTACGATATTTTACCACATTCAAAGCCGGCGTGCAAGACCGTGCTGGCGCGTATCGGTGAAAATCGCATAAAACAGTTCGCGTTTTTTTGACACTCACGCGTCTGCGGCTGCCTTTTCCGACTTTTTTGCGAGCAGCGACGCGTGGAGCTGCGACAGTATGCATATGCGCTCCGACTTATCCATAAGGTCGATATCGGGATACTTTATCGTCGCGCACCTGTCGCCCGCGACGACAAAATGCTCGAACAGCTCGACGTCGACGGCGCGCAGCGCGGCGTCGAGATCGTGCGTCGCACGGACGTCCTCGCTCGACGGCTGCGCGATGCCGTGCGGATGATTATGCGCCACGGCGACGACGGGAGCGTCGTACAGAATTGCTAGCCGCGCGATTTCGCGGATTGGAAGGACTGTCGAATTCGGCGAGCCGGACGCCACCTTTTCGCACCGTATCGGCGAGCCGTCGACATTTAGAAAAAGCGCTCTGACGACCTCGTCCGTGTCGCCTATGAACAGATTTTTGAAGTAGTCCGCGACCTGTCCTATATCGGTGAACGGCTCCGTGTGCTTGTTCTTGTCGCAAAAGTACTCAACGGCGATGTCGCGCACGAGCTTTATCAAGACGGCGGAGTTCTCGCCCACACCGTCGACGTCGACAAGCTCTTCAAATTCGGCGTCAAGTATGCTCGAGAGCGAGCCGAACTTGTCGGCGAGTCTGTGCGCGATCTCGTTCGTGTCGCGTCTCGGCACGGAGTAAAACAAAAGCAGCTCGATGATGTTGTGAAGCGGGAACGATCCGAGTCCCTCTGTCAAAAATCGTTCTCTTACGCGTTTGCGGTGCCCTTCGTGCATTCGTTTGTCTCCCGTAAATCATTTTAGCTAAGTTTATCACAGTTTTGTATAATGTTCAATATTAAATTTTCATAAATAACCTATTTATAATATTATATTTAGTTACATTTACCGCACCGGCAAAATCACTCAAAACAAAAAATCCCCGTCGACCTGCATCGCCATAAATCCCGCGCGCGGTATGTTATCATATCTGTGCGTATCAAAACGGAGAATGAAATTCAGTGAACGATATGTATAAGCTCGAAGATATAAAAGCGTGCGCATCGCGTATCCGTAAGCGGTACGGACGCATATTCGCGTCATCATTTTTTGCCGGCGCCGTCGCGTACGGATTTGTGATGTTCAACGTCGTCAACAACTGGGACAGCGTACACGAATGCATCGGCGGCTACGGCGCGGGACTCGAGGTCGGGCGGTGGCTGCTGTCTCTGCTCGGCGACTTTTTCGGGAGCGTTTGCGGCAACTATGCGCTGCCGCCATTCACGGGACTCGCCGCGACGGCGCTTTTATCATTGTCCGCCTGTGTCGCCGTACGCATACTGCATATTGACAACGAATATCTTGCGATGGCGTCCGCCGCGCTGTTCGTTGTATTCCCCGCCGCCGCGGGGATGATGGTATACATGTTCACTGCCGGATATTACGCGCTCGCCGTATTTTTCGCCGTTCTCGGCGCGTATGAAACGTGCCGCGGCGGCGTGCATACAGTTGCGGGAGCCGCGCTTTTCGCGTGCTCGCTCGGCATATATCAGGCGTATCTGCCGCTTGCCGCGTCCCTGCTTGTGTTGTCCCTCATCCGCGAATGCTTCGAGTCGGATATGTCCGCCGCGAGGATGATTGCGAAATGCTTTCATCATCTGTTCACGCTCGCGCTCGGCGTCGTTTTGTATTTTGCCGCGCTCCGTTTGTGCCTTTATATCTTTGACGCTACGCTTATCTCGTATCAAGGCGCGGACAGCATGGGACTCAACGTCCGCGAGCTGCCGCGCATGATAGAACGCGCCTACGGCGAGATGGCGGCGCTCACGTTCCGTCCCGTTTACAATGTGAACGACGCGCCCTCGTCGCGCGCGTTCATATGCGCCGCATACGCGCTGTCGGCGCTGATGTTTTTCGCGTGCGTCGTCAAATCCGACTGCGGCAAAGCGAAAAAATTGCTCGCGTGCGTGCTTTTACTGCTTCTGCCGCTCGCCGCAGATTCTATCGTCATTATGAGTTATCACAGCTTCATACACATGCTGATGGCATACGCGATGGCGTGCGTTTTTCTGCTGCCCGCGGAGCTTTACTGCATGACGGGGCGCGTGCTGTCGCCCAACGCACGCAAAAATAACTGTCGGACGAGCCGCTTTGCGTCTACATGCGCTTACGCGCTGACGCTTGCGGTCATAACGCTGTCGTCGCTTTGCTATATACGCCAGTCCAACGGCAATTTTCTCGTGCTCTATTACACGAACACGCAGACGACAGAGTATTTTTCGACCGTCGTCACGCGAATAAAATCCGCCGACGGATATCGCGCCGATCTGAAACTTGCCGTCATAGGCGATGAATTCCATGACATTTCATATAAAAATATCGCCTATACCGCGTCGCCGTTCCGGTACTCGGCGTCGTCTGAGACGATGCTGAACATTTACTCGCGCGCGGAATGGATGGCGTACTATCTCGGGTTCGCGCCCGAATACGCGAGCGAGGCGGAGACAGCATCTCTCGCCGCCCGCGACGACGTGCGCGCCATGCCGTGCTACCCCGACGACGGCTCGATTGCCGTTATCGGGGATTATGTCGTACTTAAACTTGAAGATAAATGACGATCATGCGCAAGATTTTTTGAAAACGCATATAAAAAAACAGATTACCCCCTTGTTTTTTTTCGGGAATTGATATACAATATATGGCGGTAAAGAAAAAACCAATTTCGTTTTTAACGGAGGACAAACAAAATGTCAGTAAAAGTTGCAATCAACGGTTTCGGCAGAATCGGACGCCTTGCGTTCCGTCAGATGTTCAAGGCTCCCGGTTATGAAGTAGTCGCTATCAACGACCTTACCGATCCCGCAATGCTCGCTCATCTGCTCAAGTACGATACCGCTCAGGGCGGCTACTGCGGCAAGATAGGCGAACATACTCACACCGTCGAAGCAGGCGAAGGCTGCATCATCGTCGACGGCACGAAGATCACCATATACAGCGAAAAAGACGCTGCTAACCTTCCTTGGGGCGAGATCGGCGTAGACGTCGTTCTCGAGTGCACCGGTTTCTACACCTCCAAGGCTAAGTCCCAGGCTCACATCGACGCAGGCGCAAAGAAGGTCGTTATCTCCGCTCCCGCGGGCAACGATCTGCCGACTATCGTTTACAGCGTAAACGAGAAGACGCTGACGAAGGACGACACCATCATCTCCGCCGCATCCTGCACGACGAACTGCCTCGCTCCCATGGCTGACGCGCTCAACAAGTACGCTCCCATCCAGAGCGGCATCATGTCCACTATCCACGCTTACACCGGCGACCAGATGATCCTCGACGGCCCGCACAGAAAGGGTGACCTCCGCCGTGCTCGCGCAGGCGCTGCGAACATCGTTCCGAACTCCACCGGCGCTGCTAAGGCAATCGGTCTCGTTATCCCCGAACTCAACGGCAAGCTCATCGGCTCCGCTCAGCGCGTTCCCGTTACGACCGGCTCCACCACGATCCTCACGGCAGTCGTTAAGGGCACGGACATCACGAAGGAAGGCATCAACGCCGCTATGAAGGCAGCCGCTTCCGAGTCCTTCGGCTACAACGATGAACCCATCGTTTCCTCCGACGTCATCGGCATGCGTTACGGCTCGCTCTTCGATGCTACGCAGACGATGGTAGCTAAGATCGACGACGACACATATCAGGTTCAGGTAGTTTCCTGGTACGACAACGAGAACTCCTACACGAGCCAGATGGTCCGCACGATCAAGTACTTCGCAGAGCTCAACTAAGTTTCAATTTGATATCATTATCACAGGTGAGGGACTTCATTAAAGAAGTCCCTCACCTGCATTTTTCGACGCTGTATCTGTTTGGAATATTATAATACAGGCACATTTTAATAATATTTTGTGTTGCATGACGTCAATATTTCAAACCAAAAACCTATTGACATGTGTAATATAATATGTATAATATGATTTACAATGTATTATTTTCGATAAAAAACGAACCTTAAAACTTATGTCCATATAATTCGGGAGACATCATGCACATAGCAATAACAGGCAATCTCGGCAGCGGCAAATCGACCGTCGCCGCCATTCTCGCCGAAAGACTCGGCTTTGAAACGTATTCGACAGGAAGCGTCCAGCGTCAGGCAGCCGCCGACCTCGGCATATCGACGCTCGAACTCAACGAGCGCATGATGACGGACCCGTCGCTCGACCACATCATCGACGACACCGTCACAAAAATATCACTCGAACGCGACCATATCATATTTGACTCGCGCATGGCGTGGCACTTCGCGAAAAACGCGTTCCGCGTGTTCATCACCGTCGACATAGACGAAGCCGCAAAGCGCGTCTACAACGCTGGACGCGGCAGCGTCGAATCATACGCAAGCATCGACGACGCAAAAAGCGCACTCGAAAGACGCGCCGCGCTCGAACGCGAGCGATTCCTCGACATCTACGGCGTCGACTACAACGATATGTCGAACTATGACTGCGTCGTCGACAGCACAACGTCGACGCCCGAGCTTACTGCCGAGCGGATAATCGAATCATTCAGAAAAGTCACCAAAAAATAACTCTTTCAATAGTTTTAAAGATAGGGGTGCGGGGGAAGAAACTTTTGTCAAAAGTTTCTTCCCCCGCCTAATATTATAATAATAATCTCTCAATGCCGCGTTGCCGCGTCCGCGTCGCCGTCCCAGATGCGCTTCTGCGTCCATTTCGCGTCCGGCATACGCCAAAAGTCCGACGATTCCGGAAGCCCGAGCGGCAAAAACATAAACGTGCAGAGATAGAGGCTCCCCGTCGATATGTACCCCTCTCCGATCTCGGGCTGACGCCCCGCGACGCCTATCGTCAGCCACCCGTCACCGTCGAACATGCCGTCACACGACATCACACGGTCGAGCACCGCCGTCAGCGCGCACCGCACCGACGCCGGCGATACATTCTCCGGCAGATAACCGAGCAGCGCCGACTGCGCGAGCGCGTGGAACGCGCCGAACCTGTACGCCGACGAGCGCCCGAGCACGGGATACGTCCCATCGGGCGCTATCATCGACTCCTGCGCCGACGCAAACCTCGCGGCACGCGACAGCGCGCGCCTACCTATCTCGTCCCAGTCGCCGTATACGCCTGCGACCGCGCGCATCACATCCACCATCATCGGATTTATCACGTAGCTGTTGTACCAGTCGAGGTGGAACTCAGGTCCGTCGCCGTAAAACCCGTCGCCGAGATACCACTGCTCATGCTGACGCAGCGCGTAGTCTATGCGCATCGGGTCCCAGTCCGGCGCGCCCGCATACCGCAGAAACGCTTCGATCATCGCCGAGAACAACAGCCAGTTGCTCGCATA
>CANQMJ010000079.1 GCA_947624945.1 uncultured Clostridia bacterium | reverse complement strand
CGCATCATATCGCCGAGATGCGCGGACGCGACCTTCATTCGCTCCGCATCCACCCTCATCGGATAGTCGCGGCATGCGCGTTCGATCACCCACTTGGCGTTGTGTATCTTTCCGACGATGCAGTTGCGCGCGATCCTCACGCTTTCGTCCTCGCTGTCGGCGACGCGGTACTGCTTTCGGCGCAGAAGGATATTGCCGCGCTGTCTGCCCGATACGCGGGCTAGGAAACGTCCGCTCGGCGACAGAAACGACAGCGCGATGTCCCTCTCCGCGCATGCGCCCATGAGCGCCGGACTCGCGCCCGTGTATCCGAATGTGACGATCCCCTCGAGGTTGTGGAGAGGTAGACGGGCTATCTCACACCCGTCCTCCGTTACGACGACATTTTCGCCGTCGAGCGACAGATACCGTCCGGGAGACGTGACATAGAGCGTGTTGAGCAGCTTTTTCATGTTTCCGTCTCTCCTTCTTCTATCGCGCCGTCGATATAGCTGCCGACGTCGCGTTTCTTTTCGAGCGCAGGCAGGCACAGATCGGACAGCGAGCACGCGTTGCACGACTTCGTCCGCTTGCCGCGCGGCGTCACACCGCGGCGGTAATAGTCGTGCATCTCGCCGAAAATGCGTCTTACCTCGCCGCACAGCTCGTCGGTGAACCCGATACGCTGCCTGCGCCTCGTCTCGGCGTAGTATATATACCCCGCACCGATACGGCACGACATCATTTCTTCAAGGCACATCGCCTGTGCGCAGAGCTGGAGCGCGTCGACTTCGTTTATCTTCGGCGAGCCGCGTTTATACTCGACGGGCACGATGCTGTAAATGCCGCCGTAGGCATGTATAAACACGGCATCGTCGCGCTCCGATGTCTCTTTGTGAAATTCGACGACGTCGCATTCGCCCGACACGCCTAGCTCGCGTGACGCGACCGTCATCGCGCGCGACGTTATTACGTCGCCTCGATGCTCGACGGAGACGTCGTGGGCGCGTTCGTGGACGAGATGTCCCTCGACGGTGCGCAGATTCTCCGCCCACTGCTGCTCGATGTGTATAAGCCCCCACTGGCGCTTGCAGAACGCGTAGTGCTGTATGCCCGAAAGCTTCAGGTATTCGTCCTCGGGGAAAACTGCGTTCACCCCATGCGTCTGCACGTCACGCCGTCGGGCAGGTTGTCAACATCGACAGTCACCGTGTAATCGCCGTAGCAGCGGGGACTGACGACGCCGTCTTTTCGTGCGACAGAAACTGTGTCAAACAGCTTCCATGCAGGGGCGCATCCGAGTTCCGTGTCGTGCTTGAATATAATCAGCTCGCGCACCGCCATTTTGCCGCGTGCCGCCGCACGGTCAAACTCAAACATTCCGAGGATAGCCTGCCACAATAGCTCGAGGTCTTCTTCAGAAAAACCAGTCACCTTTCTCGCAAGGTTAGCGGAAACATAACCCTCGACGCGGTACAGTGCATACGGGACTATGTACTTTCGCCCCATTTCGGTGTCTTTGTTTTCGGCGTCCGCTTTTGTCGTTATCGCAACGCGCGTTATTGTGACCTCCTGCGGAACGATGGGGTCGATACTCCTCGCAAAGCCGAGCTGGACCGGTCCGCGTATCTGACCGCAGTTGAGATTTCCCTTGACCATCGTCGTCATCACGGCGCCGAACGTGCGTATATCGAAGAAATTCCCGCACATGAACTCCTTTACCTGACGGTCGACGTCTACGCCCTCCGATTCTCTCTGCTTTATGACTTTTTTCAGATCTTCATTTTTCATTTCAGAGGCATTCTCTATACCCGCATATATGAAGCCATCGTCGTCGCTCGCGTTGAGCGGTACGCCGTCCTTGATATAGATGCGGTACCCTTTTTCATCCTCCCTGACCGTCTCGACATAATCGCGTATCTTACGCTTGAGACAGACGTCCGTCACGATCCCGTATCCTGTTTCGGGATCGAGCCGCGGCATATTGCCGGCATCGGGGTCTCCGTTGGGATTTCCGTTTTCAACGTCGAAAAGGATCACAAATTCATAGCGGTTTTTGATGTACTCTGACATTTCAGTTATCTCCTTTATTTTTTTCTTTCTTTTCAAAAAGCTTCTGTGTCTGATGATAATATCCGAGATGGAACATTCCCTGCTCTGCAAGCGGAAATCTTGCGGGAAGCGTTTCATTTATTTTGCATTCAAGCGCTCTGATCATTTTATCATAATATATCCGACTTCCTGTTTCAAGTTTGCGCAGATGATGCTGAGACAGATTTGTCAAAAGCGGGAAAATCGTTGCGGGCGTTGCAGAGGCGCTGTTGAAATATTTGTCCTTGATCGTCGCCTTGATGCCGGGATTTGCTTCCCGCTGTACAAACTCAAGCACCGCGAACAGCCTGCCGAGCACGTACGGCAAGCAGGTGCTTTCTTCATTCAGTTCCACTTGTAATACCTCCTTTGGAACATTGTACATTTCGTTTTTCAAAAAGAACGCTTTGAGAATGGCGGCGCGTCCGTATGTGATGTTTCGTTCCGCACGTATGCGGAGCATTGTCTGTTCGAGCAGAGTCGCCGGATACGGAGTATCGGAAAGTATCGCTCTCATGACGGCTCCCGTCATCGGCGGGGACGCCTGCTTCTTCTTTTCTTTTTGATTGACTGTCTCCGAAAGCATGCGCCAAATAGGAAGCGATCCGTCGTCAATGTACGCCGGCTTGACTATGCGGAGCCTTTCGGCATGCGCATTTACGTTTGCGAGCATTTTGCCGAAGGTGTTTCTCATGAAAAATCTGACGCTCAGACGTGCCGCGTTCGGCGCAAGTCCCAAAACGTAAAAATTGTTGTCGGGATCCAAGGTTATACCGCCGACCTCGGCGGAATATCCGCACGCAAGAAGTCCGGCAGCGCTCCTTATTTTGCTGTCCGATACGGTATTCTCGCTGTCCGATACGATTTTCTCACCGCCGAAGGTCATAAACGAGAACAGGTCCTGATAGAGCGGCTCCGCGTCCTCAGCCCAAAAGACGACGGCTGTATCACTGACATACCGAACATTTTTCCTGTCGGAAATAATGAGGTAATTGAGCGCCGCCGCATACGCCGAAGCCGCCTCCTCCGAAACGGGCGAGTTCATGCCCTGCTCGTGACCGTATGACTCAAACGCACCCGCGTTGAACGACACGAGCGACGCGCCCGATGACTGCGCGTCTTTTATCCCCTTTATTGGAGGATGGAGCCTCGCGATCGTGCCTTGCATTCCCGTAACAAGACATCTTCCCGTATCCGTTTTCGCTGAGCATTCGTTTCTGTAAGAGTGCCACGCTTCTCGTATTTCGGGATAGTCGTGAACATATTTTCCGCCGTATTCAAACACGATCCACGCCCCGCGGACAAGCTCCTTCATATACGGTGCAAGGATCGGATCATCCTCCGCCGTCCCGGGGCGACGGCTGTCGAAGAACGCGAGGACTGCGGCTGCTGCCGGACTGTCTACGCCGTCGAGTATCTCGTGATGCAGCTTCTTCGCCGCCTCAAAGCAGCGCGCGGAACGCTCGGGTTTTCCCTTGTCGTCCGTTCCGAGAAAATACGAGCTGCCTTCACAGAGAAAGTTCGATACTATGCCGGATGATCTTATGGACTGCTCCGGGACCCGCATAGACTGCGGGACCTCCTTTTTCCCGTCAGAGGACATGATCTTCAGCGGGATCACACCGCGCAGCTCGCCTTTTTCGTCTATGCTGAGTGCATATGAGACTTTCGCTTCGCTCCAGCCCGGAGGCGTGATCTTACCGCGCGCCGAAAGAGCGTTATAGTAGTCGTAGAGCGCTTTGAGTATCATCTGAGCACCTCCCTGCCCGCGATCTCCATGACGCCGTTTTTCAGCTCCGCCATGAAAAACATCGGCTTGATGTCGCGCGGATCCGTGAAATCCATGTCGTAAAGCATGACTCCGAGAGACCGCGTCTCGTTTATGGTCGGGACGTCTCCGCCCTGCCACGCTCTGAAATGCGCCGGGAACTCGCGGCAGCCGAAGCACGGCTGATGATGGCACTGCCCGCGTTCAAGTCTGCGCCGCGTGATGTCGATAAACTTGCCCTCATTGTCTGTCGGACTCGCCTTATCCGTCATCGTAAAGTGGGCATCGATCACATATCTGACGTTTGTCAGTACCATCGAGGCGCGCTGCTGGATGCTCTCCTTAGTATTGATGAAGAGCGGCCTTGACGTCCCTGCGAGTACGGACTTCACTGTATTTGCCAATACAGTTTCTTTGACCTCGTTTCGTCGGATGTTGGTGAAGGCTATTGGGTTCATCACATGAATTCGGTCTATGTGCCACCGAAGTCCCGGATGCCAGAACACTGCCTCGACGATCCCGCGCGCCGCCGACGGCGTCATGACATCATAGCTCACGCGCTCGACTTTGAGCTCGGGACGCGTGAATAACGCATAGTCTCCGAAGACCTCCATCCTTATTCCCTGACTCACGATATTTCACCTCGCTTTCATAATTTATTTTATTTTATAATATCACGCCGCCTTGCATTTGTCAACTACTTCTGTGTAAATAATTGTATAAAATTTTGCAATTGACATTTTCGCTGTGAAGCTGTATAATTAAATCGTCACCTGCAAACAGGTGTGGGTTGAAATTGTGTCAATAAGTGTGCAGCATGATCGCGAGGCAGATGTTTTTACATCTGCCTCGCATCTTTTCAAATAAATATTCCTATCCCTGTTTCATCCTTTACGGAAAGCCCCGTGTCCTCGCTGTAAAGTGACAACTCCCTGAGTATTGCGAGATCGTTTTCGACGACGGCGAGTGCCCCCTCCCCGCAGAGTGCATCATACTGATTGTCATAGACGTTTACGGAATAGAGTCCCGCCTTTCTCATCAGCTGACGGCTCCGCTCGCCCCTTTGCAGACGTTGTGCGACATCGCTTGCATCGTCGTTTATCGGAACAAGCACGGAGCGCGTGTTCTGATCTATCAGATGAAATTTCTCAGAAACGGAAGCAAACGGGAACCCCTCGTCACGCTCTATATCTTCAAAACGCTTTACTACGCTGCCGGCATCGAGTCCTTCTCCTGTGAAGAAATAAAGTCTGTCGAAGTACTTTTTGATCTGTTCTGGAGAATCAATGGCGGATATGTCGGGAAGCTCTTTTATTACATCATGCATCACATCATGCGGGCGCCTAAATGAATGAGGGAGCGACGATACGTATTTTTTCTCCGGCGCAAATATTCTGACGACGCTTTCGCTGACCGGTCTTTTTCCCTCGCGGTTGCATCGCCCCGCCGCCTGTATAACGGAATCAAGTCCCGCCTCCGCACGAAAGACCGCCGGGAAATCGACGTCCACCCCCGCCTCTATGAGAGACGTCGCAACGACGCGGCAGGGAAGGCCGTTTGAAAGTCTCGACCTTATCTCCCCGAGCTTTGCTTTGCGATGCTCCGGCGCCATGAGCGTCGAAAGATGGAATCCGCTCCCGTCGCCCGGGAGTTTTGAGAAAACAGACTGCGCCTGACTGCGCGTATTTACTATGCACAAGACCTGTTCCTGCTGCGAGAGCGCGTCCGCGAGCTCGTCGTCGGATAAACTGCCTATATGTTCATAGCGGACTCTGCGGAAGATATCGCCCGGTATATCCTTTACGATCTCCTTTGCGGCAAGAGTCGGCGATATTCTCTCAAAAAGCGGTCCGAGCGCAGGCTGTGTTGCGGTGCAGAGCACGCATGTCGCACCGTAATTTACAACAAGCTCGGATATTGCTCTGACGCACGGATGCAGATACTGTATCGGCAACGTCTGCGCCTCGTCGAATATTATCACACTCCCTGCAATATTGTGCAGCTTCCTGCACCGCGACGGCTTGTTTGAAAACAGCGATTCAAAGAACTGGACCGCCGTCGTAACTATCACGGGCGCATCCCAGTTTTCGGATGCCAGCTTTTTTGCCTCATTCAATGACCGTTCGGCGCCGTTTTCATCCCCGTCGTCAAGATCAATGTTAGAGTGATGTTCAAGCACATTTTCGTCGCCGAGAATCTCTCTGAAGGTAAGTGCCGTCTGTTCGATAATGCTCGTATAGGGTATGACGTAGATAACGCGCTTTTTACCGTTCGATACGGCATGATTCAGTGCGAACGCCAGCGAGGAGACAGTTTTTCCGCCGCCTGTCGGGACAGTGAGCGTAAAAAGTCCGGGCGCGTTGTTCCTTCCCGCTTCAATGCACTCGTTTTGTATCTGTCTGCGGACTTTATTTATCTCTCTTTCGGTGTCCCATCTGTTTTCGATATGCTTTTCAAAAATATCGAGCAGCGCACTCATCTCCGCACCCGTTCCCCTGTCGGCGGGCGAGCCACGCATAAACGTTTCCGTGTCAAGGAAATCGGCGTCGACGAGACACGAAAAAAGCATCCTTATCCAAAACGATATCGTAAATCCGCCGCGTCCGAGCATCGTCGGAGCTGCAACAGCAGGTCTGCGGAGCGTGATCTCATCGGCAAAAGCACCGTGTGCCTCCGTTTCTTTCTTCAGACGTCCGCAAAGAGTTCCGCCGGAAGGCAGATCGTACTTGCCGCCACAGTCGGGCAGACCGGCGTGATGTCCCGCGACACAGTACGCGGCTTGCAGTCCGCAATATTTTATTATTTCCTGTGCGCCCGCCGTCGAGTGATCTACGCGTATATTTTCCCCGCGGATGCGCCTTTGGAATTTATCGGAATATTTTCCGATATCGTGAGCCAGTCCGATCATTTCGGCATATTCACAGGCTCCGAAGCCTTCCGCAAATTTACCGGCGGCAGCCGAAACATTTTTAAGATGATCCGCTATCGGCTGCTCGCGTCCGTCATCCGAAATGTGCGCTACGTACGTCATTTTCATTTTTTACTCTTTTCCCCGTGCCGCTCGCATTTGCGCGGCGTCGGTATCTTTATCTTTATAACACTTTATCAGTTTTTTTCAAATATGTCAAGACTATATTTGTCAATAACGTCTTTCGCATCACGCAAAAAACGCGTGCGGCGGAAGCTCGCCGTAGCTTCCGCCGCACGCGTATTGTTCAGAGGAAAATGATTATTTTACTTTATCTTTCTCTTTTTGACCGCGACTGCCGCGCACGATGTTATGGCGAATATCGCCGCGCATGCGCTTATCGTCGAGCCGCAGCCCGATTCCTCGGTCTTGTCGCCGCTGTCGCTGCCGCTTCCCTGACTGTCGGCGGGGGTATTGTCACCGCTCGTATTCACGACGCCGTTGCCGTCATTGTCGCCGTCGGTCGCCGGAGCTTCGGTCGCAGCGTCGGTCTCGTCGCCCGTATCGGGCGTATACACGAAGTCTTCCCAGTTAGTCGTTTCCTCGTTCGTCAGCACGTTAGAGATGATGATGTACGACATGTTGATCGTCGGCTGTACGCTCTTTGCTTCGACTGTGATGTAGCCGTCGACGGGCGACACTGTTGCGTACGCATACTCGGATCCGCCGCTGTCTATCATGACGGTATCATACGCGAGCTCGCCGTTGAGGTAGAAGTCTACGGGCGACGAGTTGCCCCACGGGCACGCAAAACCGACCTCGACGACGTATTCGCCGTCCTCTGGCATTTCGAACTTGTACGTTATAACGCGGTCAAGTCCGTTCTCCGACATGTTGTGGCAGTAGCGGTTCGACTGTTCCTTCGGTACGTCCGTACCCGCCGTGTTGTACTCGTACGCCCACGTCCATGTCGTAATGACGCGCGTGTCGCCGTACGATGTCGACGTTGCCTCGTCGTACGCCTCGTCGACGACGCCCCACTGTCTGCCCGTTCCCGGGTCTGCGCCGAAGAACTGGTCGGTCACGGTGTTATACATACCGAACGAGTCGCCCTCGGACACGGTGTCCGTCAGATAGTCGCCGCAGTCTACGAAGTAGTAGATCACGGGGTCGTCCTCTGCGAATACCGTTACCGCGCATACCGCGCACATAATGAGCGCGACGGTCAGCGCAAGCGCTTTCTTCAATGATCTTTTCATGATGATCCTCCCTTTTTGTTTTATATTTCTTTGTATTTCGGTGTTGTTTTTACTCAAGATATGCGCGTATCGTTTCGTTTATCGTGCGCATTATCATCTTTTCGTATGATTTGTATGTCGATGCGAACGTATTCTGCCCGGAATTCCACAGCGCCACCATCATGCCGTCGCGTATCTGGTCGCAGTACCAGGAATCGCCGAGGTCGTAAACCCGCGTTGCGAATATCTTATCGAGCATCTCCGCCGATTCTTCGTCCGGAGAATCGCGGCGCTTAAGGCTCGTCTCGTAGTATTCGGGGAGTATCGTCTTATACCCTTCCGACGCCATGCCCTCGATGAGCGCGCCCGCCATTTCCGGGTCCGCATTCGTTATCGGCACCGTCGCAAGGACCGTTCCCGCCTCAACGCGGGAATAATAATCATTCTGCTCAGCGTCGTACTTCGGGAACGGCAGTATGCCGAAGTTGTATTCGCAGTTGCGGAGCTGCGAGAGGAAATAGAACGTATAGTCTGCGAACAATGCATTGCCGCCCGAGAAAAGCTCGGTGTGGTGGTCAGACTGGTTGCCCATCCCCGTCGATACGTACCACACGTTTTGGTCCCAGAACAGCTCGAAGCAAGAATCGAGTATCTGCTGGAATCTTTCGTTGTCCGCCATCGTCAGATACGGCATGCGTCCCCTGTCGAGCGAGACCGACGTCGTGCCGCCCGCTATCCAGAAGTTCGGCAGTATCTGCTTGCCCGACGACACGTATCCGTAATTGTCGCGCAGCGACTGTCTGTCGTCGCCGTCGTTGTCATATGTCGCCGTCTTCATCATCTCAGCCATCTTGTCGAACGTCCACTTCCCCGACCTTACGAGCTCATACGGGTCGTCCTTGAAGTTGAGCTCGCGGTATAGGTCCTTGTTGAACACGAGGCAGTGCGTCATGTCGAAATACGTGAAGTCGTATGTTCCGAACGCGTAGAACGTCTTGTCTCCCACCGTCGCGTATTCGCGCAATGACTGGTCCCAGTAGTCCTTGTCGAGGTCGATGTAGTCGAGGTCGGCGTAGTCGTAAATGAGTCCTTCCTCGGCGAAGTAGTGAGCGAATCTGTCGTACACGAACGCGAGATCGTAGTCGTCAGCGCCCGCCGCTATGAGCTGGCGGTACTGCGTGTTGACGTACGTCTCCGACTGCACCGTCTCGGTTATGTCGACCTTGAAGCGTTCCTCGACGGACGATATCATCATGTACTTGGCGTTGTCGAGCGTGTCCTCCGACGGCTCGTCGAATACGTGATGCAGATTTGCGTGCGGCTCCTCGAACGTCAGCATGTTGAACGTCTCGCCGTCGAAGCTGAGCGACGCGGGAATGTCGTCTACCGTCGGGTCAGCGGTTTCTGCGGCTTCCGTGCCGCCCGTGTTGACAGCGCCGCCGCCGTCCTTATCGCCGCCGTCACCGCTTTCGTCGCGGCACGACAGAAGCGACAGCGGCGCGCATATCAAAACGGCGAGCAGAAGCGCCGTCACGCGCCTTTTTGTCATTTTCCTTTTCTCCATTTGCGTTTGCCTCCATCTTTTCCGTGTCGAAAGAGCGCGCCGGCTCTTGCGTACGATTAGTTTTGTGATTATATTCTATCATCAAAGACGAAGCATATCTTTTACAATATTACTGTCGGCTTGCACATATTTGCTTTTTTCTTCATCTGTTTTGCACAAAAAAGACCGCCGCCCGCACGTTGTTTTCCCAATGTGCGGGCTGTTTTGAGTTTTTTGTTTCATATATATTATTGTTTTCGTCCGCGCCTGTACTCTGTCGGCGTGCACTTGACGAGCTCCGAAAATCTGCGGTTAAAGTAACTGACCTGATTGAAGCCGCACGCGGACGCGATCTCGATAACGCTCTTGTCGGTGCGCTCGAGCATCTCCATCGCGCGGCTGATCCTGTAATTGTTCAGATACGAAAACGGCGAGGTATTCGTGCAATCGCGGAACACGTGCGTGAAATATTCGCGGCTCATGTAGACGCTCGACGCGATGTCGGCGAGCGAGATAGTCTCGCCGTAGTGCTCGTGTATGTATTCGAGCGCGCGCTGTATGCGCTCGTGGTTCGTCTTGTCCGCTCTCGTGTGCTTTTTGCCGTGCGCAGCATGCACAACGCACGTTTTCCATATCGAAAAAAGCAGCGACTTGACTGTGAGCTCCGCGCACACGGCGTCCTCGCGGAACATCATCTGCGGGTGGCGCTCGGAGTTTGCGTCGTTGTCGTACGGCGTGTAGTCATAGAGCGTCATGATCTCGATTAGCATATCGAGCACGTCCGACTGCCACGGGACGTCGCGCCTATAAACGGGCTCGAACACGACCTCGCCGTTTATTACCGGCATCACGTATTTTTCGTTTACCACGTCGACGGCGGAGTCGGATATGAGCTGCGGCGAGAACACGACGGCGTAGAACACGGTCTCCTTCGAGGACGTCGACCGCGTCGCCCAGTGCGTCACGTTCGACGGGACGAAGGCGGCGTCGCCCGGGTGCATCTCGTAAGACGCGCCGTCGATGCAGAATGTGCAGTCGCCGCGCGAGAGATAGAAGAATTCGAACTCGGAGTGCCAGTGCGTATACAGTATCTGCACGGTCACGCCGTCGGCGAGATGCGGATTCTGCGGGAAGATCGTCTTATGCATACCGATGGGAAATCGCGCGCTGCCGTGCTCGTAAAATTCGTAAATGCCTTCGCGGCGGTCGATGCTTTCCGCACTGTTCATATGCGTCCCTCCCGTTCATACTTCATTTTATAATATTGTATAACTTTTCGCACGTAATGTCAAGAAAAAACGACAGGGCATTTTGTCAATATATGTATGATTACAATAGAAGTGTTACAGTAAGAAGAAAAGAATGGCGAAAGAGAATAACCTGTGATACAGTAAGGTTGCTGAAGCCAACTGTGTACAGGAGGATCTCAATCGCCATGAAAAGTGTAACACAAGAAGTACTGTATCGTCAAGCATTAATTTTGTATGCAGAAAAACACGGAGTAACAAAAGCGGCGATCAGGTACAAGACAAACCGACAGTATATCTATCGT
>CANQMJ010000078.1 GCA_947624945.1 uncultured Clostridia bacterium | reverse complement strand
GCTCTCCTATCAGCCCGACCTCGAGTGCCCCTACAACGGCTATGTAGGCATCGGCATCGAAGCTGGTAAGGCTTACTTCGACGACATGCGTGTCGTCGATCAGGGCGCAAAGATGACGCTCCTCGACACCGACTTCGAGGACACGGCTGCGTTCCCGGAATTCCACGCTCTCGGCTCGACCGACGCTGTCGTACCGACGCAGGTGGACTGCCCCGTTCAGGTCCTGAACGAGAAAGAGATCACGAACCATGCGATCGAGATCTCCGAGCCCTCTACTTACATGAACGGCGACAAGATCTGGAACTACTATCAGTACAGAGTAAAGGTAATGCCCGCCGATAACGACACGATCCTCAACGTTTACTTCGCTGTTGCCGACGAGAACAACTACTATGTCCTCACGCTCGGCGAGAACGGCAACACGGCTGCTACGTGCTACAAGGTGACCGACGGCAATAAGGAAAACGCTCAGTTCACGATCGGCTACTCTCTTCCTATCGACAGCTACACTCCTATCGGCATCACGCTCCAGCGTGACTTCGCACAGATATTCATAGGCGGTGTTCTCTATCTCGAGATCGGCAACGATGCTCTTCCGAACGACTACTTCCCGTACACGGGCACGGCTGATCCGGTACCGCTGTCTGTCGTTGATGAGAGCACAGCATATACGCCCAGTCCGTTCGGCGGCGCTCCCGGTGAGAACGTAGACGTTGTTTACGTTGATCCCGAAAACGTTATCCACGACGGTCTCGGCACATGGAACAATGCGCTCACGACAGTCGCTACGACGGTGTTCGACCACGACCTGACGACATATTACGATGCAGACGCAGGAAGAGAGTATCAGACTGACGTTGACGGAGAGCTTCCCGGTATCCCGGGCGACAAGACCGATGAAAACGGTTATGTCGGCGCTTACTTCCCGGAGGGAATCAACCTCTACGCTGTACGTTATGCACCTCGTCCCGACGGAACAGGTACGGGTCGTATGGGCGGCGGTACGTTCGAGGTCTCCACTGACGGCGAAAACTGGACTGTATTCCATACGATCGAAGATGCTCAGACCGAGTACACATGGCACACAGCGCTTGTCGGCGATCAGGTCGAGGGTCCCGTAAACTATGTTCGTTATCACAGTCCGTCCGGCGGTTACTGCAACATCGCTGAGATGGAGATCTGGGTCACGAAATGATCATGACACGATAAAAAGAGCAGGCGACAGCCTGCTCTTTTTTTGCGCATATGCGGCACGGTAAAGCAATGCGGGGACTTTTTTAAGTCCCCGCGGATCGTTTACGGCTCTCTGTCCGGCTCGATCACCGGCATGTTTTCGCCGACGTAGTCGTCGCTGATGTATGCGACGGATTCGTTATATACGATTCGATACCAGCCGTTCGAGGTGTGGCCCGTGACGGTCACCTCGGTGCCCGCCTCGTACAGCTCGAACGCTGTCGCGCTCGTCGTCCAGCTTTCGCGCACGTTCACGCGCGACTGTGTGTACATCATCTTGGGCGTCGCGTATTCTTCGACAGTCACCTCAGCCTGCGTCGCGTCGGAGGTGAGAAGGTCCATTCTGATATATGCGTCATAGCCGCGCACGCGGACGTGATACCAGCCGTTGTCGGTCTCGCCGTAGACGTTGACGGGGTCGCCCTGATACACCATCACCATTATATCGGAGTCGACGGAGGGGCGGATGCGGGCGTTCGCGTTGTAGAGCGCGTACATCTCGACGGGCGAATCGTAGGAGTTGACGGTGAACGGCGCCTCCGTCACGGCGGGCAGCGTCTGTGCCGTCGTTTCCGGCGGAGCTGTCGTATCGGGCGGCCGCGTTTCATCGGTCTGTTTCGTTTCCGGCGCGTCAGTGCTGTCGGCAGCGTCAGTCGCGGTGCTCGACTGCGGCGGCGCGTTCGTGCTCTCAGGCGGGGCGGTCGAGTCATCGCCGAGTGCGCCCGTCGTCTTGGCGATAAAGAATATCACGGCGACGAGCAGCGCCGCGCCGACTATCGCCATGAATGTGTAAAGCGCGATTCTCGTTACGTTTTTTGCGTCCAAATGCATCACCTCTTTTTCTTATTATTGCCAAATAATGGTTCAGTCAGTCGCCGAAAGTCGCCGCCTCTGCTTCTGCGAGCGAGGGAAGAACGACGTCGGGCATCGAGTCACCGTCGACGGCGGCGAGCATCGACTCCGTCGTCTCGCCCGTCAGAACGAGGCAAGACAGTATGCCCGCGCGTCTGCCGAGCGCGATGTCGGTGTAGACGCGGTCGCCGAACACGACGGCGTCTGACGCGCGCGTGCCGGTCGCTGCGAGTATCATGTCGACGGTCTCGCGGTACGGTTTGCCGAAAAATCGCGGCGTCACGCCTGTCGCGGTCGTTACAGCCGACGCTATCGCTCCGCTGTCGGGGATGAAACCGTCCTCGGTCGGGCAAACGGCGTCCGGGTGCGTACACAGATATTCGGCGCCGCCGCGTATCAGCTTGACGGCGTTCGTCAGCCGCGCGTACGTCAGCTCAGTGTCGAAGCTCGATACGACGATGTCGGCGCGCGCGCCGTCGTCGACTTCGTCGTCGGTCAAAAGACGTATCCCGCGCGAGCGGAAGTCGCGGCGCAAGTCGGACGTGCCAAGCAGGTATACGGACTTTCCCACGCGTTCGCGGAGAAGAAATTCGACTGTCACGTCACCGGCGGTCATTATCTCGCTCTGCATCGGCGAGAAGCCGAGCGAGGACAGCTTCGTGTAGTAGAAAGTCCCCGTGTGCGACGCGTTGTTGGTGAAGAAAAGCACGCGTCGACCCGAGGCGCGGAGTCGGTTTATGTAGCGTATCGCAAAGTCGAACGGGCGCGAGCCGAGGTAAACGGTGCCGTCGAGGTCGAAAATGAACAGATTTTTGTCGCGCAGCCGGCGCATATGATATCCTCCTGTGCGGATGTGGTTATACTGGCGGATTAATTATTTTTCGCGTAATCAATGAACCGCACCCATAACTGGTTGCTCCGCTCACCGCGGCTCATCGTGCAGTCTGTTTCCACCGGCAGCTATCTTTTATTACCTTTTACAAAAAAGAGGGAGCGTCGTCCTTCGCACGAAGGAGCCACGCGTGTTAAGGATATCTTTTTCGCGAAAAAGATATCCTTAACAATCCAGAAAAAGGCTCCCGTGTGGCATCGATGTGATTGAATCGGCGGTAAAAGAGGTAACAGGGCGTAGACCGCGTTACCACTTTGGCATAACAGCTCCCTCGCGACATGGCGAGAGCGCCGACAAAACGTCGTGTCTGCGTTTGAGACTGACAGCGTCGTCAGCGCACGAGTATGGTGCGCGTAGGTGGGGCTGCGAAGCCTACGGCTCTTTGCCGTCACTTTGACGGCGGATTTGGCATCTCTTGCGTTTATTATACCATGTCTGCGAGCGCGCGGAGCGGTGCGAGCAGGCAGCCGTCAATAATAACAACAGTGTCGAAAGGCGGGTGATGCGAAGCATCGCACGGCTTTCGGTAACACTGTGTTATTATTATAACATAATTTCAACCTTACACGTCGCAGCTTTGCTGCGACATGAAAAATAAGGAAATTATGTTCAATAAATACAACCTTACCCTGCCGTCGCCGCTTTGCGGCGACTTTGGCATTGCTTGTATTTATTATAACATCTGCTTGCAATTTTTTCAACAGTGTGTTATTATAAATAAACCCGATTCACACATCACGGAGAGAATTTATGTCTGCAATCATCGGTATCGACGTCGGCGGAAGCACGACGAAAATAGTCGGTTTCCGCGACGCGGAAAACATGACGGCGGAAACGCTGATAAATCCCATATTCGTAAGGGCGACCGACCCGCTCACCTCTCTATACGGCGCGTTCGGCAAGTTCACGGACGAGAACATGCTGTCGCTGTCCGATATCGAACACGTCATGGTGACCGGCGTCGGCTCGACGTTCATCGAAAAGCCGATATATTCGCTGCCGTGCACGCATGTGAGCGAATTTGAAGCGGTCGGTCTCGGCGGACTGTATCTGTCGGGACTCGATTCCGCCGTGGTGGAGAGCCTCGGCACGGGCACGGCGCTCGTTTATGCGGAAAAAGGGAAGCAGCCGCAGTATCTGGGCGGCACGGGAGTCGGCGGCGGCACGCTGCTCGGACTGTCGAAGAAGATGTTCGGCATCGACAAGATCGAGGAGATAGACGAGCTCGCGCAGAACGGCAACATCGAAAACGTCGATCTGTTCGTCGGCAACATGACGAAGAAGGACATCGGCGGCATGTCGTCGAAGCTGACGGCGTCGAATTTCGGCAACATAAGCGGATTCGCGACAAACGCCGACATCGCGCTCGGTCTGTTCAACATGGTGTACGAGACTGTCGCGATGATGGCGATATTCGCGGCGCGCGCGCATAACGCGACCGACATCGTGCTGACGGGCAATCTTACGACGGCGTCTCCGGCGCAGAGGATATTCGCGTCGCTGTCTATGTACTTCGACCTCAACTTCATAATACCGAAGCATTCGCAGTTCGGCACCGTCATCGGAGCGGCACTTTCGTATAAGCATGAGTGAGATGCCGCGGCGCGTCGTGCCGAAGGAGCGCGTGCGCGCGCTCAATTCAAAAGTGGCGGAGCTGTTGTCGCTGTATCTGAATCTGACGCCGTCGGCGATAACACCCGACATGGTGCGCGGCGTCGCGGACGATGCGGGTATAACGCGCGAACGCGCGTATGCGATGCTGCTCTCTATGATGTGCGGCGTCGACCCGTACAGGGACGGCGCGGGCGAGGACGAAAAGACGCTGTATTACAATTACTTCGCGCCGATGGTGCATGAGCTCGACGCGGCGCAGTTCGAGTCCGACCCGTATTACAAAAACATAAAGATACCCGAAAAGACTGTCGGGAAGTGGCGGCTGACGAACATGACGCTCGCGCCGTGCGAGGCGTTCGTCTGCAATGATTTCGTCGTGACGGACAGGGGAGAGCTGATACCTCAGATAGGGTATTTTATGCGAGAGTTCCGCTATCCGGCGATACTCGAGGACGGGCGCGAATGGATGACGCTCATGCCGAACGAGACTGTGACGACGCTGCCGTCGGTGGAAAGAGCGCACGGCAAGGTTTTGACGTACGGGCTCGGGCTCGGCTATTTCGCGTACATGGCGTCGCGGAAGGAGTCGGTCGAAAGCGTGACGGTCGTGGAGCTGTCGCGCGACGCGGCGTCGCTGTTTGAAACGGAGATACTGCCGCAGTTCGAGTGCAGGGATAAGATAAAAGTCGTCGTCGCCGACGCGGTCGAATACGCGCGGACGGCGGCGGTGGCGGATGCGCCCGACTTCATATTCGCGGACATATGGCACGACGCCGCCGACGGTCCCGAGCTGTATCATACGTTCAAGTCGTTCGAGCCGCTTTACCCGCCGTCGACGGAGTTCGCGTATTGGCTCGAGGACACGATTTTGTGCTACGACGACAAGTCGCTGTGGGGATAAGGATAATATAACGGAATAAGCAAAGGGGAGACGCTTCATGTGAAGAGTCTCCCCGTTTTCGGAGTGGCGAGACTCGAACTCGCGGCGTCTTGGTCCCAAACCAAGTGCCCTACCAACTGGGCAACACCCCGTAAAGCTTCACCGCACGAGGGATCGTGCGGTGACGTTTCCAACAGCGGGTGACGGGAATCGAACCCGCGTTCTCGGCTTGGGAAGCCGGTTTTCTGCCATTGAAATACACCCGCATGGCAAAATACAGTATATCATAGGGAGCGGCGTTTGTCAAGCGATTTTTTGAAATGGCGCGAGGTGTGGATTTATCATAAAAAAATCAAAAAGAATTTTTGAAAAGCTATTGACAATCCTATGATTATATGGTATTATCTACACAAGACAGAACGGACGCAGAAGTTGCGTTAAAACAATTACAAAACTTAAGCGAATTATGCGGCAGCTTTTCCGCAAAAATGTTATATATACTTTCGGGTGCATCACCCGAACGAAATAACTACGGAGGCAGAGATTTATGGCAGACGGTAAGGTTAAAATACCGACGGAGAACAAGGACGTAAAGGGGGCGATAGCAAAAAGGCTGCTCGGGCAGATCGCGTTTATAATCATATGGTGCGCGGTCGTGACGGGCGCGGCGTATATCGTGGGATATCTCGGCGACCCTATCGGTATGGCGTTCGTCGAGGCGCTGTGGATATTCCCGTTCTGGTACACGAAGATATGGCGCTGGTTCACGACGGAACGTCCGTATGAAGGTGTCGTATCGGAGGTGAAGCTGAACAACACCATCGACTCAAAGGGTCTCGGACTGCCCGTGATGGGTCACGTCCGTCATCATACCGTCGTCATAAAAGAGGACGACGGAAAGGAGCACACGGTGAACTATGTCGACAGAGGCGACGGCGAGCGCGTCGAGTACGCGGTCGGCGACCGCGTTCGCCACTATTGGGGCGCGAAATATCTGCAAAAGCTCGGGACGAGTGAGAACATATGCGTTCTGTGCGGCACGATGTGCGGCGCCGACGAGCACGTCTGCGGCGTGTGCGGCAAGTCGATAATAGACAACGAATACGGGGGTGAAAAGAGGAATGAAGACGAAAATGACAACGACTCGTGACAAATTCCCGCCGGGGGGTGGTATACCCGCCTTTTGACCGATCGAAGATGAATGAAAAATCTATAATCGAAGAAAGGCAACCGCAATGAAAGACGACAAATTCAAGAAGAAAATGTTCAAGCTCATCAAGGGCATCGTTCTGTCCGAGCTGCTTGCGTTCGTGCTGTACGCGGTTTCGGCGCCGTTTCTGTCAAGCATTCTCTACGGGCGCACGGACGAGCGAACGGAGGAGGATCTGAAATTTACCGCCGTTTACTTCATCATGTTCGTGATATACATCGTCGCAAATTACATCATCTATATCCGCAAAGCGTTCGACGAGGAGCATCTCGGCGGAAACGGCCCGTTCGCGCTCGTCGATGACCTCAAAATGTACATATCCGGCGACGGAAAATATCTGCTCGTCGCATACGGCGTGCTCGCCGTCGTGACGGAGCTGCTTATGCTCATCGGGGGTCCGAGTGCCGCGACGCTGTTCGTGTTCATATTCCCGCTGATCGGCGTAATAAACGTTCCCGTACTGCGCACCGCCGTGTCGTATGTGCTGTTGATGGCGCTGATGTTCGCCGTTATCGAGTGGAAGCGCAGCCGCATATACAAATACTGGAATGAAAGGTAGGGGTAAATGGGACGCAGCAACAGTCCGCCGAAGCTGCCGCCGGAGCTCGACGATATAAAACGCGCGGTGAGGCACGAGATACTGAACGACGTCGTGCTTGTAGTCGGAACCAGAATAACGCTTATGCTGATCGCATATTTAAGCGGTTACTACACGCAGCCGGTGAACGTGTTCGGCGTCATACTTGTCGAGGCGACTTGTCTCTTCGCAATTATACGGACGCGGATATGGAAATGGTTCACGACTGAAAGAGCGTTCGAGGGCGAGGTCGTGAGCGTTCGGTACAGGACAAAGGCAGTGAGCGGCAGCGAGAACAAAAATGTGCGTGTGCGCGGCATGTCCGCGACAGGGAAGGCGCGATATTCGGGCGGTTGGCTGTCGCTTTTGTCGGGACGTGCGACTGTGTGCAAGATCGCGGTCAAAACGGACGCGGGGAAGATAAGGCGCGTGAGATACGTCGTGCGCGACGGCGAGCGCATCGCGGATTACAAAGTCGGCGACCGCGTGCGCCACTATTACGGCACGAACTATATGTATAAGATGCCGCGTGGGAGGCGCACTTTCTACGAAGATGAGCTCGGCGTGCCGAATATATGCGTGATGTGCGGCGCCGTCAACGAGGACGACGACGAGTTCTGCGACTTCTGCGGCGCGTCGCTGCCCGCGAGACTTGTGTGAAATGAGGCAGGGAAAGCTTCCTGAAAGGAAGTTTTCCCGCCTTTCATTTTGTCGAACACTTATGGCAAGGCAAAAACATTTGCCGTCCAAGCTTGGCAACGTGCCGTAGGCTTCGCAGCTCCACCTACGCGCACCGTGCTCGTGCGATGACGGCGCTCCCAGCGTCAAGCGCAGACACGACGTTTCGGCGGCGCTATCGCCCCGCCGCGATGGAGCTGTTATGCCAGTATGTTGACGCGGTCTGCGCCCCGATGAATTTCTTGCCGCAGACTCGATAACATCGTAGGCACGTTGTGCCGCTTTCGGGATTGTTAAGGGCCTCTTTCCCGGCATTGGAAAGAGGTCCTTAACATGCGTGTATTTGTTGTGCGAAGGACGAAATAGTCACTTTGCGCTGTTAGCGTAAGCAATAGAATGTTGCATAAATGGCTTCTCCGCTCACCGCGGATGTTTATGCTGCCTAACTCCACCGGCAGCTACCTTTGCTCACCTGACGTGGTGACGTCTTTCACACCTACAAATAGTTTTTTTGACAAGGGGGACTTTCTCGCAAGAAAGAGTTAATCGGGGATGAGGACCTTTTCTTTGCAAGAAAAGGTCCTCCCCCGAACCCCCTCTCCAAAAGAACACCGCGTCAACATACCGGCATAACAGCTCCCTCGCGGCATGTCGACTGCGCAGTCCAAGCGTCGTGTCTGCGTCGTGCCGTGTCGCGCCGTCAACGCACGAGCGCGGTTCGCGTAGGTGAAACTGGGAAAGCCTACGGCGCGATGCCCTTTTGCGTCAACTTAAATCAACGCGTGGCGAGATCGGCGTCGAATATTCTCTTGACAAAGACACTGTTTCGATGTATACTTACATTACAGAAATTAGCCTACGCTAACTTGGGAGGGAATTATGTACAAAACAACGATAGAGGTAAACGGCATGATGTGCGGCATGTGTGAGAGCCACGTCAACGACGCGGTGCGGAACGCGATGACGGTGAAAAAGGTCACCTCGTCGCGCGGCAAGCGCGAGACTGTCGTTATTACCGACGACGAGCCCGACGCGGAGGCGCTTCGCGCCGCGATATCGGCGACCGGGTACGAGGTCGGCGGGATCAAAACAGAGTCGTACGTGAAAAAGGGACTTTTCGGAAGATAACATAAGGGAAAATGACCGCGCGGCGGCACGCTCGCCCCGTTTATCTGCTATTTTTCACCATTATGTGACAGTTTTTTGAATAAAACCTGTTGACAAGGTGCACATCATGTGATATATTAATATCGATATGTGGAGAACAATAACGGGGGGGGGGGTAACCTCCTTGCTTTGCGTATCTAAAATCTTATGTTTGCCGTATCTCAGGCAAGGAGGAAACCATGGATCAGAATCAGAACCCCAATCAGAATCCGAATTACCAGAATCAGAACTATCAGAACCAAAACTACCAGAATCAAAACTATCAGAATCAGAACTATCCGAACCAGAATTACCAGAATCAAAACTATCAGAATTATCAGAATCCCAACTATCCCAATTATCAGGATCCCAATTTCATGCCTCCGCAGCCGCCTACAGGTCCTGTCAACGACGGCAAGGGAATGTCGATCGCCGCTCTCGTCTGCGGTATTCTCGGCATGATCGGCGGATTCATTCCGGTCGTCTGCTACTTCACGACGATCCTTGCGGTCCTCGGTCTTATTTTCGGTATCATCGGCCGCAAGAAATCCACGCTTGTTTACGGCAAGGCTTCCGGAATTGCTACCGCAGGTCTCGTTCTCGGCATTATAGGCACAGCTTTCGCAGTCCTCGGTCTGCTCTGCACCATCGCTTGCACCGCTGCTGTCTGCGCTTCTATGTGATTTTGAATTCGGAAAATCAAAAGAGACTCGTGCCGGGGGCGTTTCTGCCTCCGGCTATCTCGTTATTCTATATCCGTCTTTCGCGAGGTAAAAAATGTTTCCGCAAATAACGGTCTTCGGCAGGGAAATAGGAATATACGCGCTGATCGCTATCGCCGCAGGGATGCTCGTCGGCGTCATACTGTGCCGCCGCATCTCGAAGCTCGGCTTTGACGACAACGACGCGATAATACTCCTTTTGATCGCCGCCGTCGGCGTCCTTGTCGGCGGGGCGCTCCTTTACGCGCTCACAAACATCAAATATCTGCCGCTGATGATCGGCGCGTCCTCATTTGAAGAATTTACGCATTATCTCGGTCTGATGTTCGGCGGGTCGGTCTTTTACGGAGGATTTCTCGGCGGCACGTTTGCCGGATGGCTGTACGCAGTATTCAAAAAGCTCGACAAGGTCGTCTATCTTGACGCAATGGCGCCGCTGATCCCGCTGTTCCACGGATTCGCGAGGATCGGGTGCTTCTTCGGCGGCTGCTGCTACGGGATAGAGTCCGATTTCGGGGTCGTGGTTCACAACAATCCCTTGATCCCCGAAATAAACGACGTCCGACGGTTCCCGGTCCAGCTCCTTGAATCGGCGGGCGAGTTTGCGATCTTCCTCGTCCTTGAGATGCTGTATCTGAAGATATGGCGTCCGCGTCTGCGCGGCGAGACGACGGAGATGCCGTCGCATCCGCTGTGCGGCAAGCTGTTCCCGCTTTATCTGATCTTATATCCGACTCTGCGCTTTTTCGATGAATTTCTGCGCGGAGACGAGATACGCGGATTTGTTTTCGGCGGGCTTTTGTCGACGTCGCAGTTCATCAGCATTATTCTGTTTGCCGCCGCCGTCTGCTCGTTTATAGTTTCGCGCAAAAAAGCGCGCTCATAACGTGTACGGACAACGCGCACTGTGTGTTCTGTAAAATATGATCGGGATATGCCCCAAAAAACATGAGGGCACATCCCGATTTTTTATTTGCGGACTTTGTTCACAGTTTCTCACCCTTTATCGCTTCCCAGTACGCGCGCGAGGCGCGCTCGACCTTGTTGTCGCCGAATTTGTAGTACTTGCGGTCGCGCACGTCGTCGGGCAGGTACTGCTGCTTGACGTACGAGTTCGGGAAATCGTGCGGGTATTTGTATCCGACGTAGAGCGGCGCGTGCAGATGGAGCGGCACCGTCTGACCGAGCCCCGCCTCGACGTCCGCCATCGCAGCGTGGATCGCCGTGCACGCCGAATTTGACTTGGGCGCCGTCGCGAGCATAACGGCGGCGTTTGCGAGCGGTATCTGCGCCTCGGGCATGCCGACCTGCTTCGCCGCCTCGCAGCACGCGTACGTGACGGCGGCGGCGAGCGGATATGCGGCGCCGATGTCCTCGCTCGCTATGACGAGCAGACGGCGGCATACGGACA
>CANQMJ010000077.1 GCA_947624945.1 uncultured Clostridia bacterium | reverse complement strand
CGCACGAGCACGGTGCGCGTAGGTGAAACTGCGAAGCCTTACGGCGGCAGTTCGTCCCTGATGCGCCGACCTGCGACACATTTCCGCTGGCGCGGAAAGTGTGGCGTTGCCACAGCTTGGACGGCTAATTTTTCGCTTCGCGAAGAAGTGGGAGATACCTGCCACGTTTAGTCATACAAATACTCCCTCTTCTCCGTCAGCTCCGCGATGAACGCGTCGTACTCCGCGTCGGTGCCGCGATAGAAAAACTCCTGCGACTGCGTTACCATGAACTTGCCGCCGTGACCGCACGGGATCTTCGTCCTCACCTTCGCGCAGTAGCCGCGCGACGTCAGCGTCTGTTCGTCGTACTCCCATTCGCAGCCGACCGCGAGCGGGAAATAACCGCCCTCGTGCGCCGGATTCTTATACGACGTCAGTTGCAGCGACGTGGTCATACCGCGCCCGAAATCGCAGTCGATGCGGACGATGCCGACGCCGCGCGCGAGCCAATACTCCTTTACGCCGAGCGCAGAGCCGCCATTGCATACAAACGCCTCCTTCGGCACGTCGTCGGGCGTGCCGTACCGTATCGTCAGCTTCAGGCAGTTGTCAAACGTTCCCGCGCCGACTGTGACCGTCCCGCCGTCTTCGACGTCGAACGTGAAGCGGTGCAGCTCTTTTTTGCCATTGTAAGGATGCGCACGCTCCGCGTCCTCCACGTGATACCCGACGACCCACTTGTCGTCCCAGATGCAGTTGAGGAAATTTTCCTGATACCTGTACGGCTTCGCGCCGAAGATGCAGTCCTCGATGTGGTACGTTCCCCATCTGTGCGGACCGAAATTGTAATACCATTCACCCTCTGTCACGCGACCGTCCTTTTTCAACCACATAAACGTGTTGAAGCTCGACGGGCAGAGACGGTATTTCTTCATGTACTCGCCCATGCGTTCGAGATATTCGATGCCGCCGAGCGCCGTCTGCGTGTCGCGCTCGCTCGTGTTCTTGCGCACCGCAGCCCGAAGCGCTTCGATCGCCTCTCCTACCTTTTCGGCGTCTGTCTCCGCACCCTCGCACAGCTTATCGCACTTGTCGATGAAATATTCGCCGTCAGCGTCGCGCTCCTCGTCGAAATCCTTTTTCTTCATGACAGACTGCGCGATTGAGAGGTTTGCCGTCACGCCGTCCGTCCACGTTACATACCATTCGAAGAGGGACGCCGTATATTCCGGCAGGGCGGGATTCACATAGCGCCACGTATTGCCGACCGCGAGCGGGAACGGACCTTTGCCGCCCTTGATCTCGTATTCGGAAAGCTCGTATGTCTCGCTGTGAGAGTCGTCGGCGAACACGGTCTTGACGATGCCGACGCCGTCCGCGTACCACACGTCGGCAGCGGTCGGGCGAGAGCCTATTTTTTGCACGAACCTGATCGATGTGTGCATACACTTCGCAAACTCACCGGCGGGAACCGATACGTACTCGTCGTTTGAGACGAGCAGGAACGAGTCGCCGTCTTCGGTCGTTTTTATATCGCCGCACTTCATCGACATATCGTAGAACAGCCCGCCAAGCCGGCTTGCATAATATGTGACAAAGTCCCAGTGATGAGCGTAGGGAGCAACTAATTCGCCATTGAAGCCGGGCTGTGTGATGAAAAGCAACTTATCGCCTGAAACACGGTACTGCTCCCCCATCACATAAAACCCGAGATACGGATCTGACGAATTCTCGCGCATAAATTCGACTGTGCGCAGTCCGCACACGGCGCACGCCTGATAGACGTTTTCCGGCGGGATCAGACGCGCCGCCTCGGCGAATGTCCGCTCTATCTCGTCGAGCGGACGGCGAAGATGAAGCAGCGCGCGTGTGCGCCAAAACAGCAGCTTGCCCTTTCCTTCGTCACAGCCGAGGCGCTCCATCTCTGGGAGCATCTCCTCATCGATGACGCGCAGCCGTTCGCTTGCGTCGTCGATTTTAAATAAATCGTCGATCATTTTGTTGGCGATCACGACGCCGTTGCCGCTCTCCTTTGCGAGCCTTTGCCCCTCCTCCACTTTATCGGGGAAAAGTCCCCAGAACGTGTAAAGATCAGCGAGTGCGGATTTCTGTTCGTTTTCGTCGGACGCGGTCTTTATGTATTCTTCCGCGTCGCTGTACATCTTATTGAAGCGGTCGTCCTTTTTGCTCCCGCTCTCGACGTAGTACGTCTGGATTTCGGTAAGACGTTTTTTGACCTCCGCCGCAAATTCGGCGGGAGTCGTATTTTTCACATTTTCGTTCATATACCCAAGCCTTTCTTTGAGTTTCGCTCTTGCGTCGCTGAGTCTGCGCGTGACCGTCCCCTGCGGGACCGACAGCGAGCGCGCGATGTCCGCCACCTTCATATCGTGGAAGTAGAACATCACCGCCGCCTGCCGCAGCTTTTCGGGCAGCTCGAAAACGGCGTCGCGTATCTCGCATCTTTTTTCGTGCCGCAGAAACGACATCTCCGGGTCGTCGTCCTGCGACGTTTTTCCTTCCGCCGACTCGATGTCCTCGTACCGCTGCCGTCGCGTCACGTAGTGCAGCGCCTTGCGCTTCGCAATTCCCACGAGCCACGACCGCAGCTTGCCTCGTTCGCGCAGCGTGTTCATGTTCACGAACGCGTACACGAACGTGTCCTGCGCGATGTCCTCTACCGCAAAAGCGTCGGAGACGGTCTCGCGCACAGCGGCGAAAACGAGCCGCTGACAGCGCAGCACTATTTGTTCAAACGCGTCCGCGTCGCCGTCAAGCGTCAGCTCCGCGAGTTCTTCGTCGGAGCAGTCCTCGTATCTGTTCACGCGATATCGCCTCCCTTTGTTTGAAAATTCCTTATAAAGACGTCTTTGTATATTAGTGCCGAAAACGACTCAAAATGCTCGGTCAAAAAACGAATTTTTTCAAAAAAATTTTTATAAAGGCTTCGGGGGAGGAAAAAACTCAAAACGAGTTTTTTCCTCCCCCGGGAAAATAACAAATTCCAATCAGTCGACCAGCTTGATGAGCGCCATCTCCGCAGCGTCACCGCGGCGCGGTCCGAGCTTGTATATCTGAGTATATCCGCCGTTGCGATTCTCGTACTTCGGCGCTATTTCAGAGAAGAGCTTTGAGACCACGTCCTCCTTGGTGATATATGCGAGCGCTGCGCGGCGGCTTGCGAGCGTATTCTCTTTTCCGAGCGTTATCATCTTTTCGGCGAGCGCGCGAACTTCTTTCGCACGCGTCAGCGTCGTTTCGATGGAACCGTTTTCGAGAAGATACGTCACCATACCTCTGAGCATTGCTGTTCTGTGAGCGGTAGGTCTGCCGAGCTTTCTTGTTCCGGGCATTGCCGTATTACCTCCTAATTCCTGCTAAATCTTTCGTGAATGTTTGCCGCACCGTTATTCTTCCTCGCGCTTGAGATCAAGCCCGAGCGAGTGCAGCTTCTGTTCAACTTCTTCAAGCGATTTCTTACCGAGATTGCGGACCTTTATCATTTCGTCTTCGGTCTTGTTGACAAGGTCCTCGACGGTGTCTATCCCCGCGCGCTTCAGGCAGTTGAAGCTGCGGACGGAAAGGTCAAGCTCCTCAATGGTCATCTCAAGGACTTTCTCCTTCATGGTCTCTTCGCGTTCGACCATGATCTCCGCCTTCTGTCCTTCCTCCGAGAGGTTGACGAAAAGGTTGAGATGCTCGTTGAGTATCTTGGCGGCGAGCGAAACCGCTTCCTTTGCCGATGTAGTACCGTTCGTCTCTACGTCAAGCGTGAGCTTGTCGTAATCCGTGATGTTGCCTACGCGAGTGTCGTCTACGGTGTAGTTCACATTGTAGACGGGCGTGTAGATCGAGTCCGTGTATATCAGCCCGATCGGAGCCGATACGCCGTACGCGAGCTGCGAGGTATGATTCTGCTTGTTCTTCTCCTGCGAAACGTACCCGCGGCCGTAGTCGAACGTGATCTCCATGCAGAAACGCGCGTTCTCGCCGACAGTAGCGATGTGAAGCTCGGGATTAAGTATCTCGATGTCCACATCTTCTTTGATGTCACCGGCTGTGACCTCGCACGGTCCCGTGACGTCTATCGTCACCGTCTTCGGGTTCGTCGTTGCGAGCTTCACCACGATGCCCTTTACGTTGAGCACTATCTCGGTGACGTCCTCGCGCACGCCGGGCACGGTCGAGATCTCGTGGAGCACGCCGTCTATCTTGATAGACGATACAGCGTACCCGGGAAGGCTCGACAAAAGCACGCGGCGCAGAGAATTGCCAAGCGTCACACCGTAGCCGCGTTCGAGCGGCTCAACGATAAAACGCCCTTTTCTGCCGTCCTCGCTGATGTTTTCGGTAGTTATATTCGGCCGTTCTATTTCAATCATTCCCCTAACCCTCCATGTTCAATTCTATGATAATCGGATTCTGTGTCCTTATCTGTCGGACGGGATTATTCACAAATTGATATATACCGCCGTGACAAAGTCCGGTCGGTAATATCGGGCTTTGAATTACTTGGAATAGAGCTCGACGATAAGCTGCTCGTTGAATTCGAAGTCGATGTCCTCGCGTGCGGGAGCGGAAACTACCTTCGCCTTGACATTCTCCTTGTCTACTTCGAGCCACTTCGGGATCACCGCTGTCTGCATGCGCTCGATCAGTTCCTTGATCTTCGCAGAGTCGCGGCTGCCTTCCTTAAGGGATATAACGTCGCCAGGCTTGACGATGTAGGACGGGATGTTGACCTTCTTGCCGTTTACGCGGAAATGTGCGTGCAGCACGAGCTGACGCGCTTCCTTGTGGCTCGACGCCATACCCATTCTGTAAACTACGTTGTCAAGACGTGCTTCAAGCGTTGTGAGCAGATTCTCACCCGTGATGCCCGGCTTCTTCTCAGCCAGCTCATAGTACTTCTTGAACTGTCTTTCCTGTACGCCGTAGTATCTCTTGGTCGTCTGCTTCTCACGGAGCTGACGTCCGTATTCCTTGACCTGCTTGCGGGATACGCCATGCTGACCGGGAGCGCCCTCTCTCTTTACGACGGCGCACTTATCCGACATGCAGCGATCGCCCTTGAGGAAGAGCTTCTTACCCTCTCTGCGGCAAAGGCGGCAGGAAGGACCTGTATATCTTGCCATATGATTATTCCTCCTTCTGACTTAAACGCGGCGGCGTTTCGGCGGACGGCATCCGTTGTGCGGGATGGGCGTCACATCCTTGATGAGCGTTATCTGAAGTCCTGCGGCTGCGAGCGAACGTATAGCAGCCTCACGTCCCGAGCCGGGACCGCGGACATAGACCTCGACCGTGCGCAGACCGTGATCCATAGCGAGCTTTGCTGCGTGCTCCGCTGCCATCTGAGCTGCGAACGGCGTGGACTTTCTCGAACCCTTGAAGCCCATCTCGCCGGACGATGCCCATGCGATAGCGTTGCCCTGAAGATCTGTCAGCGTAACGATCGTGTTGTTGAAGGTGGAGCTGATGTGTGCGGCACCGGATTCGATATTCTTGCGTTCGCGGCGCTTCTTGATGACCTTTTTGGTTGTCTTAGCCATAACTTTACTCCTTGTCCTTACTTCTTCTTGTTTGCGATAGTCTTAGCGGGACCTTTTCTCGTTCTCGCGTTCGTCTTGGTCCTCTGACCTCTCACGGGCAGACCCTTTCTGTGTCTGATGCCGCGATAGCAGTTGATCTCGACGAGGCGCTTGATGTTGAGCGCCACATCACGGCGCAGATCGCCCTCGACTACGTAGTTGTTCTCGATCTCATCGCGGAGCTTCGCGACCTCATCCTCGGTCAGGTCCTTCGCGCGTGTATCGGGATCGATGTTTGTTTTCTTGCATATTGCGGCTGCGCTCGTGTGTCCGATACCGTAGATATAGGTGAGCGCGTATTCAATACGCTTCTGGTTGGGAATGTCAACGCCGGCAATACGTGCCATTTAGTTTATCACCTCTCTGTTCTTACTAAACGTCAGCCCTGTCTCTGCTTGTGCTTGGGATTCTCGCAGATGACCATGACGCGTCCTTTTCTCTTGATGATCTTGCACTTTTCGCACATCTTCTTTACGGAAGGTCTTACTTTCATTGCATCTTCACCTTTCCTGAACAAATAATTTCTTGTATGTGACTTTGATTACTTTGACCGCCACGTGATGCGTCCCTTCGTCAGGTCGTAGACCGAGACCTCGACTGTGACTTTGTCACCCGGCAGTATGCGGATATAGTTCATTCTGAGTTTTCCGGATATTTTCGCCGTTACAAGGTGGCCGTTCGGCAGCTTTACTCTGAACGTAGTGTTCGGCAAAGCCTCTGTCACGACTCCTTCAAACTCGATCACGTCATCCTTCGGCATTCGATTCTCCTTTCGGGCTTATTTGCACTTCGTTTACAGCATATACCGCTCGCCTTATGTCTCTATCGGTGCACGAGCCGTCTCTCAGCCTCTCAGCCATACCGGGAACGATGCATAGCAGCCGCAGATGATGCGTTCCCTTAAGCTTCGGTGAGTTTTTGCGTCTGTGCTTTCCGTCCGAGATATAGACTCGCGAGCTCACGTCGGAACCTCCGACGACTATGAACGTGCGTCCGGACTCGCGTCCCGCGCTCGCCACAGCCGCCATTCCGACGAGCTCCGACGTCATATCGGGTTCGCGGTGAGTCGCTGCGGTGTCTTGTTTTTTTCGTCTCATCGACTAGTCGACCTTCGTCAGAAGCTCGGGACCGTTATCCGTCACAGCTATCGAATGCTCGTAGTGAGCGGACAGACTGCCGTCCTTCGTTTTGACCGTCCAGCCGTCCGGCAGCTCGTATACTGCCGCCGCACCGGCGTTCACCATCGGCTCTACCGCTATCGTCATGCCGCGCATGAGTCTTATTCCGTGACCCGCCGCGCCGAAATTCGGCACCTCGGGGTCCTCATGGAGCTCTGCTCCAACGCCGTGTCCCACATAGCGTCTCACGACAGAAAAGCCGTTTCTGACGCAGTGCGACTCGACTGCATGACCGATATCTCCGATGCGCGCGCTTTCGTTTATGACCTTGAGCGCCTCGTAGAAGCTCTCCTCCGTCACTCGTATGAGGCGCGCCGCCTCGTCCGATATTTTGCCGACCGCGAATGTCCGCGCGCTGTCACCGTTATAACCGCGGTAGCAGGCGCCGACGTCGATTTTGACTATATCGCCCTCTTTGAGCACTCGAAGCTGCGAGGGGATGCCGTGAATGACTTCATCGTTTACGCTGACGCACGCCGACGCCGGGAATCCGCCGTATCCGAGAAATGTCGGGGTTGCCCCGCATTTCTCGATATAGGTACGGATCACGTGGTCGATGTGCGCTGTCGTGACGCCGGGCTTTATCGCCTCGCCTGCGGCAAGTATCGCCTCACCGGTGATCTTTCCTGCATCACGCATCAGCGCAAGCTGACTCTGATTTTTGAGATGGATCATACTGTCACTGATTTCCGTGGAGATATTCTTCGATCACAGCCGTCGTCAACGCCGTCGTGTCCTCGAGCTTTTCCTGACCGTGTACTACGCGCAGAATTCCTTTCTTCTCATAGTACTCGCGGAGCGGCTCCGTATCGTTGTGATACGTCGTGAGCCTTCTCTTCACGACCTCGGGGTCGTCGTCCTTGCGGATTGTGAGCTCGGCGCCGCACTTAGTGCAGTGGACGTTGTCGGCGCTCGGATTGTAAACGGTGTGATACGTTTCGCCGCACTTAGGGCAGACGCGTCTGCCCGACATGCGCGTGATTATCCTCTCGTCCTCGACCTCGATATCGATGACCATCGAAAGCCCTATGCCGGTCTCGTCGAACGCCTCAGCCTGAGCGAGCGTTCTCGGGAAGCCGTCGAGGATGAAGCCGCCTTTGCAGTCGTCCTCGGCGAGTCTGTCGCGCACGATGCCGACTATGACGTCGTCCGGCACGAGCGCGCCCGATTCCATATAGCCTGCGGCGAGCTTGCCGAGTTCCGTCTTAGCCGCGACCGCCTCGCGAAGTATCGCGCCGGTCGAGATCGTCGGGATCGCGTACTTTTTAGCCGCGATCTCCGCCTGTGTGCCCTTCCCGGCGCCCGGAGCGCCGAAAAACATCAGTTTCAATGCCTTTTCCATCATTAGCCTCTCCTTATTCAAGGAAACCGCGATAGCCTCTCATCGACATCTGAGCCTCGACTTCTCTTGCCGTTTCAAGCGCGACGCCGACGACGATAAGCAGTGACGTACCGCCGAACGCGATGCCCTGGATCGCATTGTTCGAGACTATGTTTGCGATGATCGGGAAGATAGCGACAACGGACAGGAACAGCGAGCCGATGAGCGTTATCTTGTTGAGCACCTTCGTGATATAATCCGCAGTCGGTCTGCCCGGACGGAAGCCGGGGATAGAACCGCCGTTATTCTTGAGGTTGTTCGCAACTTCAACGGGATTGAACGAGATCAGAACGTAGAAGTAGCCGAACGCAATGATAAGAATAAACAGTATCAGCGGATAGAACCACGAACCGGACGACAGGAAATGAGATATGTGATACCACACGGAACCGTTCTTCGGCGGGATAATGAGCTGAAGCGTCGAGGGTATCGCGAGTATCGAGTTAGCGAAGATGACGGGCATGACTCCGGACATATTCAGCTTGAGCGGCAGATTCGTGCTCTGACCGCCGTACATCTTTCTGCCGACGACGCGCTTAGCGTATACGACAGGCAGACGTCTCTCGGACTCGGTGACGAATACGACGAAATACACCATTGCGAGCGCTATGATTATCGCCACTATCGGGATAATGACGCCTGCGACCGTTCCCTGCGAGAAGAAATTGATGATGGTCTGCACGGCGTTTGCGCCGCCCGAAACGATGTTGGCGAAAAGGATGATGGAGATACCGTTGCCGATACCGTTCTCATTTATCTTTTCACCGAGCCACATGACGAGCGAGGAGCCCGCGCAGTAGCATGCGATTATGATTATCGCTTCGAACCAGCCGTTCGACGTGATGGGGTAGATGAGCATTCCGTTGGAACGCATCATCATGTAGTAGCCGTAGCTCGTGATGAGCGCGAGCGCGACTGTCACGTAACGGGTAATCTGATTGATCTTTTTTCTGCCGTCCTCGCCTTCCTTCGACATTCTTTCGAGTGCGGGGATGGCGACGGTCAGAAGCTGCATCACGATGGATGACGTGATGTACGGCGAGATGCCGAGGGCGAACAGCGTCGCCTGAGCGAACGCGCCGCCTGACAGGATGTTCAGGTACTGGAATATCGAACCGCCCGTGCCGTACATGTAGTAGCCGAGGACATCGGCGCTTACGAACGGTATCGGTATCGCGACACCGATTCTGTAGATCAGCAGTATAAACAGCGTGAACAGGATCTTCTTGCGAAGCTCGGGTAACTTAAACGCGTTGACTAACGGTGCGAACCAGCTCTTCATGTCATGCTACCTCGGTCTTTCCGCCGGCAGCCTCGATCTTTTCCTTGGCAGAGCCCGAGAAAACATCGGCTTTGACAGTCAGCTTCTTTGAGAGCTCACCGTCGCCGAGCACTTTAAGACCGTCGAGCGGCTTGCGCACGATCTTCTTTGCGAGAAGCGCTTCCATATCGACAGTCGCGCCGTCCTCAAATGCGTTGAGATCGCAGACGTTGACTACCGCGTACTGCTTGCCGAAGCGGTTGTAGAAGCCTCTCTTCGGGAGCTTTCTGTACAGCGGGAGCTGACCGCCCTCAAAACCGGGTCTGACACCGCCGCCGGAGCGAGCGTTCTGACCCTTATGACCCTTGCCGGCTGTCTTACCGTTGCCCGTTCCGACACCGCGACCGCGGCGCCATGACTTCTTTGCAGAGCCCGGAGCGGGTGAAAGTTCATATAGTTTCATGGTTCTTCCTCCTTGTAAGTTTTACGGCGATTGCCTTATGCCTTTTCCACCTTAACGAGGTGGGAAAGAACCTTGACCTTGCCGGCTGTCGAGGCGTTGTCCTCGAGCGTGATGCTGTCGCCTATCTTGCGGAAACCGAGCGACGCCGCCGTCGCCTTCTGATTCGGCTTGCAGGCGATGAGGCTCTTTGTGAGCGTTATCTTTACCTTTTCCATGATCCCCTCCTTAACCCTTGAGGTTTTCTACCGGGATTCCGCGGCTGCGAGCCACTTCCTCGGCGGTACGGAGAGACTTCAGCCCCTCGAACGTAGCCTTGACGACGTTGATCGGGTTATTGGTGCGAAGGCACTTAGCTCTGATGTTCTTGATGCCCGCAAGCTCGAGCACCGCTCTGACCGTCTTGCCGGCGATGATACCGGTACCGGGTGCGGCGGGCTTAAGAAGCACGCGTCCGGAGCCGAACTCGCCGATGATCTCGTGCGGTATTGTCGAACCCTTAAGGGGAACTGTTATCATATTCTTTTTAGCGTCTTCGGTCGCCTTGCGGATCGCTTCGGGAACTTCCGCCGCCTTGCCGAGACCGTAGCCGACGTGACCTTCACCGTCACCCACGACCATGACAGCCGCGAATCTCTGGATACGTCCGCCCTTAACGGTCTTGGAAACACGGTTCAGCGCAACCATATTGTCCGTAAGCTCGACGCCGGACGGATTGAATTTTTCTGCCATGTTTATTACGTTTTTCCTCCTATGGTATTTGAAAAGCTTCTTTTCAAACAGTGTACAAACCGGAATCAGAACTTGAGTCCCGCTTCGCGGGCGCCAGCTGCCAATTCCGATACACGGCCGTGATAAAGGTAACCGCCTCTGTCGAATACGACATTCTCGATACCTTTATCGAGGGCTCTTTTCGCAACAGTCTCGCCGACGACCTTAGCCGCCGCCTTGTTCGAGCCGATGCCCTCGAAGGATTTCTCCTGCGTGGACGCCGATGCGAGCGTCACACCGTTCACGTCGTCGATGACCTGCGCGGAAATGTGCCTGTTGGAGCGATAAACGCACAGACGGGGGCACTCGGGAGTGCCGCTGATCTTAGCTCTGACGCGTGCGTGTCTCTTAAGACGCGCCGCGTTCTTATCCTTTTTAGATACCATTTCCTACGCTCCTTTACTTACCTGTCTTGCCGGCCTTGCGGCGGATGACTTCGCCCTCATACTTCACGCCCTTGCCGTGATACGGTTCCGGCGGACGCTTAGCGCGGATGTCCGCTGCCATCTGACCGACTCTCTGCTTGTCGATGCCCTTGACGACGATGGACGTCGCATTCGGCACCTCGAAGCTCATGTTCTCTTCGGGCTCCACCTTTATATCGTGCGAATAACCGAGGTTAAGGACGAGCGTCTTGCCGTTGAGAGCCGCTCTGTAACCTGTACCGACTATCTCG
>CANQMJ010000076.1 GCA_947624945.1 uncultured Clostridia bacterium | reverse complement strand
CTCGTCTCCGACCTCGTCGACGCGGGCGCGCTCCGCTTCCGCAATCAAAGCGGCTCGCGCCGCTATTACAGGTGCAGGTCGCGCGCCGTGATGTCGTGTCTGCGCAAGGCGGGGGAACTGCTCGAGCTCTACGTCAACTGCATCGCGAACGAGGTCGCGGGCGGCGGCGCCATATGCGGCGTCAATCTGTCGTTCGACGGCGAGGAGGGCAGCTCCGACAACGAGGTCGACTGCATATTCACGCGCGGCTGCACGCCGGTGTTCATCTCGTGCAAGAACGGACGCGTCGGCTCGGAGGAGCTTTATAAATTCGCCGCCGTGACTCAGCAGTTCGGAGGCAAGGCGAAGGTGGCGATACTCGTCGCGCCGTCGCTCGCATACGGCAGCGACGATATCCCCGACAGGCGCATCCGCTCGATACGCGAGCGCGCCGATCTGTATAATATAAACGTCGTCACCGACATTTATACGGCGTCGTGGAACGAGGCGGTGAGCGAGTTCCGCCGCGTCAGCGGCGCCGCGATGCGGGATATTGTGAGATAGGTGCGGCGAGTTTTTCGCCACACTTTCCGCGAAGCGAAAACCGCCGTCGTCCAAGTGACGGTTACGAGCCGGAGGCTTCCCAGCTTCACGTTCACGCACCGCGCTCGTGCGATGTTCGGCGCGACACGGCTTGGCGCAGACACGACGCTTGGACGGCGATATCGCCGTGCCGCGAGGTAGCTGTTCGCAGGAAATAATAACGCGGTCTGAGCCCTGTCGCCTTTGTCGACGCAGACTGGATAACATCGACGAACACACGGGAGCCTTTTTCGGGATTGTTAAGGGCCTCTTTTTAGCGAAAAAGAGGTCCTTAACACGCGTGGCTCGTCCGTGCGAAGGACGAAATAGCCACTTTACGATGTGAGCGAGTAAATGCATTCACATTAATTTGTGAAAAGCACTTGACAAATCGCAAATTTTGTGGTATAATGATAACACAATGTTACCGAAAGCCGCGCAATGCTTCGCACCACCCGCCTTTCGACACTGTTGTTATCATTGACGGCTGCCTGCTCGCACTGCTCCGCGCGCTCGCAGACATGGTATAATATAGGCAGTTGGAAAAGTGCTGCCGCCGCCTTGCGGGACAATGCAAAAAGGGGGCTGCGGCCCCCTTTTATTACTTCTTCCGCTTTGCCTCGTCCTTTAGGCGAAGCTCCGTATTCAGTATGCGCTTGCGCAGACGCAGCGATTTCGGCGTCACCTCGATGAGCTCGTCGTCGGCGATGAACTCTATCGCCTGTTCGAGCGACAGCACCTTCGGCGGCGTCAGACGAAGCGCCTCGTCCGCTCCCGTCGATCTTATCGCGGTCAGGTGCTTCTTCTTGCACACGTTGACGGCGATATTCTCCATGCGCGGACATTCGCCCACTATCATGCCTTCGTAGACCTCTGTCTGCACGCCTATGAACAGCGCGCCGCGGTCCTGCGCGTTATATAGCCCGTACGACGTCGCCTCGCCTGCCTCGGATGCGACGAGCGAGCCCGTGTAGCGCAGCGTTATGTCGCCCTTGTACGGCTTGTAGCCGTCAAATATCGAATTCAATATGCCCTCGCCGCATGTGTCGGTCAAAAACTCGCTTCTGTATCCGAACAGGCACCGAGACGGTATCGAATATTCTATCTTCATGCGCGTTCCGACGAGATTCATCTCCAAAAGCTCGCCCTTCCTCGCGCCTAACTTTTCAATGACGACGCCGACGCTGCCCTCCGGTACGTCTATCGACACGCGCTCCATCGGCTCGCAGCGCACGCCGTCTATCTCGCGGTAGAGCACTCTCGGCATCGAGCAGCAGAGCTCGTAGCCCTCGCGGCGCATCGTCTCGATGAGTATCGACAGATGCATCTCGCCTCTGCCCGCGACGTAGAAGCAGTCTGTCGTGTCGCCGTCTGTGACGCGCAGCGACACGTCCTTGAGCGTTTCGCGGTAAAGACGCGCGCGGAGCTGGCGCGACGTGACGTATTTGCCCTCGCGTCCCGCGAACGGGCTGTCGTTGACAGAGAACGTCATCTCTATCGTCGGCTCGCTTATCTTGACGAATTCGAGCGGTTCCGGCAGCGCCGGGTCCGTCAGCGTATCGCCTATCGTGATGTCGGCGGCGCCCGAGAAGCACACGATGTCGCCCACCTTCGCCTCGGTCACGGCGTCGCGTGCAAGTCCGTCGAACTGGTACAGCGACACGACGTTCGTCTTTTTCGGCTTCGCGTCGGGGTCGTGGTAGTTGACGACGGTGACCTCCTGTCCGACCTTTATAGTGCCGCGCTCGATGCGTCCGATGCCTATCCTGCCGACGTAATCGTTGTAGTCGATGTTGGAGACGAGCATTTGAAGCGGCGCGTCGGGGTCGCCCTCCGGCGCGGGCATGTACTGCAAAATCGTGTCGAACAGCGGTTTTAAGTCTGTGCCCTTTTCGTCGGGCGAGAACGACGCCGTTCCGTCGCGTCCCGAGCAGAATATCATCGGCGAGTCGAACTGCTCCGGCGTCGCGTTCAGCTCGAGCAGAAGCTCGAGGACTTCGTCCTGCACCTCCGCGATCCGCGCGTCAGGCTTGTCTATCTTGTTTATAACGACAATAACGCGGTGTCCGAGCTCCATCGCGCGTCCGAGTACGAATCTCGTCTGCGGCATAGGTCCCTCTGCCGCGTCGACGAGCAGGAGCACGCCGTTCACCATCTTGAGTATGCGTTCGACCTCGCCGCCGAAGTCGGCGTGACCGGGAGTGTCGACTATGTTTATCTTTACGTCCTTGTACTGCACCGACGTGTTTTTCGCCAGTATCGTGATGCCGCGCTCGCGCTCGAGGTCACCGGAGTCCATGACGCGCTCCGTTATCTGCTGCTTTTCGTGATATTCCCCGCACTGCTTGAGCATTTCGTCGACGAGCGTCGTCTTGCCGTGGTCGACGTGCGCGATGATGGCGATATTTCTTAAATCTTCCCGAACCATAACACCTTTACCATGCTTTCTTACGTCTCAGCGCCAAAAACGCAGGACGCGCGCGGATCTTATATTTCTATTTCCGCGCCCATAACTTTGATATTATACCACTGCCGCGAACAAAAATAAAGTGCTTTTTCCGAAAAAGCAGACGGCACTTTTCCGAAAAAAGCGCCGCCGTGCGTAAAGTTTTTTGTACAAAAATGAGTCTGGGAAAGATTCTCTCTAACATCGAGGTCTGTGTTTCCACACACCTCACGCTGCCGCATCAAATTATACGAACAAAAGCAAAAAAGTCAATAAAAGTTCTTGCGGGGAGCACGAGGGGCGCTTCTTTCAAGAAGCGCCCTTCGTATATTATAAACTTTAATACAAACCAAGCGCGCCGAGGGATTTCTGGACGTCCCTGAGCATTGGTTTCTCGAGCGAGCGGTACAGCGTCGCGGGGTTCGCATCCTTTGATTTGAGCGAGCCGTACGCGTTGCCCCAGTTGAAGAACACGCCGAGGTCGTAGCTTCTGTGCGTGAAGATGATGTCGAGCATGTCGCCCGTCGTCTCGTCGCGGGCAAAGCGCGACTTGATCTGCCCCTCGTAATACGCGGGCGTCAGTATCTCTTTCCCGTACTTGCCCATCGTTTCGAGTACCGCGCCCGTCGTCGTCAGGTCGGTGTTGTCCATGCCGACTGTCACGACGCACGACGATTCCGCGATGTAGGAGAGGTATCGCGGCTGCGACGCGTCGTATTTCGGGAACGGTACGATGCCGAAGTCGTAGTCGTTGTCGCGGTACTGACGAACGTATGCGATGACCTCGGTCGCGAACAGCGTTTTGCCCTCTTTGAACGCCTTCGTTATGAATTTGTCGTCGTCAGGCGATATGCACGTGCCGTCGCCCATGAAGTCGACGATGTCGGAGAACACGTCGTAAAACTGCTCCGTGCCCCATGCCGGCTGCGGCTCACCGAAGCTGTCTACTTCAAACAGCTTCATTCCCGCCGACTCCCACATCGCCGCCCAGTTCTCCCAGTGCGTGCAGAGTCCCCATATGTCGGATTTGTCCATAATGTCGTTGCCGGACAGCTCTCTCGCCGCCGTCTTAGCCATCTCGTGCATCTTGTCCCACGTCCACTTGTTGTCCTTCACGAGCTCGTACGGGTCTTCGAGGCGATTCTCGAGTATCATGTCCTTCGTGAAGTAGACGGCCCAGATACATTCCTTATCGGAGAGCGCGATGTCTCCCGCTATCATGTAGTGGTTGCCGCCGATTGCGAGCTGCTCCGTGCAGTCCGCGTTCCACCAGCTGTTGTCAAGGTTTATGTAATCCACGTCGTCGTAGGGCACGCAGTAGCCGCCGCCCACGATAGGACCCGTCACGCTCAGATAGTCTATCATCGCGTCATAGTCTCCGGAGGACGCGCTGACCGACGTCTTGAACGTGTCGCCCACCTACGTGTACGCGCCGCCGTCGGTCTCGTTTATCGTGCAGCCGAGATAGTCCTCGACGGCTATGTTCCGCTGATATATCGCGTTGCTGTACATGTCCTCGGACGGCTCGTCAAAGTCGATCTGCGTAAAGTTGTAATGCACGATCTCCGGAACGAGGAACATGAAGTCCACGCCTTCGGCAAATCCCTTCGGGACGTCGAATACGTCGGTGCTCTCGGTCTCCGCCTGCGTTTCCGCGCCGTCAGTCGCGGCGTCCGTCGACTTGGCTTCGCCGCCGCCTCCGTCGTCCGTCTTGTCCGCGCAGGATGCGAGCGGTATTATCACCATCGCAAGCGCAAGTATCAGCGCCATGTACTTTTTCATCGTCCGTACCTCCGTGTGTTTTATATGAGCGTGGCATATTTATAGCAAACTCTGTTAATTTTATATCACAATTTGCGAATTTTGTCAAGGTAAATGATATATACAATAAACAGAAAATTTGTGTAAACTAAAGAAAAGGACGCTTTCTTTCGAAAGCGTCCTTGCGGGTGATATTATCGGTCGAAGTTTAGAACAGTCCGAGCGCGCCGAGCGACTTCTGAATGTCGCGCTCGATGGAGCGTTCAAGCGAACGGTAGAGCGTTGCGGGGCTCGCGTCCTTTGATTTGAGCGAGTTGTAAGCGCCGCCCCAGTTGAAGAACACGCCGAGGTCATAGCTTCTGTGCGTGAAGATGATGTCGAGCATATCCCACGTCGTTTCGTCGCGTGCGAAACGGGACTTGATCTGATCCTCGTAGTATGCGGGCGTCAGGATCTCTTTGCCGTATTTGCCCATCGTTTCGAGTATCGCGCTCGTCATGTCGATGTCGGGATTATCCATACCGACGGTGAGCACGTTCGAGTAGTCGGCGATATAGGAGAGGTACTCCTCCTGCGAGGAGTCGTACTTCGGGAACGGTACGATACCGAAGTCATAGTCGTTGTTGCGGTAGTTGCGGACGTGAGCGATGACCTCCGTCGCGAACAGCGTTCTGCCCTCCGGGAATGCGACTGCGATGAATTTATCGTCGTCGGGCGATACGCACGTCGCGTCGCCCATGAAGTCGGCGATGTCGGCGAACACGTCTACGAACTGCTCGGTGCCCCACGACGGATACGGCACGCCGTATTCGTCAAGCTCCGCGAGCTTGAGTCCCGCCGACTGCCACATTGCGGTCCAGTTCTCGCTGTGCGTCGTGACGCCCCAAATGTCGGACTGGTCCATGACGTCGTCGCCGGACAGCTCGTTCGCCGCCGTCCTTGCCATTTCATGCATCTTGTCCCATGTCCACTTGTTGTCTTTGACGAGCTCGTACGGGTCCTCGAGGCGGTTTTCAAGTATCATGTCCTTCGTAAAATAGACGGCCCAGATGCACTCCTTGTCGGAGAGAGCGATGTCGCCCGAGATCATGTAGTGGCTGCCGCCGATCGCGAGCTGCTCGGTGCAGTCCGCGTTCCACCAGCTGTTGTCGAGGTTTATGTTCGCCATTTCGTCAAACGGCACGCAGAGACCGCCGCCGACCGCGCTGCATGTGTTCGACATGTTGTTGAACACAGCGTCGTATTCGCCGGAGCTTGCGTCGACGGACGTCTTGAATCTGTTGTACACGTCCTTGAAGTCGGTGCCCTCTGTCGAGTGTATCGTGCAGCCGAGATATTCCTCGACGGCAAGATTGCGCTGATAGATGGCGTTGCTGTATGCGTCGTCGGACGGCTCGTCGAAGTCCACTATCGCGTAGTTAGCCGCGATGACCTGCGGGGTCAGGACCTCGAACGTCACGCCCTCGGCGAACTTTTCGGGTATCGTGTATACGTCGGTGCTTACCTCCTCCGCCTCCGTATCAGCGGAACCTGTGCCGGCGGACGTCGACTTTGACGTATCGGCTCCGCCTTTGCCCGAATCGCCCTCGCCGTTATCCTTGCATGCGGCAAGCGGCATCGCGAGCATGAGAAGCGCCAGTACGAGTGCCATGTACTTTTTCATAATGTTATACCTCCGTTTTTTTCATTTTATCACATTTTGAGCAATAATACAAGGGGGTCAGGAAAAAAACACGGAAACCGGGAAAGGGCTCCCATAGGAGCCCTTTCGAAGGGATAAAACGTTTTTTATCTGTCGAGCAGCTTACCGAGCGTTCTGTTGACGCTGAGCTGGATCGACTTCTTGTTTCCGCCCCAAACGGTCGTCGGGTTGACGCCGGGCTTTCTGAGAGCCTCGAAGCCCCAGTCATAGAACACGCCCATATCGTAGCAGCGGTTGTTGAGGATTATATCAAGCGAGCCTGCCGACTCGGGGTCATCGGAGAATCTGCCCTTGAGCTGCATGTCTCTGTACTCGGGGATTATGTACTTCTGACCGAGAGATGCCATCGTTTCGAGGACTGCGCCCGTGAACTCACCGTCGGGATGCGTGTACTCGACGGTGCAGACTGCGGAGTTGATAGCAACGTAAGAATAGTATCTGTCAACGGAGCTGTCGTACTTCGGGAACGGAACGATACCGAACGCCTCTTCGTTGTTACGGTACTGGCGAACGAATGCGATAACTTCCGTACCGAACAGAGTCTTGTTGTTCTTCATAGCAGTCGTGATCCAGGCGATCGGGTCACCGCCCTGGTCGCTGCTGGCTGCAACGACCTGCGTATCGTTCATTATCGTCTCGCAGCCGTAGTTGTAGACGTCAACGAAATGCTCGTTGTCACCCCATTCAACAACGGGTTCGCCGAACTGGTCGTTGGTGCAGAGCTTGAGGCCCGCAGACTCCCAAAGAGCCGCGTAGTTCTCGTTGTGCGTGCAGAGGCCGAATATATCGGAGCTGCCTATAGCCATCTTATCGTCTGCGTTCTCATCTCTTGCAGCGCCTGCCGCGAGAGCCATCATGTTGTCCCATGTCCAGTTGTTTTCATCCATCAGCTCATAAGGTCTCTTGAGCGATGCGTTGGCGGGATTTGCGATGACCTCTTCAAGTCTTGACTTGATGAAGTACATTGCCCAAAGAACGTCCTTGTCGCCTATCATGATATCGCCGGACACCATGTAGTGTTCGCCTGCGAGAGCGAGCTGCTCCGTGCAGTCACGGTTCCACCAGGAGTTGTCGAGGTTGACGTAGGGGAGCTCGTCAAATGAGAGGCAGTCGCCTGCCGCGGTCGTTTTGGCTGCGTTTGCCACAACGAAGAACGCTGCGTTCCACTCGCCGCCGCTTGCGCCGTTGTCCGTCTGGAATGCGGTCTGGACGTTGCCGGAGCTCGTCTGTTCGCTGCCTACGAGCGTTACGCCGAGCTGATCCTCAACTGCGGAGTTGCGGAGATAGATGGCGTTCGCGTAAGCATCCTCGGACGAGGGCTCGTCAAAGTCGAGCGGGAAGTAGCCGTAGCCCTGCTCCTGCTCATACAGGAAGTTGAACGCTTTGCCGTCGAACTTGAGGGTTTCGGGGACTTCATAGACGTCGGTCGACGCAGCCGTACCTGTGCCGTCGCCTGACTGCGCGGCCGTCTGTACGGGCTGATTGCCGCCGTCTGTTTCCTTACCGCCGTCGCTGTCGTCCTTGCAGGCGACGAGGGGCATTGCCACCATCACTATGACGAGCAGCAAGCAAAGGAATTTTTTCATGTGTTTCCTCCTACAATAAAATATAGTTACATGAGTGTATCTTGCGATACTGCTTTACCACTATATCACCGTAATGTGACGGTTGTGTGAACAAAATGAATGAAATCTGTATTTTCGTGTTGTTTTTACAAAAAAATTTTTTGACTTTGTACACTTGTAACAATACATATTTCAGCGTGCAAACTGTCTGTTGAAATCATATACAAATATAAGAATATATTGGTAAATATTTTTGGATAAGTTGTATTCGGCGCAAAAAGTTTCCTTTGCGCCTTGACAATGGGCGTAAAACTACGGTAAAATAAAAAAAACGTTTATAAATTACGTCTATAAAGGAGGTAAAAAAATGACGAGAAACGATTCGTTATATTCGACTTTGATAGACAAGAAGCTCGTACCGGTCATCAAGATCGCGGACGCGGACGATTCGGAGGCGCTTGCCGACGCGCTCGTTACAGGGGGCCTGTCGGTGGCGGAGGTGACGTTCCGCACCTCATGCGCCGCCGAGGCGATCGGGCGCATGAAGGATTCGCGACCCGGCATGTTCGTCGGCGCCGGCACCGTTCTGCGCGCCGCGCAGGTCGACGAGGCCGTCCATGCGGGCGCAGACTTCATCGTATCGCCCGGCTTCGACCGCGGCGTCGTCGAGCGCTGCATCGAGCTCGGCGTGCCGGTCGTTCCCGGATGCGTCACGCCGACCGAGATCGGCTACGCGGTCTCGTACGGGCTCGGGACAGTCAAGTTCTTCCCCGCGTCGCAGTTCGGCGGTCCCGCGACTCTCAAGGCGCTCGCAGCGCCGTTCGCGGGCATATCGTTCATCCCGACGGGCGGCATCGACATGTCGAATCTGCGTTCGTATACGTCGCTGCAGTGCGTGCTCGCCGTCGGCGGCTCGTTCATGGCGTCGGAAAAGCTCATCGCGCAAAAGGCGTGGGGCGAGATCGCCGCGCGTACACGCGCCGCTATCACCGAAGCCGCAACGACGGTCAGGATCTGAATTGAATTAGGTTTTTGCGAGGGAGAGGAAAAACTTTTTGAAAAAAGTTTTTCCTCTCCCTCGCGCTCCCTCTTCTTTTCAAAAACTTTTATGATTTTTTTGTAAAAGTTCTTGAAAAGGAAGCGGAGAACTTCTTTGATTGGAGGACCCCTTTTTGTAAAAGGTGTCCTCCACTTCGCCAAAAGCGGACCAAATCTGTTTATCTTAAGCTATCTCCGAGGATATTGTTCCCGATTGCTTTAAAAAAATAAAATCGGTAATAAAAGTTCTTGAAAAGAGAGGGAGTGCAGAGGGAGAGAAAAACTTCTTTCAAGAAGTTTTTCTCTCCCTCTGCGAAAATTTAATTAATTTAATCTCAATGCTTCTTGGAGACTATGTAAGCGCCGGAGCCGATAGCTGCGATTGCGAGAGCGATCGTAGCGAAGCCGGTCTGAGATGCCGTTTCGCCGTCCTCAGCGGGAGCGTCGGTGCCGTCAGCGGGAGCAGCAGCGCCCGGAACGGTAGCTTCGATGGTGATCTCATCGAGGACCATGCCGTTAGCGTATTCGCCTTCGTTCCAGTTAGCGTGACCGATCATGAACATCGGGGTCTCGCCGAGGCAATCTGCGAGGTTGAGGTCGAAGCCTTCGGGCTGTGCAACGTTTGCGACTTCCTCGCCGTCGATGGAAACGACGACGGAGCCGTCAGCCTTGAATTCGCCAACGATGGTCATGAAATCATCGGTGATAGCGAGGTTTTCGGGATGTGCGGGACGCGTGCCTGCGTTGTTGTAGCGCTCAGCAGCGAGGTTGCAGTTGTTCGGCTTGTCGAACAGGAGAGCAACATAGTGCTCGCTCGGCCACGGATGCGGGTTCTCGGACGTAGCGTCGAATATCCACGCCGTTGCTGTTCTGTCCTCGGGAGCTTTTACCTTAGCGGTGACCTTGAGGGACGTTGCGCCCTTGAGGTCGATGTCGGACTCGAGCCAGCCGTCAGCGCCGAACGTAACGGTGCCGTCAGCATACGTGAGCTCGCCATGCTCGGTAAGACCTGCGTCAGCCTTGCCCTCGTCGAACGTGTACGTAACGGTGACTGTGTCGTCAGCGAATACGCCGGATGCGAGTACTGCCATCATAGCGACTACCATGATGAGCGCGAGAATCTTTCTCATTTTTTCTTCCTCCGTGAAGTTTTGATTTTGAGATACTCTCGATATCTTATCATAAGTATAAAGTATAATTCTCAAAATGTCAAGGAATATTTTCTTAATTTTCGTTATGATTGCAAAATTTACAAAAAACGGTTCCTCTATGGGAGCCGTTTTTCATCATGTGCAATTAGTGCTTCTTGGAAACGATGTAAGCGCCGGAGCCGATCGCAGCTATCGCGAGAGCGATCGTAGCGAAACCGGTCTGAGCAGCTGTGTCGCCGTCTTCAGCGCCGTCAGCAGCGTACGTAGCAGCGATGGTTACCTCGTCGATAACGAGACCGTCGGAGTACTCGCCCCAGTTAGCCTTACCGATCTGAACTACGGGGTTCTCACCGATGCAGTTAGCAAGCGTGAGGTCGTAGCCGTCGGGCTGTGCGAACGTGCCCTTCTCTTCGCCGTTTACATAAACGACTGTGCCGTTGTCAGCGCCCCAGACGATCTGTATCTCGACCATGTCTGTGCCGATGCCGGAAACCACAACGTTGCCCGGACGAGCATTTTTCTCAGCGGGGTTAGCGTAACGTTCAGCGGTGAGGTCAGCGTTCAGAAGAACACCGAGGTAGTGCTCTGTCGGGTAAGCGTGAGATTCCTCAGAGGTGATCTCGATCGGCCATGCGGTCGAACCTGTGGGCTTCACCTTCATCGTAACGGTAACGGATTCAGCACCCTTGAGGTCGACATCGGACGTGAAGTAGGATTCAGCGCCGAGCGTGACGGTACCGTCAGCATACGTGAAGTTTTCACCGTTTTCGGTAAGACCTGCGTCAGCCTTGCCTTCGTCGAACGTGTATGTAGCGACTACAGTGTCCTCTGCAAATGCCACAGACGCGAACGTTGCCATCATGGCTGCAACCATGATGAGCGCGAGAAACTTTCTCATTGTTTTTTTCCTCCATATGAGATTTTTTCAGATACACATGATATCTTATCTATGAGTATAATCGCAAATTGCAGACTTGTCAAGTGGGATTTCGGAAATTTTTGAACAAAGTGTGAACTATTTTCCGTTCTTTTGAGTCGACGCTTGTCGAAGATAACGAAAAAAGCGCCGCGGCGGCGCTCTTTTCGAAAAAGGAGAACAAGTTTGAAACAAAAGCACAATAGCCGAAGAGAAAAAAGTGCATGACAAAGAAGACTGTCGCAAGGGCAGTCAAAA
>CANQMJ010000075.1 GCA_947624945.1 uncultured Clostridia bacterium | reverse complement strand
TGACCGAGCACGCGTCGCGGATATGCGGCGGCGACGCCGTCGGCGTGCTGTCGGCGCTGTATTGACTGCCGCCTTTTGCGAGGCGAGGCCGCTGCCATCACACTTTCCGCTTCACGAAGAGCGTAAAAAAACAGGATGCATCAAATGACGCATCCTGTTTTACTTATCGCATATCGCCGCTGCCGCCGGTCGTGCCGTTACTGTTGTTATTGCCGACGACGCCGTTATTGTTCGTCGTACCGTTGTTGTTTGTCGTGCCGTTGTTATTGTTGTTGCCGACGGTGCCGTTGCCGTTCGTAATTCCGCTGTTGTCGTTGCTGTCGATGGTGTTGTTATGGTTGCCGTTGCCGTTTACGTTGTCTTTATCGTTGACGCTGCCGCTGTCGCCGGTAAGACCGCCGTCTTCACGGTCGAAAAGGTCGCGTCCGATGTTGTCGGTCACGTTGCCGTGCTTGTCGGTGCCTGTGTTCGAATCGCCGCAGGCGTAAAGTGAAACGATGCAGAACGCGGACATGATAAGTGTCGCGGCTGCTCTTATTATCTTTCTATTCATAAAACCCTCCGGGGGAAATTTGTGATATTTCACACATATATTGTTCCCGACGTATGTGAGGATATGAGAGGGAAAAACTGTTTTTTAGGCGATTATTTCGTTTGCTTTTCGATGCTGCGTTTGATCTGCAGTTTTACGCGCGCGTTCCTGCATGTAAAAACGGGGGTGCGCCGCAGGATAATGTTTCCCTTTTCAAAAATATTCACCGGACGGGCAAAAATTTTCGTCGTATGTTTTACTTTTGCGCAAATATGTGGTAAAATGATTCTGTAGTGTTGCTGAACGGTATGCGGCAGTTTTATACGGCTGAAAAAAACAAGATAAATTATTGCAGATCGCCGCGGCGGATATATGACGCCGTTCACTGTAAAGGGGTGACAGCGCAAGTGAAAAATAAAACGACTCGGTTTCTCATAATAAGCATAATATGCATATCAATTTTGTGCGTCATAGTTTTCTCGTATCTGACGCTTCGCATGAACAGACGCGGTGCGAAGGCTATAGAGGAGCTCGGCGCGATATATATGACCGGCATGGGCGAGCAGGCGGCGAACCATTTCGGAACGACTATCGAGCTCAGACTTTCGCAGGTCGGCGCGCTCGTCGACTCGGTCCCGCCCGTGGACGGCAGAGACATATCGTCGACGAAAGTGCAGCTCAGCTATAATGCGCGTGCGCGCGGATTCGACCATCTCGCGTTTCTGCTTTCGGACGGCTCGTTTGAAATGATATACGGCAGCGACATCGTCGCCGACGACGCGGAGCCGTTCCTCGATTCGCTGACTTCGGGTGAGGGGAAGATGGAGGCAGGACGCGACAGTCTCGGCAACAGCCTCGTCCTCATGGGTATCCCTGCGGCTTACCGGACGGACGACGGCAGGGAAAGCATCGCGCTCGTTGCCGCACTGCCCGTATCGTACATAAGCGATACGCTGTCGCTCGATCCCGACAATGAGATGATATACTATTTCATAATCGACCGTGAGGGGAATTTTATCGTCAGGGACAGCGACGTCACGGACGCGTCGTACTTCGAGCGAGTCCGCAACAGATATGAAAGAGTTGCGGACAAAACGAATGAACAGTACATATCGGAGCTCGGCGCAGCGATGGATTCAAAAAAGAACTATACGACGGAATTCGTCATAGAGGGCGAGCGGCGTTATCTGTATGAGATGAGCCTGCCATACTCGGACTGGTATCTCTTGTTGTTTCTGCCGTACGGTCAGCTTGACAGGACGGTCAACGCGCTCGGAAACGCGTGGGGCCGGTCGTCGGTGTTGAGCTGCGTGCTCATACTTATAGCGCTGCTCATCGTATTCTCGGTCTATTTCAGGCTGACGCGAAAGCAGGTGCGCGAGCTTGACGACGCGCGGCGAACGGCAGAGCACGCGAGCCGTGCAAAAAGTGAATTTCTCTCCAACATGAGCCACGATATAAGGACGCCGATGAACGGCATCGTCGGCATGACGGCGATAGCGAGCGCCAACGTCGACAACCGCGAGCAGGTGCAGAACTGCTTAAAAAAGATATCGCTCTCGAGCCGCCACCTGCTCGGGCTGATAAACGATATCCTCGACATGTCGAAGATAGAGAGCGGCAAGCTGACGCTTCACATGGAGTCGGTGTCACTCAAGGAGACGATAGAGAGCATAATCAACATAGTGAGTCCGCAGGTGAACGCGAAGAGGCAAAGCTTTTCGGTGCGCATATACGACGTCGTGCACGAGGACGTGATCTGCGACAGCGTGCGACTGAATCAGATACTGCTGAACCTTATCGGAAACGCGATAAAGTTCACGCCCGAATGCGGCAAAATAGAGTTCACGTGCCGCGAGGAACCGTCGCCGAACGGCGACGGATGGACGCGGCTGCACATGTACGTCAAGGATAACGGCATCGGCATGTCGGCGGAATTCAAGGAGCGTATATTTGAGTCGTTCTCGCGCGAGGACAGCGGCCGTGTGCAGAAAACGGAGGGCAGCGGACTCGGCATGGCGATAACGAAGTATCTCGTCGACGCGATGAAGGGCTCGATCGATGTCGAAAGCGAGCCGGACCGAGGTTCCGAGTTCCACGTCGCGCTCGATCTTGAGACGGTGGCGGCGGACGGAATGACGCCGGCGCTGCCGCAGCTCGATGTGCTCGTCGTCGACCCCGACGACTACACGAGCGGGAGCATCATATCGGCGCTCAAAGCGGCAGGGTGCGGCGCGGACCGCGCGTCTGACGGCGAGACGGCCGTCAAGATGGCGGAGACGACGCGGTATGACGTGGCGTTTGTCGAAAGCGTCCTGCCGGACGGCGACGGCGCATCGTATGCGCAAAGGATAGGCGGCGACGGCGTGCCGTCTGTCATAATGATAGCGGACCCCGACACCGACGTACACGGCATAATGCGTGCGTCAGGCGCGAAAGGGATACTCACAAAGCCGCTGTTCAACTCCGCGATATATCACAGCCTCGGCAGTCTTGAAAGCGGCAGTGACGGCGAGAGTGCGGGAAATGCGGACGTGTCCGACAGGCTTCGCGGGAAGAGCGTCCTCATCGCGGAGGACAACGACCTCAACTGGGAGATAGCGGAGGAACTGCTGTCCGAGATAGGACTTACCGTCGAGCGCGCGGAGAACGGCAAGGAATGTGTCGAGAAATTCACGTCGTCGCCGAGCGGCAGATATGACGTTATACTGATGGACATAAGAATGCCGATAATGAACGGCTACGAGGCGACGGAGGCGATACGCGCGTCTGGACACCCGGACGCGGTGACCGTTCCGATAATAGCGATGAGCGCTGACGCGTTCTCGGACGATGTCACCAAGTGCATCGAATGCGGAATGAACGCGCACGCGGCGAAGCCTGTCGATATAGACGAGGTCGCGAAGCTCATCGAACGGTATACGGTCGGCGGGAAGCGTCATAATGCGGACAGCGGAATGTAAACGGAGGGGAAAGCTTTGAAAGGCACGACATTTACGAAAAATAAAAAGCTCATGTTCCGTCTGACGTCGGCGCTCTTGTCGCTTCTGCTCTTTATGACGGTGACACTGCTTGTTTCATGCAAGGACGACGGCGGTGCGGCGCAGTCGGGGGAGAAGGGAGACGCGGAGAATGAGCCTGTCGAGATAACGATGTGGACGTATCCTGTCGGCGGATGGGGTTCGAGCGGCACGCTCTCGTCGCTCATATCGTCGTTCCACCGCGACAATCCCGGCATCAGGGTGACGGTGAAGACTGTGACGTACGACACGGGTGATGGCGAGGTCGAGGAAGCAATCAAAAACGGGACGGCGCCCGACATCGTGTTCGAGGGGCCGGAACGGCTCGTCGCAGGCTGGGGCGCGCGCGGTCTTATGGCGGACTTGTCCGACGTATGGGCGGACGGCGGCTCCGATGGTATATATGAATCCGTGCGCGTCGCGTGCCACGACGAGAACGGCAGATACTACATCTATCCGCTCTGCATGACAACGCACTGCATGGCGATAAACCGCGACATGTTCGAGGCGGCTGACGCGTGGAAATACATCGACGAGGAAACGCACACGTGGTCGACGGACGATTTCATCGCCGCCGTCGGCGCGCTCCGCGACTACGGCATCGAAAACGTCGCCGCCGTCTACTGCGGCGGGCAGGGAGGCGATCAGGGCACGCGCGCGCTCGTCAACAATCTCTACGGCGGCACGTTCACGAATGCGGAGCATACGAGCTACACGGTGAACAGCCCCGAAAACATACGCGCGCTCGAACTTCTCTATGACACCGACGGGATAAATTTCGACCCCGACATCGTCGGCACGCAGGAGATCGAAAAGTTCTGCGACGGCGAGCTCGCGATGGCGTTCTGCTGGAACGTCTCGATGGAGATAAGGAGCGTTGTGAACGGTGAGGACCTCGGTTTCGACATATTCCCGATGGCGTTCCCAACAAGCGAGGGCACGTCGTCGCTTCAGGGCGGTATATGGGGATTCGGCGTATTCGACAACGGCGACAGCGAAAAGATCGAGGCTGCAAAGACGTTCATACGTTATATGACGGGCGACGGCGAGCAGTACACGCGCTCGGTACTCGCGTCCACATACTGGCCGTGCCGCGAAATGCCCGAGATATACGATAACGACGAGCTCATGAACGAATACGGCATTTTCCAGAAATATTTCGGCGACTACTATCAGGTCACGCCTAATTGGGCGTCGGCACGCACGGCGTGGTGGAACATGCTGCGGCGCGTCGGAGAGGGACAGGACGCCGCCGAGGCGGTGAAGCAGTTCGAGGCCGACGTCAAGGCGGGCAGTTGAGACATAATAACAAAACGGGGGACGGTAAAGCTATGAGCAAGACGGTAAAGGACGCGCTCGACGCGCTGAGATTGGGAAACGAGTCGTATGTAAATGCCGAGACGATGAGCGGAGACGTTTCGAAAAAGACGCGCGAGCGGACGTCACACGAGGGGCAGTCGCCGTATGCGGTTATTGTGACATGCTCGGATTCGCGCGTCATTCCCGAGGCGATATTTTCGGCGGGGATAGGTGAGCTGTTCGTCATACGCGCGGCGGGCAACGTCGTTGACGACATTGTGACAGGCAGCGTCGAATACGCGGTCGACCATCTCGGGTGCGGACTCGTCGTCGTGCTCGGTCATACGCATTGCGGCGCCGTCGACGCGGCGCTCCATCACGCGCCCGAGGGTCACGTCAAGGCGATAACGGACAGGATAAAGGACGCGATCGGAGGCGAGGAAAATGCGGACGTGGCGTGCAGACTCAACGTCGAAAACAGCGTCCGCGAATTGAAGGGTGCGAACATCGCTGGAGCCGAGATCGTCGGCGCGGTGTACGATATCGAGAGCGGACGCGTGCGGTTCTGGTAATTTGGGTTAGGAAAAGTTTTTGAAAGAATAGGAGTTTGAGGGAAGGAAAACTTTTTGTAAAAAGTTTTCCTTCCCTCAAAAATTATTTCAATAAAAATCACATCAGATTTAAGCCGTCTTTGAACGCATCGCCGACACGTTCGGACACCCTGTAATAGCCGTGGGTATACGGGTCGAACGCTATCGCGTCGACCAGCGACATGTCGAGCTTTCCGTTCGGCATGACGCGTTCGTCGGCGGTTACGCCGACTACCTTGCCGATAACGCCGCAGCCGTATTCGTTTTCCTGATATTCGATGAATTCACATTCGAGGCAGAGCGGGAATTCGTTTATCACCGGCGCGTCGACAGTCTCCGACTTTGACGCGGTAAGTCCCGCTCTTGCGAGTTTGTTCGGCTCTTTGTTTCCCGATTCGATGCCGAAATAGTCGGCCTCCTTCACATGCGCGGCGTCGGCGATGCTGACCGTAAAGGCGCGCCGCTTTTCGATGTTCTGCACGGTTTTATGCGTCCTTGACAGATTCAGCGCCACTGTGTCGCGCTCCTGCATCGTGCCCCATGCGGCGTTCATTACGTTTACGCTGCCGTCGTCGTTGTAGGTGGCGACCATCAGCACAGGCATCGGAAAAATGCCTTCCGTTATCTTTATTTTGTTTCTCATAGTAAACCCTCCTATTGCAATAATTATACATTAGCCGCGGCGATATGTCAATCGGTGGAGTGATGGGATGGTGGTGAAAAGAAAAAGTTTAAGGATAGGGAAACTTCTTATGTTGGGGCCCCTTTTTGTAGAAAGGTAGGAGTTTTGTCGCTTACGCTCCAAACCTCCGACACTTTTCGCACAGCGAAAAGTGTGGCAGCTCCGAACGCAGTGAGGAGATGCTCCTCGCACAAAAGCGGACCGATTAGTGATTATCTTAAGCTATCTCTGAGGATATTGTTTTCGTTTAATTTGTAAAAATAAAAAATGGTCATGGAAAGTTCTTGAAGATAGGGGTATGGGGAAAGGAACTTCTTTCAAGAAGTTCCTTTCCCCATAGAATCCTTACTTCCCAACATCTCCGAGGCGGAGGTCGGTCAGGCGGTCGACGAACATCGCCCATTCGACCGTGACGCGCGGGTCGGGGAGCGGGTACAGGTGGAAAAGCGTCTTGTCGCGGTAGATGTCGAAATGGTCGGCGACAGAGATAGGCAATGCCGTGATCTCGGACGTCGCCACAGTGAACGACAGCGGCTCGCCGCGGAACGTGCCGTCGAAGGTGAACGTATCAGCGTCGAGCGAGCAGACTGCCTCGCCGAGGTCGCGGCTCTCGTAGCCGTCCTCGCCGATGCCGCCTACGCGGAAGCGTCCCGTCAGCGTCCGCGTAATGTCGAGACTACGGTATTGCCACATGTACCACTCGTAAATCGACGCAAACGGCGCGTCCGTTATGACGTAGTCGCGCGACAGCGACGCGTCAAGTCCGCACGCAGCGCATTTTATGCGAGAGCGGCGCGTTTCGAGCGCGTATTCTGCGCCGCAGACGGGACATTTATAGAGTATGCCGTCAAGCCCCGCAGTCGTGTCGCGGCACGCGAATTTCACCCCGCGGCACGATGCCTCGTCGTCGTGGCGCAGCTTGTCCGAGATGAGGGCGAATATCTCATCCTTTGTCATCGACGGTATGTCGGCGGCGGACAGTATCTTCTCCGTCTCGACAGTTATTCTGCCGCGGCGCGAGCCGCGTCCCCATTTCGGGAACGTAAGCGCCGCTCCCGTCGGCGTCACGCGGTATACGTCGACTTTGAGCTTCGCGATAAGGTCGGCGGTGCCGGACGTTATCCGCATCGAGTGAGGCGTCCACGTCAGCCGCCCCTCGGGGAAAAGCGCGAGTATGCGTCCGTCGCGCGCCGCGCGCATCATATTTAACACCGTCCCCGCGTCGGAGTCGAACATGCGCTTCGTTATGACATGCAAGAGACGCAGGATCGGGCGCAGTATGCGCTTAGTCATGAAGTGCGCGCTCAAAACGAACGTGACACGGTGCGGGTAAGCCGCCATCGCGACGAGGAAATGGTCGAAGTTGGAGAGGTGATTGCACAGAAGCAGCGCCGGACCGTGCAGGTCGGCGAACGCTTTTTTGTCGAGCCTCACGCGGTAGCGGATGCGCATGAATATGCCGATTATCGCGACCGCGGGATAATAAAGCCACGCCGCCGGCGCTTTGAAGCGGTGACGGCGGCGCTTTTTGCCGTTATCTTTCATTTCTGCTCAATGCGGTACTCGGTGCCGTTCTTCGTGTCGATAAGAGTTATGCCGCGCGTGGCGAGCTCGTCGCGGATTGCGTCAGCGAGCGCGAAGTCGCGGTTGCGCTTTGCCTCGGCGCGGCGCTCGATGGCGGCGAGAATCTCGGGGTCGCCGGACTTTTGCTGCTGCGCGAGCGCGTCGGCGGCGCGCTTTGCGGACGCGTTTTTGCAGAGGTCGAGGCACAGGACGCGGTCAAAGTCGTCGAGAAGCGCAAGCTTAGTCGCATCGTCGATGTCGGCTTTGAGCACGTCGTATACGGCAGTTATCGCAAGGGACGTGTTCAGGTCGGAGTCCATGGCTTCGACGAATCGAGCCTTGTATGCGTCGAACGACGCGGCGTCGACTTCGTTCGCGCCGCCGTCGAGCTGCGCGATGCGGGAGATCAGCTTGTCGTAAGCGCCGCGCGCGTTGTCGAGCGCTTCGTACGAGAACACGAGCGATTTGCGGTAATGGGACTGCAGGCAGAAGAAGCGGTAGACGACGGGGGCGTAGCCCTTGTCCTCGAGCGTTTTGAGTATGAGGAATTCGCCCGTCGACTTCGACATCTTGCCGCTCGTCGTGTTGAGGTGCAGGACGTGGAACCAGTAGTTGCACCATTTGTGAGCGAGATACGACTCGGACTGCGCGATTTCGTTAGTGTGGTGCGGGAACGCGTTGTCGATGCCGCCGCAGTGGATGTCGAGGTATTCGCCGATATGCTTTATCGAGATCGCGGAGCATTCGATGTGCCAGCCCGGGTAGCCGACGCCCCACGGCGAGTTCCATTTGAGCTCCTGATCCTCGAATTTGCTCTTCGTGAACCACAGAACGAAGTCGGTCTTGTTGTGCTTTGCCTTGTCCTCCTCGACGCCCTCGCGGACGCCGACGGCGAGGTCCTCTTCGTTCTGGCGGTTGAATACGTAGTATTCGCCGAGCTTCGACGTGTCAAAGTAGACGTTGCCGTCCGACACGTACGCGTAACCCGTATCGAGCAGCTTTTTTATTATCCTGATGTACTCGCCGATGCAGTGCGTCGCCGGTTCGACGACGTCGGGACGGCGTATGTTGAGCTTTTTGCAGTCCTCGAAGAATGCGTCCGTGTAGAATTTGGCGATCTCGAGCACCGTCTTGTGCTCGCGGCGCGCGCCCGCGACCATTTTGTCCTCGCCGTCGTCGGAGTCGCCGGACAGGTGTCCGACGTCGGTGATGTTCATGACGCGCTTGACGTCATAGCCCGAATACCGCAGGTAGCGGTCGAGGACGTCCTCCATGATGTAGGTGCGGAGATTGCCTATGTGGGCGAAGTGGTAGACGGTCGGTCCGCACGTATACATGCCGACGCGGCCTTCGTTTATAGGTTTGAACGTCTCGCGCGTGCGGGACAGTGAATTATACAGTTCGAGCATTTGGGTCTCCTATGAATTATTCGTTTGTTTCCTTTTCTTTTCTGCCGACGTCGGAAAGCATTATCACGGCGGCGCAGACGATGAACACGACGGCGGACACGGCGAGCGCTATGAGTCTCACACTGTCGCTGACGCCGTCGTTCGTCACGGGAAGGAGAATGTAGTTTGCGCTGTTGAAGCCGATATGCAAGAGCATCGGCGCGAGTATCGTGCCGAACTTCTCATATACGTAGGCGAGTATGAGTCCGAGCAGCGTCGCGTAGAATACGGCGATGACGACGCCGTGCGCGAGTCCGAACGTGAACGCACTGATTATGCCGGCGGCAAGCACGGGCATGCCGCGGCGAAGCCGTCCGTATACGCATGCGCGGAAGATGATCTCCTCCGTTATCGGCGCGAGCAGTACGGTCGAGAGAACAGACAGCCAGAGCGGACTGTTGTCGATGAAGTTGTAGGTCTCGTTGAACTGCTCGACTATCGCGTCGGGCCACGGTATCACGTTTATGAGCATCACGATGATGTACTGCAGCGCGACGGCGGCGGGGAATACGAGCAGTATCTTCCATGAGCGCGGCGGGTAGAGCCATATGTGATCGGATATAGTGCGGCGCTTTACCTTTCCGACGAGCATCACGGCGGCGACCGTTATGAGCGACGACACGATCGAGATCACGTTCAGGATCACGCCGTCGGTGAGCGACTCGTAGACGCGTCCTTCGACCTCGCCCTGTATCATGGCGATGAAATTCTGATCATAGAGAGCCTGTTCGCCGTACTGCTCGAGATATTTCTGCGTTACCTCCGACGTTGTGTTGAATGTGACGACCATCGTGACTGCCATCGTGACGACGATCTGACAGAAGAAGAACAGTGCGACGTATGCGGCGGCATGACCGATGCCGGAGAAGAAGCGCTGCGCCTTCGTCTGCGGCGGCTTTACGGGCGGCACGTACGGGGGCGGCGTTCTGCCCTGATAGCCGTACGGCGGCATATAGTTGTAGTTATAGCCGTAGCTGTTGCCCTGCGGGACGTGATAGTCGCCGTTTGGCGACTGCGGCATCTGCGGCGGCGTATACGTGCCGTCGCTGCCGTTGTTGTCTTGTGCGTTTGCGGTGTTTTGCGTTTCCTGTTCTCTATATTCGCTTTTGTCGGCGGTGTTGACATCGTGGCCTTGCGCATTTTCTGCCGGCGCGTCGTCGGTCAGCGGCGCGCCGCAGTATGGGCAGACCTTAAGGTCGTCGTCCGACATCTGGAAACAGCGTTTGCAGATCATTTATTTGCACTTCCTCTCATTTGTTTTCTTCTTCGAGCTCGTCGATGCGGCGGCGCAGCGACGATATCTCCGCTTCGAGCGTATGGATCTTGGACGCGACCGGGTCGGGGATGTGGACGTGGTCGAGACTGTCCGTCACGCGTTCGCCGTTGCGGCGGACGGTGCGCGCCGGTATGCCTACGGCGGTACTGTCAGCCGGCACGTTTTTGAGCACTACCGCGCCTGCCGCGATCTTGGCGTTGTCGCCTACGGTGATGGCGCCGAGCACCTTTGCGCCTGCGCCGACCATGACGCCGTTGCCGAGCGTCGGATGGCGTTTGCCGCATTCCTTGCCCGTGCCGCCGAGCGTGCAGCACTGATAAAGCGTGCAGTCGTCGCCTATCTCTGCCGTCTCGCCTATGACGACGGCGCCGCCGTGGTCGATGAAAAGACCGTGCCCGATCTTGGCGCCGGGGTGTATCTCGATGCCGGTGAAGAACCGCGACGCCTGACTGACGGCTCGCGCCGTCGTGTACCAGCCGCGCCTATATAGCGCGTGCGATATCCTGTGCGCCCATATCGCGTGTACGCCCGGGTAGAGGACGAGCGCCTCGAAGTCGTTTTTTGCCGCGGGGTCGCGGTCGCGGACCGCTTTCACGTCGCGCTTCACCTCGTCGACAGCGTTTTTCGCCGCGTCGTGAAGCTTGAGCGATGCGCGGGCGGCGTCGTGTAAAAACAGCTCGGTCCCGCTTATCCTGCTTTTTTTCATCGAAAATACCTCGCAGACAATTTTGTCTTACCCTATATTATATACTGATGCGAGTGATTTGTAAACCCCGCGGACGTTTATTTTTTGCGCGGAAAACGCCAAAGCTCCCGCGAATTTCGCGGGAGCTTTGGCGACGCGGTCTGTAAGCCGGGTTCTGTCGTGCGCTGTCATCTATCTTTGCGGCGCGTCTCCGCGCCGCTCCGGGACAATGTCCCGTGCCGCCCCCCGCCATACATCGGGCAGATGCGAGAATGTTCTCGGCGGTTGGGGGCGTTGCTTCGGATAGGGTTTACAGGATGCGCCGGTTGCCCGGCGCATCGG
>CANQMJ010000074.1 GCA_947624945.1 uncultured Clostridia bacterium | reverse complement strand
CTCATCGGGGATGAGGACCTTTTCTTTACAAGAAAAGGTCCTCCCCCGAACCCCCTCTCCAAAAGAACATCGCGTTAACACTTCCTGCGAACAGCTCCCTCGCGGCACGGTGAGTGCGTCGCCTAAACGTCGTGTCTGCGTCCAGCCGTGTCGCGCTGAACATCGCACGAGCGCGGTGCGCGTAGGTGAAACTTGAAAGCCTGACAGCTCGCTGCCATCATTCGGACGGCAGCGGTTTCGCTTCGCGAAAATACAATCGATACCAATGTAGATTTATAAGGTATGCAAAAAAGGGGGCTGACGCCCCCTTTTTGCCATTTATATTGATTCATACGGCTGCGCCTCGGACGCGAATACCGGCTTCACGTTCACCTCGAACGTGAAGTGCTCGTCCTTGAGCCTCAAATCGTCGCGAAGCTCGGGACCGCACGAATTCGAGCCGATGCCGCTCTGACGGTAGTCGATGTTGACCGTCGTCTCCGACTCGGGCACAAGCTCATAGTGATGCGCCGTGCGCGTCAGGAGCGCGGACGGATAATGCGTAGCGTTGAACACGAACGGACGCTCCGTCTTCGTTATCATCAGTCCGTGACCCGCGACGGATGACACTATCGCCCACTTTGTATTATAGTGGCTCGAATTCTCCTGCGGATGCACGTAAGGCTCGTAGTTCTCGTACACCGTCGACGCAAATTCTCCCATGCGTGACGCTAAATGCTTGTCCTCGTAGCTCTCGTAAGGACCGCATCCGAAGTATCTCATCTGCTCCGTTCCCTCCGGCATCTTGAACTCGATGCCGAAGCGCGGGAAGAATATGCGGTGGCGCGGCTCGCCGTCGCTGTTGCGCTTCATTATCTCTGCGTTGACGTCGTAATGCACCGTCATCGTTCCGTCGCCCGCGAACGTGTATTTCACGTCAGCGTAAAGGAACGGCACCTGACTCTTCGCGCTCATCGATATCTTCGCCGTCACCGCGATAACGGCGCCGTCGTTTTCGAGTCCGCACTCGTAGCACTTTATCTGCGGATCATTGAATCCTGCTCTGAACCACGAATGCATGACGTTGCGGTCGTTGTCCGTCGGCGCGCGCCACACTGTCGGCAAAATCGGCGAGGACAAAAGCTCGCAGCCGTTGTCGACTATGGACTTCACCATGCCCGTGACTCTGTCGACCGTGTAAACGGTCTCGCCCGCCGTGACTATGTACTCGCGCTCCGTCTCCGCCGCCTCGGGCGCGGGATATTCGCGCGTCTCCGCCGCTTCATATTCGGCAGCCGGCACCGCTATCTGCGCCATGCCGAGCTCGTGACCGGCTTCCGCCCACGGCTTTGCGTATTTATTGCGTACCGAGATGTTCAGGTACAGCTCGCCGTAAAGCTTAGCGTCACCGTAGCTGACCGCATATGTGCGCGAGCGCTGCGGCTCTATGTTGAGGCTGTCGATCTTGCCGGACGCGACGCTCTTTCCGTTGCGCTCCAGCGACCAATAAAGCTCCGCGTCGTCGAGATTTGTGAAATAGCGCAGATTCTTTACTCTGAATTTGCCCGCCGCCGCGTCGACTTCCGTGACCGCGAACGGCTTTATCGCCTGTTTGAGCTCGCGAAGTCCCGTGTGCGGATGTCTGTCGGGGTATACGAGACCGTCGACGCAGAAGTTGCCGTCGTTCGGGTGGTCGTTGAAGTCGCCGCCGTACGTGAACGACGGTGCGCGGTACTTATCCCCTATCGCGACGCTGTGGTCGATGAACTCCCACACGCAGCCGCCGAAGAATTCGTCGTTCGCGTATATGGCGTTCCAGTATTCCTCAAGGTCGCCGGGGCCGTTGCCCATCGCGTGGCTGTACTCGCAGAGGAAGAAGGGCAGCGTGTACTTCTTGTTCTTGCAGTAATCGACGCAGCCCTGCGGGTGTGTGTACATGTGGCTCTCCACGTCCATGAGGTCGGTGGGCTGCTCGCCCCTCATTGCGCCGAGGTTGGCGCCCTCATAGTGGACGAGACGGCTCACATCGCGTCCGTGTATCCACTTCGACATCGCGAAATGGTTCCTGCCGACGCCGCTCTCGTTTCCGAGCGACCAGAAAATGACGCACGCGTGGTTCTTGTCGCGCTCCACCATTCTCTGCGCTCTGTCGACGTATGCGGCCTCCCAGTCGGGATCGTCCGATATGCGGTTCCACGGATGCATTCCATGAGTCTCTATGTCGGTTTCGTCGCACACGTATATGCCGAGTTCGTCGCACAGTCCGACAAAGCGCGGGTCGTTCGGGTAATGGCTCGTGCGCACCATGTTGACGTTGTGCGCCTTCATGATGTAAAGGTCGCGCAGCATATGCTCGACGGGAGTCGCGTGACCGAGCAGGTGATGGCTGTCGTGGCGGTTGACGCCCTTTGCCTTTACCTTTTTGCCGTTTATGTAGATGACCTTGTTTTTGACCTCTATTTTGCGGAAGCCGACGCGGAAGCGCATCGTCTCGCCGCCTGCGCAAATATATAGCGTGTAGAGCGACGGTTTTTCATCCGACCACATCTCGGCGCGTTCTATCGCGACCTCGAATCCGCCCTCGCCGTTCACCTCGGTCTCGCCCTCGGCGATACTGTCGCCCTCGGGCGATACGAGCTCATATTTCGCTGTCAGCGGCGCGTTCGACGTAAGCTCCGCCGTCAGCGTGCCCGATGTGAACGTCTCGTTCGGCGTCGGATGCAGGAACACGTCGACGATGTGGGCGCGTTCGCGCGCGAGCACGTATACCTCGCGGAAGATGCCCGACATGCGCCACATGTCCTGGTCCTCCATGTAGCTGCCGTCGCACCATTTGAGCACGAGCACCTTGACGGTGTTTTTGCCCTCTCTGACGTAGTCGTTTATCTTAAATTCGCTCGTCATGTGGCTGACCTGGCTGTAACCGACGAATTTGTCGTTTACGTAGAGGTAGAAGCAGGAATCGACACCCTCGAACGTGAGATACAGCTCCTTGCCGTCGAAAGATCTCGGCAGCGTGAAATCGCGGACGTAGAGTCCGCACGGGTTCTCGTCCGGCACATGCGGCGGGTCGCACGGGTACGGGTATGCGACGTTCGTATAGTTCGGCACGTCGTATCCGCGTCCCAGCGCCATCTGCCAGTTCATCGGCACATGGAGCTTGTCGAACGCCGCCGTGAAGCCCGGCACGGTGAAATCCTCAACGTCGTTTACGGACTTATAAAATTTGAAGTCCCAGTCGCCGCAGAGCGTGTAAAAGTACGCGCTCGACGCGCGAACTCCGCTCTTTGATGCCTTGTCCGCCGCCGCCTTCGATTCAAACGGAATGAAGTACGCGTGGGGCGCCTCTGTCCCCACATGCAGCGTCGCGGGGCTCTTGTGATAATCGGGAAGTAACATGGATCTGCCCTCCTTGACAGTGACATACTCTCCGCGATGATTATTGCATATTATTTGAATAAAGTCAACGGGGGAAAGGAACTTTTTTGCAAAAAGTTCCTTTCCCCCGGACCCCCTATCTTCAAAAACTTTTGCTGACCGTTTGCGATTGTTTTTGAGCCAAAAAAGTAATAAAAGTATGCTTAGTTGAGGAAAACTCTTCTATTTCGGGGACCCCTTTTTGTAAAAGGTGTCCCCTACTTCGCCAAAAGCGGACCGATTAGTGATTATTTTAAGCTATCTCCGAGGATATTGTTTTCGTTTGCTTTGTAACAAAATAAAATCGGTAATAAAAGTTTCTGAAAAAGGGGGTGTGGGGGAGAAAACTCTTCTCAAAGAGTTTTCTCCCCCACAAAAAGCAACTTATATTCTCTTCATCACTTCGTCGCCGATGGCGCGGCAGCCGACGCGGCGGCAGCCCTCCTGCATTATATCGCCTGTACGGATGCCGGCGTCGAGCGTTTCCGCGACCGCTTTTTCGATCGCGTCCGCTTCCGCCGCCATATCGAACGAATAGCGCAACATCATCGCCGCCGAAAGTATCGTGCCGAGCGGATTCGCTATGTCCTGTCCCGCAATGTCGGGCGCGGAGCCGTGTATCGGCTCGTACATGCCGCGCGTCCCCTCCGACAGCGACGCCGACGGCATCATGCCTATCGAGCCCGTCAGCATCGACGCCTCGTCGGACAAAATGTCGCCGAACATGTTCTCCGTCACGATGACGTCGAACTGCGCCGGATTCTTGATGAGCTGCATCGCAGTATTGTCGACGAGAATGTCGCTGTACTCGACGTCGGGGTACTCCTCCGCGAGTCTGTGCATGACGCGTCGCCACAGACGCGACGTTTCGAGCACGTTCGCCTTGTCAACGGACGCGAGCCTGCGATTCCGCTTCATCGCCGTCTCGAACGCGACGCGTCCGATGCGCTCGATCTCATGCTCCGAATATATCATCAGATCGGACGCGACAGATTCGCCGCTCTCCGTCCACGACTTCTTCTCGCCGAAATAGACGCCGCCCGTCAGCTCGCGAACGATGAGCAGGTCGATGCCGCCGCCGACGTTTTTGAGCGGCGACGATCCCGCAAGCTGCGGGAACAGCTTCGTCGGACGCAGATTCGCGAACAGTCCGAGCTCCTTGCGCACGGCTAAGAGCGCCTTCTCGGGACGTATCGACGCGGGACAGTCGTCCCACTTTGGTCCGCCGACGGCTCCGAGCAGCACGCTGTCGGAGTCCTTGCACTTTGCCATGCCCTCGTCCGTTATCGGCACGCCGTATTTGTCTATGCTGCACCCGCCGATGTCCACATACGTGTACTCGAACGTGTGTCCGTATACCTCGCCGATTCTGTCAAGCACCTTTATCGCTTCTCCCGTTATCTCGGGGCCGATGCCGTCGCCGGCGAGGACCGTTATCCTTTTCTTCATGCTCACCCCTCCTTGATGGACGCGAGCAGTCCGCCCTTTTTGATTATGTTCTGTATGAACGGCGGGAACGGCTGCGCCTTGTACTGCCTGCCTGTCGTTTTGTCAGTGATCATGCCCGTGTCGAAATCGACCTCGACCTCGTCGCCCGCGCCGATCTCGTCTGCAGCCTCGGCACATTCCACGATAGGAAGACCGATGTTGATCGAGTTGCGGTAGAAGATGCGCGCGAAGCTCTTCGCTATGACGCAGCCGACACCGCACGTCTTGATCGCGAGCGGCGCGTGCTCGCGCGAGCTGCCGCAGCCGAAGTTGTCGCCCGCGACGATCACGTCGCCCGCCTTTACATTGCTGACGAACTCCGCGTCGATGTCCTCCATGCAGTGCGCCGCCAGCTCGGCTGCCGCCGACGTGTTGAGGTAGCGCGCGGGGATTATAACGTCGGTGTCGACGTTGTCGCCGTATTTGAACGCTTTGCCCTTTGTGTTCATCGTTTACGCCTCCTTCGGTTCGGTTATATAACCCGTCAATGCGCTCGCGGCCGCCGTCGCGGGACTTGCAAGGTAGACCTCGCTCTTTGTGTGCCCCATTCTGCCGACGAAATTGCGGTTCGTCGTCGCGACGCATCTCTCGCCTGCGGCGAGTATGCCCATGTAGCCGCCGAGGCACGGTCCGCACGTCGGCGTGGACACGACGGCGCCCGCGTCGATGAACGCAGTGTAGTATCCGCGCTCCACGCATTCGCGCAGTATCGCCATCGTCGCGGGGATTATGATGCAGCGAACGCCGTCCGCCACCTTTTTGCCCGCGAGAATCTTATATGCGGTCTCCATGTCCTCCATGCGTCCGTTCGTGCAGCTGCCGATGACGACCTGATCTATCTTGATGTCGTGCAGCTCGCTCGCGGGACGCGTGTTCTCGGGCAGATGCGGGCACGCAACGGTAGGCACTATCTTGTCGAGCTCGACCTTCACGGTGCGCTCGTAGACCGCGTCCGCGTCGGCCTCGTATACTTTATATTCGCGTTCGCAGCGTCCGTTTATGTACGCTTTCGTTATATCGTCGACGGGGAAGACGCCGTTTTTCGCGCCCGCCTCGATCGCCATGTTGCAGATGCAGAGCCTGTCGTCCATCGAAAGCTCCGAGACGCCCTCGCCCGTAAACTCCATGCTCTTATAAAGCGCGCCGTCGACGCCGATCTCGCCGATTATGGACAAAATGACGTCCTTGCCGCTGCAATTCTTCGGAAGCTTTCCCGTAAGCTCGAACTTTATCGCCGACGGGACCTTGAACCATGCTTTTCCCGTCGCCATAGCCGCCGCCATGTCCGTGCTGCCGACGCCGGTCGAGAACGCGCCGAGCGCGCCGTACGTGCACGTGTGGCTGTCCGCTCCGATAACGCAGTCGCCCGCCGTCACGACTCCCTGCTCGGGCAGAAGCGCATGCTCGATGCCCATCTTGCCCACGTCGTAGAAGTGGGACACGCAGTGCTCGCACGCGAAATCGCGGCACGACTTCGACTGCTCCGCCGCCTTGATGTCCTTGTTCGGCACGAAGTGGTCGAGCACTATCGCTATTTTATCGCGGTCGAACACGCCCTCAAATCCAGCGCGGCGGAACTCGTTTATCGCCACCGGCGTCGTGATGTCGTTGCCGAGCACCATATCGAGCTTCGCCTCGATGAGCTGTCCCGCCTCGACACAGTCGAGTCCGGCGTGCGACGCGAGTATCTTCTGCGTCATTGTCATTCCCATATCAGATCCCCCTTTTGCTCCATATCGTTATCGTTATTATTTCGCTATGCTTCTGTTGACAGCCGAGAAAAGCGCGCTTATCGACGAGGCGATGATGTCGTCGTTTATGCCCGCGCCCCAGACGTTTTTGCCGTCCGGCAGCGTGATGCTCATATACGTTATCGCCTGCGACGACGAGCCGCGCGACAGCGCGTGCTCCTCGTAGGTGAGACCCGAATATTTTATGCCGAGTCCCTCTTTTAACGCGTTGCTGACGGCGTCGAGACGTCCGTTGCCCGTCGCCTTTATCTCGTGTACGACGCCGTCGACCTCGACCGTGACGGTGACGTTTATCTCCGGCGTGCGGACGAAGTGATAGTCCACGAGCTTGATCTTATCGTTTATGTTTACGTAGTTGTCGAGGAACACGGAGAGCACCTCGTCCGGCGACAGCTCCTTATGCTTGTGGTCGGACACGCCCTTGACCGTGTAGCCCACGTCCTCGCGCATTTTCGCCGGAAGCACGTACCCGTAAGTATGCTCGAGCAGATACCCGATGCCGCCCTTTCCCGACTGTGAGTTGATGCGGATGACATCCGTCTCGTACTCTCTGCCGACGTCTGTCGGGTCGATGGGCAGATACGGCACCGTCCACAGGTCGCGCTCCTTTTCCTCGCGCCACTTCATGCCCTTCGCGATAGCGTCCTGATGCGAGCCGGAGAACGCGGCGAACACGAGCTTGCCCGCGTAAGGCTGGCGCTCGTAGACGTGCATTCTCGTCACGCGCTCGTACGTTTCCGCGATCTCGGGCATATTGGAGAAGTCGAGCTGCGGGTCGACGCCCTGCGCGTACATGTTCATGCCGAGCGTAACGATGTCGACGTTGCCGGTACGTTCGCCGTTGCCGAACAGCGTGCCCTCGATGCGGTCCGCGCCCGCGAGTATGCCGAGCTCGGAGTCCGCGACGGCGCATCCTCTGTCGTTGTGCGGATGCAGCGATATCACGACTGCGTCGCGGTACTTGATGTTGTCGCACATATACTCGATCTGGTCCGCGTAAACGTGCGGCGATGACAGCTCGACCGTGACGGGGATATTGATTATGACGGGCAGCTCCTTTGTCGGCTGCCACACATCGAGCACCGCGTTGCAGACCTCGAGCGCAAACTCGGGCTCGGTGCCCGTGAACGACTCGGGCGAATACTCGTACCGATACCGGACGCCCGCCTCCTTTGCGAGTCTGTTGAACAGCTCCGCGCCGTCTGTCGCTATCTTCTTTATCTCTTCCTTCGACTTTCTGAACACCTGCTCGCGCTGCGCCACCGACGTTGAATTATAGAGGTGTACGATGACGTTTTTGCAGCCCTCGACAGCCTCGAACGTCTTTTTGATTATGTGCTCGCGGCTCTGCGTCAAGACCTGTATCGTCACGTCGTCGGGTATCATGTCGCGCTCGATGAGCGTGCGGACGAACGTGAACTCCGTTTCGCTCGCCGCCGGGAATCCGACCTCGATCTCCTTGAAGCCGACCTTCACGAGCAGACGGAAGAACTCGAGCTTTTCCTCGAGGCTCATCGGTATCGTCAGCGACTGGTTGCCGTCGCGAAGATCGACCGAGCACCAGACGGGCGCTTTGTCGATGTAGGTCTTATTCGCCCACCGTCTCGGCGGGTTCTCTACCGGGTAAAACTGTCTTGTGTATTTAGATGCGCTGTACATTTCTCACCCTCTCCCTCTCTTATTCCGCTATTGCGACGGCTTCGACCTCTACCTTCGCGCCGCGCGGAAGATCGCGCACTGCGACGCAGCTTCTTGCCGGCGCGTTCGTTATGTATTTGCCGTAGACCTCGTTGAACGACGCAAAATCCGCGATGTCGGCGAGGAAGCACGTCGTCTTGACTATCTTGCCGAGGTCGCTGCCCGCCGCTTTTAAGACCGCGGACAGATTCTTCATCACGCGCTCCGTCTGCTCCGCCGTCGTTTCGCCCACCATCGCGCCTGTCTCGGGGTCGAGCGCTATCTGACCCGACGTGTAAACGAGTCCGCCGTGCTTTATCGCCTGCGAATACGGTCCGATCGCGCCCGGCGCGCCGCTTGTTTTGATTATGGTCATAGTATTTATTTCCTTTCCGGGGGAGAGCCCCCTTGAAAGCGGGCTCTCCCCCGTACCCCCTTTTCCCGTAACTTTTCATTACTTTTTTTGACGGGAACGGTCGCTTGCACAGTGGACGCCGTAGCTTTACGGTCTGCAATATTTACTTATATTATCTTTATGCCCGCGTCGGTGAGAGCGGTTTTGATGCTTCTGATATGGTCGAAATTCTTCGTTTCGAGCGTCAGGCGCAGATAACAGCCGTTGACGTCGGAGCCCTCGTTCGAGTGCTCGTGATGCACCGCCACGACGTTGCCCCCCTGCTCCGCTATGATGCGCGAAACGAGCATGAGCTGTCCCGGTTTGTCTACGAGCTCTATATTGAGCTGGCAGTTGCGTCCCGACATCAACAGTCCTCGCGTTATGACGCGCGAAAGTATCGTCACGTCGATGTTGCCGCCCGAGAGCAGGCACACGGTCTTTTTGCCCTCGAGGTCGAGCTTGCCGAACATCGCCGCCGCGACCGATACGGCGCCCGCGCCCTCGGTCACGAGCTTGTGCCTCTCCATCAGCGCCAGTATCGCCGCCGAAATCTCGTCGTCGCTGACGGTGACTATTTCATCCACGTAGTCATGGCAGAGCGAGTACGTCAGACTTCCCGGCTCCTTGACCGCGATGCCGTCCGCGATAGTGAACACGGACGCGAGCTTTTCGATCTTCTCATCCGCGAGCGAATTTTTCATCGACGGCGCGCCCGCCGCCTGTACGCCGTAGACCTTTATTTTCGGATTGAGGTTCTTTATCGTATACGCGATGCCGGAGATTAGTCCGCCGCCGCCGACCGGCACGATTATGGCGTCCATGTCCGGTATCTGCTCGTTCAGTTCGAGCGCTATCGTTCCCTGTCCCGCTATGACGTCGACGTCGTCGAACGGGTGTATGAACGTGTAGCCTTTTTCGTCGCGCAGCTCGAGCGCGCGTCTGTACGCGTCGTCGTAGACGCCGTCGACGAGGCATATCTCCGCCCCGTAGCTGCGCGTCGCTTCCACCTTAGATATGGGCGCGCTGTCGGGCAGGCAGATGACGGATTTGATGCCGTTCTTCTGCGCCGCGAGCGCGACTCCCTGCGCGTGGTTGCCCGCCGAACACGCGATGACGCCTCGGCTTTTTTCCTCGTCCGTCAACCGCGACATTTTGTAGTACGCGCCGCGCACCTTGAATGAGCCCGTCACCTGGAGATTTTCCGTTTTCAGGTAGAGTTCGAGTCCCGGCGCCAGCTTCGGCGCCGACAGTACGTCCGTCTGTATCGCGACGTCGCGCAGCGCGTACCGCGCCTTGTATACGTTGTCAAGTGTCAGTTTCTGATCCATGAAAAGTTATTTCTTTCGTTTGTTATAGTAGGCTGTTTATGAACTGCTCCGCCGCCCTCGGCGAACGCGACGCGCGCGACAGCGCGAACGTCTCCGCCTTCACGTCGAGCTCGCCGTCGACCTCGATCCCCGCGCGCTTTGCGAGCGTGTGGACGATGTCGAGGTACAGCGCCTTGTTCGGGCGCTCGAAGTATACCGTCATGCCGAAGCGGTCGGACAGCGATAAAAGCTCCTGCGCTGTGTCGTTTTTGTGTATGTCGTCGGCGTCGAGACTGTTGCCGCGCTCCGAAAACGTCTCCTTCACGATGTGACGTCTGTTCGACGTCGCGTAAATGACGGCGTTTTTCGCCTTCGCCGACGCGGAGCCCTCGAGCGCCGCTTTGAGCATCGAGAACGAGTCGTCGTTTTTGCTAAATGACAAATCGTCGATGAAGATGATGAATTTGAGCGGACTGTCCGCTATTTTGCCCATCATGCGGTGCAGCTCCAACAGCTGGTCGCGGCGCAGCTCGATGAGGCGCACGCCGTCGTCAGCGAACATATTCGCCGCCGACTTGACCGTCGAGGATTTGCCCGTCCCGGCGTCGCCGAACAGAAGGATATTTGCCGCGGGACGCCCCTCCACGAGCGCGCGCGTGTTGTCGTACACGCGCTGTCTCTGCGCCTCGTACCCGACGAACGCATCGGGCGTTATCGTGTCGGCGCTCGCGACAGGCTCGATCTTGCCGTCGTCGCCGACGCGGAACATCGTCGCGGTCGCAAACTTGCCGAAGCCGACCTTCGATATATTGCGCAGCCGCTCGTCGTACATCGCACGCAGATCGAGCTTTTCGTTTTCAAACTGCGGGACGTATCCGCCGTAATCTTCAAGCACGAAAAGCTCCGCAGGCGTATGACCCGTCATCGCCGACAGCGCGTCGAGATCGGCATTTGCGTTCGCTTTGAGCGCATCCGGAACTGCTCTGCCGCCCGCAACGCATCTCACGTACTCGTTTTCGCTCTCGCACACGCGCCGCCATATGTATTCCGACAGCGAGCATCCGTACCGCGCAAGGATACGCGCTGTGCGCGCGCAGGCTTCCAGTCTGTCGCGCAGCTCGGGCAGGTTTCGCGAAAATATAATGTTATAAAGACTGATGCTGTCGGCATAGTCGTACTCGCATGCGCCGAAATCCTCCGCGAACACAGAGAGCGAATATATCCCGAGCTCGAGCGATCTGTACTCCGTTTCAGTCATTTTTTCACCGTCAGCCCTTAAATTCGTTGATAATTGCGCCCTTGTCGGCGGAGCTGACTGTCGCCGCGTATCTCGCAAGCGCGCCCTTGATGTCGGTCTTGACCTTTATCTTCGTCGACTGACGGCGCGCCTCGATCTCATCGTCAGGCACCTCGAGTGATATCGAGTATTCGGGTATATTTATCGAGATGATGTCGCCGTCCTTCACGTATGCGATAAGACCGCCGCGCACCGCCTCCGGCGAGACGTGTCCGATGCAGGCGCCTCTCGTCGCGCCCGAGAATCTTCCGTCCGTGATGAGCG
>CANQMJ010000073.1 GCA_947624945.1 uncultured Clostridia bacterium | reverse complement strand
ACATGCGCACGGGATGGGGCGAGATAAGCGAGTCGCTCGGTTCGGGCAGCGCTGTCATGACGTTCATATGGGACACGTGGTTCTACACTGATTTTGCGGGCGGCAAATACACCGTCGACGATTTCGCGCTGATGCCTGTATTCATGAACACCGTCGACGGCGGCACGTACGAGGGCGGCAACCTCAATATGATGATGGCGAACAAGAACAGCGACAGACTCGACGAAGCGCTTGATTTTCTGTCGTTCTGCGCGTCGCCGGAAAATTACAATGTCGCGTTCGACGGCATATCGACGGTGAGCTGCTTCAAAGGACAGACGACGAATATACAGTCCGCGATGGTGACTGACGCAGCAGCGTCGATAGCGGCGAAGGAGAGGGTGTCGACGGCGGCGTCGAAAATACTCGGTTACAGCGCCGACGACGTAGCTGCTGCGTTTGACAGTCTGTTCCGCGGCAAGGTAGACGTGACCGGCTGCGTCCGACTCATGGACGAATACAGGCTCGGCGAGGAAGCGAAGCAGGGAATAGGATAAAAAACACGGCGACCGATCATCCGGCCGCCTGTTTCATATCAAAAAGCACCGTCCGCACGGGACTCCGCGCGGACGGTGTTTCGTTTATTCGCTCAGTTTACTTATCAGCACGTCTACGTCGATGGGCTTTGTAATGAAGTCGTCCATGCCGGCGAGCAGCGCATTGTCTCTGTCCTCGGGCGAACAGTTCGCGGTGCAGGCGAATATCCTGACCGTCTTTGCATCCGGACGGTCGAGGGCGCGTATCGCCTCCGCCGCCTCGAAGCCGTCCATGACAGGCATCAAAAGGTCCATGAGTATGACGCCGTATGTGCCGGGCTCCGACGATTCGAATTCGGACAGCGCGTCGCGGCCGTTTTCGGTCAGATGCGCCTCGAATCCCTCCTCCTGCAAAAGCTCCATAATGATCTCGCCGTTCAGCTCGTTGTCCTCGGCGACGAGGACGCGCGGACGGCTTGTGCCGTGAACGGCTGACTTTTTCGGCGCGCTTCCGGTGATCTCGGCGGCCTCCGCTTCAAATGTGAACGTGAACGTGCTGCCGTCGTTCTTACGGCTCACGAATGTGATATCGCCGCCCATGAGCCGCGCGAGGCGGCGGCATATGGGCAGACCGAGTCCCGTGCCCTGATTGCCCTTTGACACGGTGTCGAGCTCCTGCGCGAACGTCTCGAAGATGTGCTTCTGAAATTCCTCGCTCATGCCGCGTCCCGTATCGGAGACGACGACGGAGGTGAGTATTTTGCCGCTGTCGAGAGTCTTTTGGCTTACCGACATCTTCACCATTCCGCCCTTAGGCGTGAATTTGCGCGCGTTGTCGAGCAGATTGAATATGACCTGCTGTATGCGCGCCGCGTCGCCGGCGATGTAGGGACTGTCGATATCTGATTCGAGCCTATAACGCAGCTTCTTTTCCTCCATCGAAACGGACGTTACCGAATCGACCGTTTTGATGAGGAGTCCGAGGTCGAGCGGCTGCACGTCGAGAGTCATATCCTGCGACTGTATGCTCGCCATGTCGAGCATATCGTTCACGAGCGACAGAAGGTATTTTTCCATCACGGACGATTGCGACAGATACGACCGCAGCTGCTCGGGGTCGTCGATATTCTGCGACATAAGATGATTTAGACCGACGAGTCCGTTCAGGGGCGTCCTTATCTCGTGGCTCATCGTGGAGAGGAAACGTCCCTTGACCTTTGAATTCGCTCTGTCCTCCATTATGCGGACGTGCTGGCGCATGATGAATACGACGAGTACGATTATAATTATCACCGCTACGGCGAGTATCGTCATAGCCATGCGGTATCTGTAAACGAAATCGGAAAATGTGTATGTGTATTTGTAGTCGGATACCGCCCTTATCGTGTAGCTGCCTATCTCGTCCTCGGTCAGCGAGGCGATAGCCTTATCGAGTATGCCTATCAGTATCTCGCCGTCCTCGACTGTCGGCCCGGGTCTTTCGTCAAATGAATATACGGCGGAGAAGCAGAGCATGTCGTCGAGTCCGAGCACGGGTATGACCTTGAGCTTTTCGTATATCGGCTTTGAGATGAGGTATTCGACGACGTACTGGTTCTGCATCATCAAATCCGACTTGCCCGAACGTACGGAGTCGAGACATTCGACGATGGAGTCGCAGTCGATGATGTCGAAGTTCGGATATGCCTCGCCGAGGACCTTGCGTATAGTTTGAGAGCCTGTCTGCACAGCTATCGTAAGATGCGCGTCATAGCTGAATTCGAGGTCCTTGCGTCCGACGACGACCTTGCGCGATGTGAGATACGGGTCGCTTATGAGAATGCCGCGCGCGTGCTTGTTTTCTTCGTTGTATTCGACGCTCGAGACGAGGTCGAGCTCATTTTCGAGAAGAGTGTCGTATGTGACGTCTCCCGACGGGAGCGGCACGTATTCGAACTCGATCCCGCACATACTGCCGATGCGGTCGAAGATGAAGCGTGAAATTCCGGCGAACTCACCGTCTTTATCCGTGAACGAGACGGGGATGCGGTCGCTGACGTAGCCGATGCGCACCTTACGGTGAGACGCGATAAAGCTCGTCTCCTCCTCTGTGAATTCGGACGCTGCCGGCTCATCCGACGGCGATGTGTCGGCGGCGCTCACACGCAAAAAAAGCGAGAAGAGCGAGGACAGAACCGTAACTATAAGAAGCAGGCACAGTGCGGATCTGCGTTTCATATATGTATTGCCTCCTTTTCGAACTCCGTGCGCGGCGGGAAAACGATTTTTCAGAAGTGTGAAGGAACACATCGTCTATTGCAGGCGCGGCATACTTTCACGGCGGTCGTAGATGTCGAGGAATGCGTCACGTTCCCATGACTCGAGCATCCGGCGCAGCGTCTCCCTGCGCTCTTTCGGACGCAGAACGTCGGCGACGAACGGCGCATATCTTCTGCCGCTGCCCGCGATAATGCGGTCGCAGGCTTCGTCAAACGGTATTATCGGACTGTACCTGCTGAATGTTTCGTCGGCCGCGGCGGCAAGAACGTCGGCGGCGGAAACGATCCAGACGGCGGCGCGTATCGGGGAGCTTGAAAGGGGCGTGCCGTCCTTCAGTGTATTTTTCCCGTCATAGCGCATATGATGGGCAAAGGCGATGTCGGCGTATTTCTTTGTCGACGCATGTACGCGCAGAAGCTGATGTCCGCACACGGTGTGCAGACGTATCAGCGCAGCTTCTTCCTCGAAGAGCTCGCGGCACGCGGTCGAGTCGAGGTTGATAAAGTGTATCATGCCCGCGTCGTGGAGCATTCCGGCGCGCAGGACAAAATCTGTTATCTCGCACCGTCTGCGCACAGTCTCGTCCGCGTCTGCGCAGCCGAGAAGCTCGGAGAGTTCGTACGGCGTATCGTCGAGTATCCACTCGGCAAGCTGCATGCATATTCTGCCCGTTATCCACATACGAGCATAGACGGCGGGGTGCCGCGACGCGAATATATAGCATAAAAGGTCGAAGAACGTCATGCCGCCCTCGGTCTCGCGGTACGTGTATACGAACTGCCTTATGTAGAACATGAGCTGCTCGTTGCTTTCGTTGCTCGGCGCGCCGGCGAGCCACGAGCACATGCGGCGCGTCATCGGCTCGATGCGTTCGCTGAACTTTTCGACGTCGCGGTCGTTTTTCAGATGCTTTATGTACTCCATATACAGCGCGGGCGCGCTGATATGGGTGAACATGCTTTGAGGACCGTAGTCGTCCTCGCCGCACGCGAACGAAATACTGTACAGCCCTTCGAGAAATTCCGGCAGGAGCATCGCGCCGCAGTGGTAGCGCGCCGCCATATACGCGTACTGCCATCTCGGCTGGGGGTCCCCGCCGCGTTCGGCGAACGCTTTCTGCTGGCGCTCCTCGACTATCTGCGCCGATTCGAGCACCTGCGCGAACGCCTCGGGCGTCGCCGTGCCGGAACGCAAAAACGAAAGAAGCGTCGTCCGTTCCTGATGGCTTTTGTAAAGATACGTGTCCCACGGCAGCGACGGCGTCTTCGCGCGGATGTCGGGGTCGGAGAGTATGCGTATCGACCGTGTCGTGACGGCGAGCCGCTCCTTTGCGGACTCGACGTCGGCGGTGTCATAGCTGAGGGCGATGTTGCCCATGCTGCGGTGTATATATCCGCGCGTATCGGGGTCTGTTATTTCGTCGTAGTCGGTCTCGAAATGCGACGCCGCCTCCGCGAAGCACATGCGCATACGCGTCGTATAAAGGCGCAGAGGATTCGGTGAGAGCATCGTTTCGAGGTTGTAGAGCGACATGCCGACGAGGTAGAGCTCACGTATAAGCGCGTCGCGGTCGCCGCGTCTTCGCGCGCGGAAAAGAAGCGCCGAATGTATGCGGTAGTGGAGCCCGACGTCCTTCTGCTCGACGCCGCTCATCAGCTTGCCGGCGAATTCATAAAGCGAGTCGGCGTCCTCGTCCGAAATGTTCATTATATCGTCGAGCATAGGGAACAGATGCTCGCGCAGTATCCGCGTCCCGTGCGCGGACGCGTCCCGGGCGGATCTGTTTGCCTCGTGCGACGAGGCGAGAAATGCGTCGGGATCGCCTGTGTCGGCGCATGTCGATCTTATACCGGCGGCTGTGGAGAGAAGGGCGATGTATTCTTCCTGATACGGCTTCATATGTCGTCCTCCGATCCCTCGCGATGTCCGTCAAAGTCGGAACGGAGATATTTGTTCATGACGTCGATGAGGCTCCGGAGACTGACGGGCTTCGGCACGTGATCGTCCATGCCGGCGCGCTTGCACGCCCTTATGTCCTCGACGAACGCGTTCGCACTCATCGCGACGATGGGGATGCGCGAAGCGTCCTTGCGCGGAAGCGCCCGTATCGCTTTTGCGGCGTCGAGCCCGTTCATCACGGGCATCTGTATATCCATGAAGATGAGATCGTATGTACCGGGTGCGGACGATGCGAATTTGTCGACGGCCTCTTTTCCGTCCTCGGCGCAGTCGACGGAGGCGCCGAGCATCTCGAGCAGCTCGACGCCGATCTCGCGGTTGATCTCGTTATCCTCGACGAGAAGAAGCTTAAATCCGGAGAAATCGCTGTCGTCGTCACTGTCGGCGGAGCTTTCCGCCCTGCCCTCGGGTGTGTATGCGTAAAGAGTCTCGCCGAGCCGCGAGCGGAAGAGAGGCTTCGGCACGAACCCGGATATGCCGTATTTGCGCATTTCGTCGGCCGAGAGCGTCCACTCGCTCGCTGAAATGATGATTATGGGTATATTTGCGCTGAGCGTACCACGCAGCTCGCGGCATAAGTCGATGCCGTTCACGTGCGGAAGGTGGAGACTGAGTATAACTGCGAAGTAATCGTTACCCTCTGCGTGATGCTCCTCGGCGAGACTGCACGCCTCAAACGCGCTTCCGACGATGTCGCACTCCATGTCGAGGTCGGTAAGTATCTCGCGCAGGTTCTGCCTTGCATGCTCGTCCGCGTCGGCGGCGAGCACGGAGAGTCCGCGCAGTGCGCAAAGCTTTGACGAATCGGTGTCGAGCTGTTCGAGCGGGAGCAGGACGGTGAACTTTGTCCCGACGCCTTCTGTGCTCTCGACCGATATCTCGCCGTTCATCATCTTTACGAGATTGTTCGTTATCGCCATGCCGAGGCCGGTGCCCTCGATGTGGTTGACGCTGCTGTCGCGCTCGAACGGCATGAACAGCTTTTTCAGAAACTCCGGACTCATGCCGATGCCGGTGTCGCTGACGATGAATTCATAATAGCAGTAGTTTATGTCGTCGGACGTGTTCTTTCCCGTCTCACGTATGGTGAAAGATACGGTGCCGCCCTCTTTTGTGAATTTGACGGCGTTTGAAAGAATGTTGACGAGTATCTGACTTATCCTGACGTCGTCGCCGCGCACGTTCTCGTGGCGTATACCGGTAAAATCGAGCTTTACGGAGAGCCCCTTCTTGTCCGCCTGCGGCTTGAATATCGCCATGATCGAGTGGATGAGATCCGCCAACGCGAACGGCTCCGCCGAAACGGAAAGCTTGCCCGATTCGATACGGGACATATCGAGTATATCGTTGATTATCGACAAGAGGTGGCGCGACGAAAGACCTATTTTTTCAAGACAGTCCTCGATCCTCTCGCGCTCGTCGAGATGCGCCTCTGCGATCGTTGTCATACCGATTATGGCGTTGAGCGGCGTTCTAATGTCGTGAGACATGTTCGAGAGAAATTCCGTCTTGGCACGGCTCGCGGCGTTAGCGGCGTCGAGCGCGCTTTGGAGTGCGGCTTTGGAATCGTCTATCCTTTTCTGCTGGCGGCGCAGCTCCTCCGTGATGTCGCGCGGCAGTATCATCACCGTGCCGTCTGTGTAGGGTGAAATGCGCGCGTCGATGTCGAGCCCCCACAGCTCGCCGGACCATTCGGACGCGCCGGACGAAAGAGCCTGCGACATCGCGCCGACGAGCTCGTTACCCCGACCGGATGTGAGCCGTTCGGCGCTGCCGTTGGCGAATATCGGTCTCCATATTCCGTTTTCATCGTGGACCGCCGCTATGACCGGGAATGTGACCGGGTCAAAGAAATCGTGGAGTCCGCTCAGAAAATCATTCATCTGCCATACCTGCCGATTTTCTTTCGTCAAACGACGCTTACCGATGACGGTAAACGTATGCTCCGACAAACAATACTACAAATACTATTATAACATATTTGAGAGCAAATGTCTATATTTGACTTTCAAATAATATACGTAAAATAGCAAAATACAGCGATGCGCATCGTTTATCGCCCGAAACGGGAGGCTCTGAGACATCACAGCCTGCGGCGGCGTGAAATATATACGGCGCCTGCCGGGCAAAACGTGTCAAACGGCTTGCTTTTTCGCAGACAGTATGATATAATTAACATACGATATTATTGCCATTATTGCCTTTCGACATATTTCATGATGCGTCGGCGGCATATAGCGGCATATATGATATTGTCCGGGCGGGCGATGCGGCCCGTCGTATGACATCACCGAGGAATAAAATGAAAAAAGAGATAATTCTTATTGCGGACGATTCGGAGATGAACCGTTCGATACTTGCCGATATGCTCAGCGACAGGTACGATATAATCGAAGCCGAGGACGGGGTGCAGGCCGTCGCCGTTATGAGCACACGGCTTTCCGACATATCGCTTTTGCTTCTCGACATAGTTATGCCGAATCTCGACGGCTTCGGCGTACTTGAGACGATGAACAAAAACGGGTGGATAGATGCGGTCCCCGTCATAATCATCTCGTCAGAGAACAGCTCGTCGCACGTTGAGCGCGCATACGAGCTCGGGACGACTGACTTTATAGCCCGCCCGTTCGACGCGCTCATAGTCCAGCACAGAGTCATCAACACGATACTGCTCTACGCAAAGCAAAAGCGGCTCATCGGCATGGTCGAGGATCAGGTGTACGAAAAAGAGCGCCACAGCGACCTTATGATAGACATCCTCAGCCATATTATGGAGTTCAGAAACGGCGAGAGCGGGAGCCATATCCTTCATGTGCGCACGCTAACGGATATGCTTCTGACATGCCTTTTAAACAAGACCGACAAGTATAACCTCACAATGGCGGATATCTCGATGATAAGCACGGCGTCGGCGCTCCACGACGTCGGCAAAATGGCGATAGACGAAAAGATACTGAATAAACCCGGAAAGCTCACGCCGGAAGAATTCGAGATAATGAAGACGCATTCGGCGATCGGCGCCGATATGATAAGCGATCTGCCCGTACACAGGCAGGAACCGCTCGTCAAGGTGGCGAGGGAGATATGCCGCTGGCACCACGAGCGCTGGGACGGCAGAGGTTATCCCGACGGGCTGAAGGGCGACGACATACCGATATCGGCGCAGGTCGTCGCGCTCGCGGACGTTTACGACGCGCTCACGAGCGAGCGCGTGTATAAGCCGCCGTTTACGCATGAGGAAGCGATAGGCATGATTGTGCGCGGCGAGTGCGGCGCGTTCAATCCGCTCCTTATCGAATGCATGAACGAGAATATCGAGCAGTTCCGTCAGTCGCGCGAGCAGAGCTCGCCCGACGATATCAAGCGTCATAAGCTCAGACGCATATCGGAGGAGATGCTGAGAGGCGAGGGCGGAGGAGTCTCAAAGCGAACGCTCCGCCTGCTCGACAAGGAGCGCGTCCGCAACAGCTTCTATGCTTCAATGACGGAGGCGATACAGTTCGAATATTCGGTCGACCCGTCGATGGTGACGGTGTCCGTATGGGGCGCAAAAAAGCTCGGTCTCGACGAGATAATCATGGACCCGAAAAAAGACGCCAAGCTTACAGCAGTGCTCGGCGACGGGACATGGGAGCTTTTGAGCAAAAGACTGCATGCGACGACGCCGGAAAAGCCCGAGATAAGGCTCGACTGTCAGTTACATATAGACAACATGGTGCGCTGGTGCAGAGTCGCGATGCGCTCGATGTGGACGGACGACCCGACGCCGAAATTCGACGGCGCGATCGGTACGGTCATAGACATACATGACTCACGCACAAAGATCGCGGAGCTCGAGCAGAAGGCGAGCCGCGACAATCTCACCGGTCTTCTCAACCGTGCGAGCACAAAGGCGCAGATAGAGATGCGTATGCAGGAGCGTCCAGAAGACCACTACGCTCTGGCGGAGATAGACATAGACGATTTCAAAAAGGTGAACGACGTTTACGGTCATGCCTTCGGCGACAAAGTCCTGCAAAAGCTCGCGCGTCAGATGCTCGGCAGTGTGCGCAGATCCGATATATGCTGCCGCGCGGGAGGCGAGGAATTCTTCATCTTCCTCGAGTACAACACCGACATCGAGCGCACCATCGACCGTATTTACTCGAATCTCTGCTTTGACTGCGACGGGATAAACATCTCGGTCTCGATGGGAGTCGCTCTCGGTGAGACGGTCGGACTGTCTTACGACGCGCTCTATCACGCCGCCGACGTCGCGCTTTACGCGGCAAAGCGTGGCGGCAAACATCAGTATCGGTTTTTCGACAGCTCGCTCGAGGGAGTGTTGAAGTCGGAGACAAAACAGACAAGGTGACAGGCGACATATAACGATATTTACGGAGGAAAATGTTATGACGCTGAAACAGTGCTATGAAGCTATGGGAGCAGACTACGACGAGGTCGTGGGACGTCTGCGCAGCGAAAGGCTCGTGCAGAAATTCGTGCTGAAATTCCTTGACGACAAGAGTTTCGAGCTTCTGCGCACCTCTTATGAGAGCGGAAACTACGAGGAAGCGTTCAGGGCAGCTCATACGATCAAGGGCATGTGCCAGAATCTCAGCTTCACAAAGCTCGGAAAATCGAGCTCCGAGCTGACGGAGTCGCTGCGAGGCGGCGTGTCGCCGAATACGCCCGCGCTGCTCGACTGTGTATGCGCGGATTATAAGGAGACGACAGACGCGATAAACGCGTTCAAGGCTGAGCTTCCCGGCTGATGCCGGCACATCGGACGGAACATAGAAATATGGCAAAAGAAACGGAAAACAAAACAAAGCATCCGATGCTCCGCGACGGAAGGGTGCCGGCTTCGGTAGTCCTTCTTCTAATCATCGCCGCGCTGTTTCTGACGTCCTACATTACGATATATCTGTCCATACGCGACCGCTCCATCGGACGTTTGGAGGAGGGACTCAAAACAGTTTCAAACGAGCTCGTGTCAAAGTTTGAAAGAGAGGGACGTATACTCAAATCGACGGCGGACATAATCTCGGCGACCGACAACTTCGACATCGACGCGATGACGGAGATGGTCAGCACAGTCGCACCGCTGCTCGAAACGATGAGGATCCGCATCCTTCTCCCCGATAACCGCATCCTTGTCCCGAACGGCTCTGACATCGCGGTGTGGGAAGGCTCCGATCTGTCGTTTGAGGAAGAAGAATCATACGGACAGCACGTTTCAAGGCGAACAGAGAGCGCGACGGGAGAGCTGATACTGCGCCAGTTTGTCCCGATAATACAGGACGGGAAAACGGCAGCGATGCTTTACGGCGTGACTTATCTGAAGGATCTTCCGAATGTGCTGAATATCGGGAGCATATATAACAGTACGTCCAACATCTATATCATAGATACGGAAACGGGCGATTTCATAATCGACACGTTCCACGGCACGCTCGGGAATACGGACGATTACAGGGCGGGAAAGCAGCCCGACCGCCGGACGAAGGGCAGCCTTCACTGGGATGAATTCACAGACGATATAGAGGACGGCGGGTCAGGATATGTCATATTCCGCACGGATAATACAGACGGCTGGCAGTACATGTGCTACGCTCCGGTAGAGGTCACGGGCAGTGCCGCCGAGGACTGGTCGATACTTAAAACGTGGTCGATAGCCGTATCCGTGCCGGAGCGCGAGGCGTTCACGAGCGTTTACGCCGTTCAGCGCATTTACTATATAGTCGGCGCCGTGATGCTCGCCGCCGTTGCTGTATACTATATCGTCATAGGCAGGATAACGAAAAGGATGGTGTCCGACTCGGTCGAGCGCGCCGTGCTTGAGGAAAAGCTCAAGAAGGCGGAGGCGGCGGAGAGGGCGAAGACGACGTTCCTTTCGAACATGTCGCACGATATAAGAACGCCGATGAACGCCATCATCGGATTTACGACGCTGGCGGAGACGAACATAGACAACAAGCCGCGCGTTCAGGAATATCTCGCAAAGATAATGTCGTCGAGCAATCACCTTTTGAGCCTCATCAACGATATACTCGACATGAGCCGCATCGAGTCAGGCAAGCTTAATATAGAGGAAAAGCCGTGCTCGATATCGGATATATTCCGCGATATGCGAAATATTATACAGACTCAGATGCATTCAAAGCAGCTCAACTTCTTCATGGACACGATGGATATCGTCGACGAGGACATCTACTGCGACAAGCTGCATGTGAACCAGGTGCTTTTGAATCTGCTGTCGAACGCGATAAAATTCACGCCCGCGGGCGGGTCTGTCTCGCTGATGATAAAACAGAAGCCCGGCGCGCCGACGGGATACGGTTCATACGAGATACGCGTAAAGGATACGGGCATCGGCATGAGCCGCGAGTTCGCGGGTCATATATTCGAGCCGTTTGAGCGCGAGCGCACCTCGACCGTCAGCGGCATACAGGGCACAGGTCTCGGCATGGCGATAACGAAGAACATCGTTGACACGATGGGCGGTACGATCTCCGTCGAAACGGAGCAGGGCAAGGGAACGGAGTTCATAATCGAGCTGCAGTTCAGGCTCCAGTCCGAGACGAAGCAGCCGACGGTCATACGCGAGCTGTCCGGCGTGCGCGGACTCGTCGTCGACGACAGCTTTTCGACGTGCGACAGCGTGACGAAGATGCTGACGCAGATAGGGATGCGCGCCGAGTGGACGATGCACGGCAGCGAGGCTGTTCTCAGAGCGAAGCAGGCTATCGAGATGGGAGACGCGTATTACGCCTACATCATCGACTGGATGCTGCCCGATCTGAGCGGGCTTGAGGTCGTAAGACAGATACGCTCGCTCGCGGGCGAAAATGTACCTATCGTGATATTGACGGCATACGACTGGACCGCTATCGAGGACGAGGCGAGAAAGGCGGGCGTCACCGCGTTCTGCAATAAGCCGATATTCCTGTCCGAGCTGCGCGATACGC
>CANQMJ010000072.1 GCA_947624945.1 uncultured Clostridia bacterium | reverse complement strand
AGCCTCTTTCGGGTTCGACAAGGGGGACTTTCTTGCGAGAAAGTCCCCCTTGTCAAAAACCAATTCGAAGGTGTGAAAGACGCCACCACGTCAAGTGAACAAAGGTAGCTGCCGGTGGGTACAGACTGCATAATGAACCGTGGTGAACGGAGATACCAGTGAATGGTACGGTTGAGCAATTACACAATAATACATAAATTTGTGAAAAGTACTTGACAAATTGCAGATTTTGTGGTATAATATATGCAGTTAAGGAAGCGATGCGGTGAAGACTGCGGCGCGCGGCATATGCTGTGGGGCGGAGCGGCGCGGCGGCGCAGCATCGCCTGTTTTATACGATTTTTCTTGCAAACGGTGCGAAATCGTGTATAATAAAGGGGGCGGGCGTTTATTCGCGCCGCCGGGAAAATTATCGTGGGACGGATACTTTTATGACCTTAAAAGGAACGTATTTTCAGAACAGCGAGACGGCGCCGCTCGTCTACGGCGACGTCGAAATAATAAACCCTAAGCGCCGCAGGCTGCGCGGCGAGCCCGAGAAGGAAGGGGTGCTGTGCGAGCCGGTGCTCGTCGGCTTCTGCGGCACCGACAACGAGCTTTTGCACATGGGCATGCACGGACTTCTGACGCCTAAATTCCCCGAGGGGCAGACGCGGCTTATAAACGGTCACGAGGGGATAGTTTGGGTGCCGTCCGAGAACAGGTTCGCCGTCGTTCTGATACGCGGCGGCGACAGCTGCGACCCGACGCGCTACACGGAGGACGAGACGTACTTCGAGTACGGCTGCGACAAAGCGGACGGGCTTTTCTGTGACGCCCAGTACTTCAACCCCGACATGCTCCTTCATATCCCCGACGGGTACGTGCATGACGGAAAACTCGACCTCGAATTTGCAAAGAAGATGGTGTTCCCCGACCCGTTCGGCTGCATGCTGTTCCAGCTCGAACGCATGGAGGACCTCGGCTCCGCGCACCTATTCCGCGTCATAATGGCGCGCGACAAGTGCGGCGAGGCGGAGGCGAGAGTTGCGGCGTACGACGAGATATTCACGCGCACCGTCATATTCGGGCTCGGCACGACGGGCATGTTCATGGGCGACTTAATAAAGCGCGCTCACCCGAACGCGGACATTCTGTTCGTCGCACGCAGTCCCGAGGACTCGCCGAAGGTACGGTTCGCAAAGCGCGTGACGGGCGCGAAGTATCTGCAAAGCAGCTTTGACACCGAGACCGCGCTCGCGGACGCAATAATCGACAGTCTCGGCGGCAGGGCGACCGTCTTTATCGGCGTGAGCGGGTCGAACGTCGAGCACAGAATAGCGTTCGAACACCGAGTGCTCGGCTGCAACGGCATATACAACAGCTTTTCGCTCGGGCCGCGAGTCGAGTACGACACGATGCCGTTCGGATTTGAAAATCACCTCATATTCGGCTCGATAAATTTCAGGCAGTGCCACATGGAGCGTGCAATCGAGCTGCTCGCGAAATCGAACTACAACGAGATCGTCGAGCTCATCGACCGCGACGAGTTCGCCGCCGACCCGATAGGGGCGTATAAAAACAAAATATATTCCAAAGGCGCGCCGATGAAAACGGCGGTCATATGGAACAAAAAATACATAGACATGGGGGATAGAAAGTGAAAACAGTTCTGATAAACAAGCCGTTTGAAATAGCGGTGACGGACACGGAAAAGCCTGTGCCGAAGGACGGCGAGGCGCTGTTGCATATTTTGTACTGCGGCATATGCGGCGCCGATGTCGCGAGCTACACGGGCAACCAGCCGTTCACGACGTATCCGCGCATACCGGGCCACGAGTTTTCCGCCGAGATAGTGTCGGTGCCGGAGAACGACAAGGGACTTGCGCCCGGCGACGTCGTCACCGCAAATCCGTACTTCAACTGCGGCGAGTGCTACTCGTGCCGCCGCGGCTACGTGAACTGCTGCACCGACAATAAGACGATGGGCGTCCAGCGCGACGGAAGCTTCTGCGAGTATGTGTCTATGCCGGTCGAGCGCATATACCCCGGTCACGGACTGTCCGCGCGTCAGTTGGCGCTCGTCGAGCCGTTCACGATAGGGTATCACGCGCTCGGCCGCGCTCCCGTAAAGCGCGGCGACCGCGTGCTCGTCGTCGGCGCAGGTCCGATAGGACTGTTCGCCCTCATCTCGGCAAAGAAAAAGGGCGCCGAGGTCTACGTCGCCGACATACTCGACGGCAGGCTCGAAAAGGCGCTCTCGTTCGGCGCCGACGGCGTCATCAATTCGGGGCGCGACGACATAGTGAAAAAAGCGATGGAGATAACGGGCGGCGACGGCTTCGACGTGTGCGTCGAGGCGTGCGGTCGGTCGGAGACGTTCCTTTACTGCATCGACTGCGCCGCGTTCGCGGGCAATATAATCCTCATCGGCAACGGCAAGCGCGAGACTACGTTTTTACACTCGATACTTCTCAAAAAGGAGCTGAACGTATTCGGCAGCCGCAACTCGTACCCGTCCGACTTCGCCGACGTCATAGACATCATCGCGTCGGGCAGCGTCGACGTGACGAAGATGGTGAGCGAAATCTACCCTATGAGCCGCGCCGGCGACGCGTTCCGCGCGCTCGCGAATAACGACGGCACGCTTTGCAAGGTGCTCGTTAAAATAGCGGAGGACTATAATGACTGACATGACCGAGCGTATTATCCAGTTCGGCGAGGGCGGCTTCCTTCGCAGCTTCGTCGACATGTTCGTACATATCATGAACGAAAAAGGCGTCTTTGACGGCAAGGTCGTCGTCGTACAGCCGATAGAGCGCGGACTCGTCGATGTTCTGAATGAGCAGCACGGTGTATATCATCAGTACCTGCGCGGCGTCGAGGGCGGAAACGTCGTCGTACAGTGTACGGAGGTGCGCTCCATATCGCGCGGCGTCGACCCGTACCGCGACTACGAGTCGTATCTCGCGCTCGCGCATCAGCCCGAGATGCGGTTCATCATCTCGAACACGACCGAGGCGGGTATCGAATACCTCGGCACCGAAAAGCTCACCGACGCGCCGCCGAAGTCGTTTCCCGCGAAGCTGACCGCGCTCCTTTACGAGCGGTACAGGTGCGGACTGCCGGGATTTATCATATTCTGCTGCGAGCTCATCGACCATAACGCCGACTTCCTTTACGAGTACGTCACGAAATATGCGCAGCTGTGGCAGCTCGGCGACGAGTTTTTATCGTGGCTGCGCGACGAGAACAGCTTCTGCAACACGCTCGTCGACAGGATAAGCACCGGCTACCCGACGGACGAGGCCGAGTCGCTCTGCCGCGAGCTCGGCGTTGTCGACCGCCTTCTCAACACGGCCGAGATATTCCATCTCTGGGTCATCGAGGGCAATTTCGAGGACGAATTCCCGCTTGCAAAAGCCGGCATAAACGTGATATGGACCGACGACGTCACGCCGTACAAAAAGCGCAAGGTGCGCATTCTAAACGGCGCACACACGTCTATGGTGCTCGCCGCGCGTCTCTACGGGCTCGAAACTGTGCGCGAATGTATCGACGACGAAAACGTCTGCGCGTGCCTGCGCAAGACTCTCGACACGGAGATAATACCGACGCTCGGCTCAAAGGACGAGGACAAAGCTTTCGGAGATGCCGTGCTCGAACGGTTCGCAAATCCGTTCATCAAGCACCGTCTGCTCTCGATAGCGCTCAACTCCGTCAGCAAGTTCCGCGCGCGCGTACTTCCGACGATACTCGAATATAAAGAGCAGAACGGCAAACTGCCGAAGCTGTTGACGATGTCGCTCGCGGCGCTTATCGAGTTCTACCGCACCGACGAGGCCGACGACGGCGAGGAGATAATGTCGTTTATGAAGACCGCGTCCGTGCACGAAATACTGTCGCGCGCCGACTATTGGGGGCTCGACATATCGTTTATGGAGCCTGACGTCGCGCGCACATGCGAGCTCATCGAGCGCGACGGCATGGCGGCATATTACCACGAGGCGCTGTCGTGAGCCTTTTGCAGATAAATCCGTGCGACAACGTCGCCGTCGATACCGAGACGGGTCACAAGACCGCGCTCTGTGACATAAAGTCTGGCGCGAGCGTTATAAAATACGGGTACAGGATCGGCGCGGCGAAGGCCGACATCAAGCGCGGCGAGCACGTCCACACTCATAATCTCATGACTTCGCTCAATATCCGCGAGTCGTATACGTATTCGCCCGTCGACTGCCGTCTGCATGCCGTCGAACCGGCGACGGTAGATGCCTACGTCCGCGAAAACGGCGAGGTCGGCATACGCAACGACGTGTGGATCGTCCCCACCGTCGGATGCGTGAACGGCGTCGCAAAGCGTCTCGCCGTTCTCACGGGCGCGCTCGCGTTGACGCACCCATACGGCTGCTCGCAGCTCGGCGGCGACCATGCGACGACGCAGAAGATACTCGCGGGACTCGTCACGCATCCGAACGCGGGCGGAGTCCTCGTGCTCGGACTCGGATGCGAAAACAACAACATCGGCGAGTTTACGCGTGTGCTCGGCGACGTCGGCTGCCTGCGCGTTCGGTTCCTGAACTGTCAGGACGCCGACGACGAAATAGATGAGGGCGTGAAGCTCATACGCGAGCTTCAGTCGTACGCGGACGCGCAGAAGCGCGAGCGCGTGCAGGTGTCGCGGCTGTGCGTCGGTCTCAAATGCGGCGGCTCGGACGGGCTGTCGGGAATTACGGCAAATCCGCTTATCGGGCGCTTCACCGACCGCTTAATTTCGATGGGCGGCTCCGCCGTCCTCACCGAGGTGCCTGAGATGTTCGGCGCCGAGACTATCCTGATGGACCGCGCCGCGAGCCGCGACGTTTACGACCGCACGGTCGTGCTCATAAACAACTTCAAGGACTACTTCACCGCGCACGGTCAGACCGTGTACGAGAATCCGTCGCCGGGCAACAAGGCGGGCGGCATAACGACGCTCGAGGAAAAGTCGCTCGGGTGCGTGCAGAAGGGCGGCGCTGCCCCCGTCGTCGACGTGCTCGGTTACGGCGACACCGTGCGCCGCCGCGGACTGTCGCTGCTCGACGGTCCCGGCAACGACATCGTAGCCGTCACGAATCTCGCCGCGTGCCACTGCCACATGATACTGTTCTCGACAGGACGCGGCACGCCGCTCGGCGCTCCTGTCCCGACAGTGAAAATATCGACGAACAGTGCGCTCGCCAACAAAAAGCGCGGCTGGATAGACTTCGACGCCGGTCCGATCATAGACGGCCGCGACCTCGACGGCGAGTTTTTCGACTGCGTTCTGCGCATCGCGTCGGGCGCACCGACAAGGTGCGAGGCGCGCGGCGAATGTGAGATCGCCATATTCAAGGACGGTGTGACGCTATGAGCATTGAAAGCAGAGTAAATGTTATAATCGACGCGCATCTGCATCTCTGGAAGACGCAGGACGGCATGATTAACGGCATGCCCGTTCGCCACGTCGGACACGGCAAATCCACTTTCTGCGGCGAGGTGCGGCAGATGATGCCCGCTTACATGGACGACGGCAGAAACACCGCCGAGCGGCTGCTCGGCTGCATGGACTACGCGTGCGTGAACGGCTGCGTCGTCACGCAGGAGTACATGGACGGCAATCAGGACGAGTACCTCCTTCACGTGCGTGAAAAGTATCCGGACCGTTTCCGCGTCTGCGCGCTGTATGAAGAAAACGACAACTACCGCACGGACGGCTTCGACGGACTTAAAATATGCGCGTCGCGGCTATATGACAAGGACATGAAGAAGCTGCTGCGCGTGTTCTCCGATATTGAGGAGAAGGGCAAGTTCATCTCCGTCGACCTCTGCGACGGCGACAGACAAGTCGACGACATGCAGTACCTCATCGACCGCTGCCCGACGCTGAGAGTTGCTGTCGGTCACTTCGGCATGGTGACGACGGACGGCTGGCAGCGCCAGATTGAGCTTGCGAAAAACGAAAACGTCTATATCGAATCGGGCGGCCTGACGTGGCTGTTCAACAGCGAATACTATCCGTACCCTTCCGCCGTCGAGGCTATACGCGAGGCGGCGTCCATATGCGGCATCGAGAAGCTGATGTGGGGCAGCGACTATCCGCGCACGATGACGGAGATAACGTACAAGATGGCGGTGCGGTTCATACTCGAGTCGACGCGCCTCGACGAGCGCGAAAAGCGCCTTTTCCTCGGCGAAAACGCGCAGAGATTCTACCGCTTCGGCGAGTTTCAAAAACTATCACCTATACCGAACATGCTGTAAAAACGCAAAAATAAAGGACGCGCGGGAAACCGTGCGTCCTTTATATAATGATCTAAACTTATTTGATCTCGACTTCTGCGCCGGCCTCGGTGAGCTTCGTCTTGTAGCCCTCCGCCTCGTCCTTGGAGATGCCTTCCTTGAGCTTCGCGGGAACGCCCTCTACGAGCTCCTTCGCTTCCTTGAGTCCGAGACCCGTCAGTTCGCGAACGACCTTGATGACGTTGAGCTTGGACGAACCGAAGCTCTTGAGGACGACGTCAAACTCCGTCTTTTCCTCTGCTGCGGGAGCTGCCGCGCCGACTGCGCCTGCAACTGCTACGGGAGCCGCGGATACGCCGAACTCCTCTTCTACTGCCTTTACGAGATCGTTCAGCTCGAGAAGGGACAGACCCTTGAGCTCTTCAACGATCGCTGTGATCTTTTCGGATGCCATTATCGAATTCCTCCTGATTTTTTCTGTTACGCGGCATTATTCGGCTGCCGGCTCCGCCGCGGACGCCTCTTCTGCGGGCGCGCCCTCGCCCTGTTTGTCGATGATCGCCTGGATAGCGCGTGCAAATCCGCTGACAGGCGACTGGATACTTCCGAGGAAGCGGGAGAGAAGGATCTCTCTTGACGGGATGTCGGCAAGCTCGTTGACCGTGTCCTTGTCGATCACTTTGCCTTCAAGGAAACCGACGCGGATCTCGAACGTCTCGATCTTTTCCGCATACTCCTTGAGTATCTTCGCGGGAGCGACCGGATCCTTGTAGCTGATCGCGATAGCGTTCATTCCCTCGAGATGCTCTTTGATCTCGCCGTAGCCGACCTCGTCGCATGCTCTTGCCGTGAGAGTGTTCTTCATAACGACGTAGTCGACGTCGGCTTCGCGCATCTTCTTGCGCATTTCCGTGTCGTCTCCGACCGTTATGCCCTCATACTTGACGATAACGCCGGACTGCGCCTTGCGTATCTTTTCGGCAAGATCGGCGACTATCGCCTGCTTTGACTCGAGAACCTGTTTGCTGGGCATTGTTTTACCTCCTTTTAGAATTGGAAGGTCCAAATAAAAATCCCCGCCAAAGCGAGGGTGAAAGTTCAAAACCATGTATGCCGTGCGGCATACATTATATAAACTCTCCTCGGCAGGATAGCGAACGACCGCTTTACCGTGACCTGCTGTCTTTGGATCAACATGCGTATAATATCACACATCGCGCCGTTTGTCAAGCGCTTTTTTCGAAAAAACGTGCCTTTCCGTGTAAAAAAACGCATTTCACGCGTGTGCGCGTGCATGCATAAAATGTAAACGGGCGCGAATTATTTGCGCGCGCACGTTTAGTCCGCGCCCGCGCCGGCAATAATATAATTGCAGCCGGCAAAACACGTTGAAAATCGGAGACAGGAAAAATTGAAGCAAATCGACAATAATGCGTATGCGGGCGGCGCCGTTTCATCCGCGCCGCCCGTGGCGGCGCACGAGGTCCGCGCCGCGTCAAATACAGCCGCGGTCAGGCGCGGCGACATATACTACGCCGATCTTTCCCCCGTCGTCGGTTCGGAGCAGGGCGGGATACGTCCCGTACTTATCGTTCAGAACGACATGGGCAACAGGTACAGCCCGACCGTTATCGCCGCCGCGATAACGAGCCGCATGGGAAAGACGCGTCTGCCGACGCATATCGGCGTCACCTCGTCCGAGGCAGGACTCGCGCGCGATTCCGTTATCCTCGCCGAGCAGATACGCACGCTCGATAAGCGCCGTCTGCGCGAAAAGATCGGCCACCTCGACGGAGCCGCGATGAACGAGGTCGACGAGGCGCTGTCCGTCAGCTTCGGTCTCGGCGCCGGCGTAACATTCTGATAAAACAGGCGAACGCAATATGCGTTCGCCTGTTTTTTATGCGTTACGGATCAGAGCGAGTCCATCAAATCGCGCAGTCCCGTATGGCTGCCGTCGAGCGCGAGCCCGCGCTGTGCGCACTCGCGCGCCGCATCTTTGTCGCTGACGCCGAGGCTGCCGAGCGCGCCCATGTAGAGGCAGTGGACGATGTTCTTTTTGTCAAGGTCCGCGTCGAACACCGAGAAATCGGGCAGCGACACCGCGAAATAGTCTATTTTGACCTCGTCGCCGATGTGAGCGTCCATGTAATCGCGCATAGCGTCAAAGCGACGTTTTGCTTCGTCCGCCTCACCGAGCGAGCGCTTCGCCAAAGACGCGTAATACATCATTTCCGGCGGCTGATCGTTGTAGTATGACGCCGCCGACAGTCCGAACTCGCCGCGCGCCGCCATCTCGTATGCATGATGTGACTTGTCCGCGTCGACGCTTTCGTACGCTTTGCCGAGGAGGTAATATATATCGTTGTCAAGGCAGCCCGCGAGCTTACCCTCTCCGAGATTTTCGGGATAAGAGAGCGCCTGCGTCAAATATTCGACTGCGCGCTCCGGTTCCGCCTCCGCCTTTTTTATCAGCGCGCGCTTGTACTGCGCCGTTATCTTTCCTTCGCCGCCCTCCCACGGGTGGAAACGGCGGCTCATCATAAGCTCGTACGCGTACTCGTACTCGCCGCACGTTATAAGAAGCGTGATGTATTCGGTACATAAGTCGTCGCGGCACAGCGCGAGGTCCTCATGCTCGCGCAGCTTTGAAAGCCTCGCCTCGGGCGCTATGTTCATCATGCGATAGAGCATGTCGCGCTCATAGAACACGCAGGCGTCCGTTTCGTCGAGCGCGAACGCGCGCTCCATCGACGCGAGAGCGCGTTCGCCGTCGTGATATTCGTTATAGTACGCGAGCGCAAGATTTCGGTATACGGTCGGTATGCCGATGCGGTCAGCACAGTCCTCCCACAGCGACGCGGCGTCTTTGCGCCGTCCCTTGTCGTAGTAGAGCAATCCGAGGTAGTATTTGGCGCGCTCGCCGCCGCCTTCTATCGCTTTTTTGAGTACCGCTATGTCAAAGAGCCTGTTCGGGAAACAGTATGCATAGTCCGCGGACTCCGCCGCGCCGAGCTCCTCGCCGATACCGCAGTAGTAGAGGTAATAGTGCGTCATCGGGTCGCCGTCCTTCACGCGCGCGAGTATGTCGACTGCGTCGCTTCCAAGTCCCGCCGCGATATAGACGAGCGAAAGCTCGATATAATTGTGCGCGTCGCCGCGCATGATATTGTCAAGCTCGTCCGCGCCCTCGCCTGTCAGTCGGCAAAGCTCGTATCTGCACCCGAAGTCAAGCATGTCTATGCTCATCGTTTCCTTTGCGAACGATATCGCCTCGTCGACTCTGCCGAGACGGCGCAGAAGCGCCGTTTTGAGCGTCCGCGCGTTCATGTTGTGCGCGCCGCGCAAAAGCGACTGCGACACAAATGCGAGCGCCTGCTCGTACTCCCAACGCTTTGACGCGATGAGCGCGAGCCTGTAAAATGCGGCGCCCTGCATATCGCCGTCCCACGTAGCCTTGTAGTATGCGTCGTACGCGCCCTCGTCGTCGCCGACGGCCTCGAGCGCAAGTCCGAGATTGTAGTACGGCTCACAGTCGTAGGGGTTCGGATTTTTCCACGTCGAGGACTTCACAGCCGCGCGGAAATAAGGTATTGATTCCTCGAACCGTCCGCGTGCGTAAAGATACTTGCCGTAGCCGTTGTTTAAGCGAATATCGCCTGGGTCGCGGCGCAGTCCCTCGAGGTAATACGGCTCGGGCGAACGCGTCGCGTGGCGGTACTGCTCAAGATGCGTCGCCGCCAAAAACAGTTTTTCGCAAGTCTCGAGTTCGGACGGCTCCGGAAGCGCCTCCGCGACGTCGGGCACTGCGGCGTCATACTTTTGCGGGAAGTGCGACAGCACGGTCTTGCCGTCACGACGCATTATCATCACGCTCACGTCATCGTACTTCGCGTCCGCGTCGTCGACGGACACGGTGAACGTCCCCGCCGTATCAATATCAAGCGGCGCGTAGTATATCTGCCGCCCGCTCTCCATTACAAGTATCGTCGCGTCGTGCAGTCCCGACGGCGAATAGACAGTGACTGTGACTTTGCCGTTTTCGGTCTCGGCGTTTAAGACGGCTTCGAGATTCGCATTTTTGACTGCCCCCGCGTCGCGGTACGGCATGAAGTACTGCGTGAACGTCTTTTCCTCGTACGGCTTTAGAAATGTGAAATCGGGCTGATTGTCGGTGAAAACTCCCGTCATAAGCTCGATGTACGGTCCGTTTTCGTCTGTCAGGTTGCGGTCCCATGCGCGTCCGAAGTCGCCGTTTCCCCATGTCCACTGCTTTTTGCCCGGCGATATGTGATGGTCGGCGATGTGCAAGAGGCCCGCGCGCTTTTTGTGGTCGTAGTTGCCGATGAAGTCGAAGTCGGAGCGGTACGCCATGTACGACGTCGGCACGGGTATGTTTTTGTAGCGCGAGATGTCGGTGCCGGGCGAGTAGTCGACCTTGTAGTATACGCCGTCCGCTATCGGGAACTTCGACACGTCGCGCTTGCCGTGGTCGTAGACGGCGGTGACGTCGGGCGGGAACACGGACTGCGTGTCGTCGTTGACCGCCACTGCGGGATTCGCCCACCACAGAAACGTCTGCGGACGGTCTGTCGGATTATAGAGCCGCGCCGTTATTTCGAGATATGCGCGGTCGGGGTAAAGCGTGAAGCCCGCCGTGCACTTCGTGTGGAACATGCGCTCTGTCTCGCCGACCCAAACTGTCGCGGAGCCGTCCCCGTGCTCTTCAGTCGTCACGTCGACGATGTCATACGTCGACGGACGGTGATGCTGCGGCCAGTTGAATTCGATGCCGCCCGATATCCACGGTCCCGCGAGTCCGACGAGCGCGGGCTTTATGACTTCGTTGTAGTATACGGCATCGTAGCCGTTCGTCTTGTCGTAAAGTCGCTGCACTCTGCCGCCGAGCTCGGGCAGTATCATCGCGAGTATGTAGTCGTTTTCGAGGAATACAGCGTCGTATTCGCGCTCCGTTTTTACGTCGGAGACCGATTCGCAAACGGGGTGCGGGTACACGCGTCCGCTCGAGCCCTGATAGACGCGCTTATCGAGGAACATCGGGTTTTTGTCGTATGCGCCGACATCGTATGTCGGTATCGTTATCTTTTCCCGTCTTATCGTGACTGCGTTCATATCCTGCGTTCCGTTTCTCTGATGTTTTATACGTCTATTTTATCACGCATATGATGCTATGTCATCAGCTTTTGAAAAATTTCGTCGGCGCGGCGCGTAAAAATATGCGTCCCGCAAAAGCGGGACGCATATCGTATCGGCAAAAATGCTTACTTGGAGGACTTTATCTCGTTCTCGTACTTTTCGACCATCTCTCTTGAACGCGTGACCCGAACGGAATACGAATTTTGAGCGTGAGGACAGAACTGCGCTCGGACGCGTCGTCATACCGTAGGAGATCAGACGCACTATACTACCCTTTTTGGTATACGAACACCTCACTGAAAAAAATCCGGGTCTTCCTCGTTTCCTTCCAGACCGTTAAGCAGGCTTTCCCTCATT